>NZ_WFGV02000100.1 GCF_010095445.2 Pseudomonas sp. TNT3
CGTGGCGCGCCTCGCCGAGCGCATGGCCCGTCCATTGAATTGATCTGCTGGCATTCCTGAATGATTGACGCACAACGACGCAGGCCTGCATCCGCGCCGGCGGCATCAGGCTGAGCCGGACTACCTGTAGCAGCTGCCGAGCCTGCGAGGCTGCGTCCGGCTGCGAAGCAGTCGTAAAACCTGACGACACGGTGTTTCAGACAGACCGCGTTTACCGGGTTTACGACTGCTTCGCAGCCGGACGCAGCCTCGCAGGCTCGGCAGCTGCTACAGGTTTGGCGTTGTCAGGGAATTGGGCGCGAGGTTTGGACGTTCAGGCTTCGTCGGGACTATCGAGCGTGAAGTTGAGATGTGTAGGCGCAGGACACGGTCTGGCTGCGAACAGTCCGGCAGCGCCATGCAAACGGATTGATGCCTTCACTGCGGGTGAAGATGTGGCAGAAATGTGCCTGGTCGCAGAAACCGCACTCCAGGCTGATTTGCGTCAGGGACAGGTCGGTGCTCTCGATCAGTTGCTTGGCACGGGCGATGCGCTGGTGACGAATCCAGTCCTGGGGCGAGAGCCCGGTGCTGCACTTGAAGGCGCGTGAAAAATGACTGCGTGAGAGGGCGCAGGCGCGCGCCAGTTCGGTCACTTCCACGGTTTCACCCAGGCGCTCGAGAATCAGTTGCTTGGCCAGCTGTTCGCGCCACGGAGTCAAACCGCCGGTGTTTTTTTTTCGCGTTTCAGTGACTGCCGCGCGGGCGGTGTTTTGCTGAAAGTGAGCCATGGCAGAGGTCCGAGTCGGTGAAACTCATTCTTGTTCGCAAGGCTCTGGCTGGCGAGTTAATCGTTGTTAATTTCACTTTTATGCCGGGCGCGCTCAAGCAAACTCAGACACAATCATCACCCTCGCGCCTGGCTGAATACATAAGGAACCGTGCCCATGAACCGTAATGATCTACGCCGCGTCGACATGAACTTGCTGGTCATTTTCGAGGCCTTGATGTTCGAAAAGAACCTCACCCGTGTCGCCGAAAAACTCTTCATGGGGCAACCGGCGGTGAGTGCGGCGCTGGGTCGGTTGCGGGACCTGTTCGACGATCCGTTGCTGCTGCGCAACGGCCGTGGCATGGAGCCGACGGCGAGGGCGCTGGCGATTCTCAAAGAGTTGCAGCCGGCGATGGACACCATCTCGGGCGCCGTCAGCCGGGCCAAGGAGTTCGATCCGACGACCAGTAGCGATGTGTTTCGCATCGGGCTGTCGGACGATGCCGAGTTCGGTCTGTTTCCGCCGTTGTTAACGCACCTGCGCGAGGAAGCCCCGGGGATCATTGTGGTGGTGCGGCGGGCGAACTTTTTGTTGATGCCGGCGTTGTTGGCATCGGGGGAGATTTCCGTAGGGGTGAGCTACACCACGGACCTGCCGGCCAATGCCAAGCGCAAGACGTTGCGCGACATTCCCTGCAAGATTTTGCGCGGCGATAAACGGCCGGGCCCGCTGACGCTGGATGAATACTGTGAGCGACCGCATGCGATGGTGTCGTTTTCGGGCGATCTGAGTGGCAACATCGATCTGGATCTGGCGAAGATCGGGCGTTGCCGGCGGGTGGTGTTGGGGGTGCCGCAGTTCAGTGGGTTGCGGGCGTTGCTGGCGGGCACCGAGATGATCGCTACGGTGCCGGATTATGCGGCGTGTGCGTTGGTTGAGGGGTGTGCGTTGCGTGCTGAGGATCCGCCTTTTCCGATTGAGGCGGCGCAGCTGTCGATGGCGTGGAGTGGGGTGCATGATAACGATCCGGCGGAGCGCTGGTTGCGGTCGCGGATCAGTGATTTCATGTCCAGGCCGTTGCCTGTTTTGTCGTGACGAGTGGGTTTTCGGGGCTCCCAGGCTCTTGGATCTGTACCCGATCCCCTTGTAGGAGTGAGCCTGCTCGCGATGGCGGTCTGGCAGCCTACCCGATTCACGCGGCTGTACTCGTTCCTGTGGGAGCTGGCTTGCCTGCGATGGCGGTCTGACCGCCGACCCATTTTTTGCAGGTGTACATATCCATTGCTGCGGTAACGGCCACTTAGGGGTTTCGCCCTTACGGCGACTCACTTTTTTTTCAAACGCCAAAAAAAACTAAGCAAAAAAAGGCTCGCCCCAAGCGTACGGCACCTCGCTAAAGCTCGGTGTTCCCTCGCTCCGGTGTCCCGACGGGGCGGGTGGATCAAAATCAAAAGCTTGCAGGCGAGCTAACGCTCGGCCTTGAGTGGTGAAGGGCAATGGCGGTGGGGGGATCTTCTGTAGGAGCACAGTTTGCTCTGGGCGGCATTCCGACTATAGCGTCCGATTGACCGACCTGATTCACGCGGATGTACCCGATCAAACTGTAGGAGCGAGCCTGCTCGCGAAGACGGCCTGTCAGCCGACCGCGATTCATGCGGCTGTACTCGATCCTGTGGGAGCTGGCTTGCCAGCGATGGCGGCCTGCCTCCAAACCTGATGCCCACGGATGTACCCCTGTCTAAACAGTGCGAGCTAGCCTGCTGGCGATTGCGGTGGCCCAGGCACCACCTGCACCGGGCTGCGAACAGACTTACTCCAGCCATGGTGCTTTTACACCTGACACGAAAACAGCACACACATCCAATTTCCCCCGCACCCGTACCGGCACTATCCACTCATGTCCCGACTTGCATGTCGGGGGTTTGTGCGTTTTTCCGGAGCCTTGCGTTATGCCTGAATCAAACTCACTCGACACGCCTGCAAAGGGTTTTGAGGAGGTCGTGACGCTGGTGGTCAAACACCGGGTCAAGGCCGGTTTTGAAGTGCCGTATGAAGCCTGGTTGCGCAACATCGTTGCCATTGCCGGACAGCAGGAAGGGCACTTGGGCGTGGACGTGGTTCGGGGCAAGAACGCCGGCCTGGATTCCTACACGTGCGTGCTGCGCTTTTGCTCCACGGAGGCGATGCAGCGCTGGCTCGACTCGCCGCAACGGCTGGCGTTGGTGAACGAAGCCACGCCGATGCTTGCCGACGGCGACCAGACCGAAGTCAACCCGGTCAACGAGTTCTGGTTCGCGCCGCAGGTCGACGCTTCGGCGCCGCCGCCACGCTGGAAGCAGGCCGTGGTAACGCTGTTGGTGATTCTGCCCCACACCTTGCTGGTGCCGCTGATCTGGGGGCCGGTGCTGCGCCTCAATGCCTTCCTCTCCAGCTACTTCGTCGCCACTTTCCTGATCACCCTGACCATCGTGGTGTCGGTGGTTTATCTGTTTATGCCGATGGCGACGCGCCTGTTCGCGCCCTGGCTGTCCTCTTCCACTACGCCTAAGGAAACGCGATGAACGCCGATCTTATTTTGTTCAATGGCCAGTTCCATACCGTTGACCGGGAAAACCCGCTTGCCAGCGCCGTGGCCATCAGCGAAGGCCGTTTTGTCGCGGTCGGGACCGATGCGCAGGCCATGGCGTTGCGGGGTGCAAATACCCAGGTGATCGACCTCAAGGGACGTTGCGTGATCCCCGGTCTCAACGATTCACACTTGCACCTGATCCGCGGAGGTTTGAACTACAACCTGGAACTGCGCTGGGAAGGTGTACCGTCCGTGGCCGATGCGCTGCGCATGCTCAAGGAACAGGCTGATCGCACGCCGACGCCGCAATGGGTGCGGGTAGTGGGTGGCTGGAACGAATTCCAGTTTGCCGAAAAACGCATGCCGACCCTCGAAGAACTCAACCAGGCGGCGCCGGACACGCCGGTGTTCGTGCTGCACCTGTATGACCGTGCGTTGCTCAACCGTGCGGCGTTGCGCGTGGCCGGTTACACCCGCAACACGCCGAATCCGCCGGGTGGCGAGATTGTCCGCGATGCCAACGGCGATCCGACCGGCATGCTGGTGGCGCGTCCCAACGCGATGATTCTGTACTCGACGCTGGCCAAGGGCCCGAAGTTGCCGCTGGAGTATCAGGTCAACTCGACGCGCCAGTTCATGCGTGAACTCAACCGTCTCGGGCTGACCAGTGCCATCGATGCCGGTGGCGGTTTCCAGAATTACCCGGACGATTACCAGGTGATCGAGCAGTTGGCCAAAGACCAGCAACTGACCATTCGCATCGCCTACAACCTGTTTACCCAGAAGCCCAAGGAAGAATTGGCCGACTTCAAGAACTGGACCGGCAGCGTGACCCTGCATCAGGGCGATGACTTTTTGCGGCACAACGGCGCCGGGGAAATGCTGGTGTTCTCGGCGGCGGATTTCGAGGACTTCCTTGAACCGCGTCCAGACCTGCCGCAAACCATGGAAGACGAACTGGAACCGGTGGTCCGCCATCTCGTTGAACAGCGCTGGCCGTTCCGCCTGCACGCCACCTACAACGAATCCATCAGTCGCATGCTCGACGTCTTCGAGAAGGTCAATCGCGACATTCCGTTTAATGGCTTGCCGTGGTTTTTCGATCACGCCGAAACCATCACCCCGCACAACATCGAGCGGGTGAGGGCGCTGGGCGGTGGCATTGCGATTCAGGATCGCATGGCGTTTCAGGGCGAATATTTTGTCGAGCGTTACGGCGCCAAAGCCGCCGAAGCGACGCCGCCGATCAAGCGCATGCTGGCCGAAGGCGTGCCGGTGGGCGCGGGCACCGACGCCACGCGGGTGTCGAGCTACAACCCGTGGACTTCCCTGTACTGGATGGTCAGCGGCCGCACCGTCGGTGGTCTGGAGCTGCATAGCGAGGGCCTTTCCCGGCAGACCGCGCTGGAACTGTTTACCCACGGCAGCGCCTGGTTCTCTTCCGAACAGGGCAAGAAGGGCATGATCAAAGTCGGCCAGCTGGCTGACGTCGCGGCGCTCAGCGCAGACTTTTTCAGCGTCGATGAAGAAGCCATCAAGTGGATCGAATCGGTGTTGACCGTGGTGGGCGGCAAGGTGGTGTATGCCGCCGGTGACTTCGAAAAACTCGGGCCGGCCAGCGTCCCGGTGCTGCCGGACTGGTCGCCCGTGGTGAAAGTCCCTGGCCACTGGCGCCCGACCTCGCCGATGCAGGCCCAGGTTCACCATTGCAGCGGCCCCTGCGGCGTACACGCCCACAGCCACGACCGGGCACGGTTATCGAACGCGCCAGTCAGCGATTTCGCCGGGTTCTGGGGCGCTTTCGGCTGCTCGTGTTTTGCCTTCTGACACTCACAAATAAGCGCCGGCCAACTACGTCGGCGCTGTCTGTAACACCCATCCATCGAGGAGTTTTACATGAGCAATGTGCCTTACAAACGCTTGAACAAAGACGACGCGGTTGTCCTGCTGGTCGACCACCAGACGGGCCTGATCTCGCTGGTTCAGGATTTCTCGCCGAACGAATTCAAGAACAACGTGCTGGCCTTGGGCGATGTGGCCAAGTTCTTCAAACTGCCGACCATTCTCACCACCAGCTTCGAAAATGGCCCGAACGGCCCGATGGTTCCAGAGTTGAAAGAGCAGTTCCCGGACGCGCCGTACATTCCACGTCCAGGCCAGATCAATGCCTGGGACAACGAAGATTTCGTCAAGGCGGTCAAGGCCACTGGCCGTAAGCAGTTGATCATTGCCGGTGTGGTGACCGACGTGTGCGTGACCTTCCCGACGTTGTCGGCACTGGCTGAAGGGTTTGAAGTGTTCGTGGTGACGGATGCTTCCGGCACCTTCAACGAAACCGTGCAGCAAGCCGCCTGGGCGCGCATGGCTGCAGCCGGTGCACAACTGGTGAACTGGTTCTCGGTGGCTTGCGAGCTGCAGGGTGACTGGCGCAACGACATGGAAGGCCTGGCAAACCTTCTGTCGCCGCGCATCCCGAACTATCGCAACCTGATGAACAGCTATTCGGTGCTGACTTCCAAATAAGCGAGCACCAGTAATAGTTTCAGGCAATCACGATACTGTGGCGAGGGGATTTATCCCCGTCCGGCTGCGAAGCAGGCGCAAAACCATCACACGCGGTGTACCTGATACACCTCGGTTGCAGGTTTTGGGGCCGCTTCGCAGCCCAACGGGGATAAATCCCCTCGCCACAAATGTATGCCTACAGCATTACGCCAATGCGCGTCATTCCTTATGTGGCCAGCTCCATATCTACAGGTCTGCTCATACATTCTGGCGTTTTTGCAGCCAACTCAAAAAGCCGTTTTTCTTGATGTGCACCGGTTTGGCCATCAACGCCAAACGGCTGTTCTGCTGCCGCACGGCCTGCAATTTGTTCAACGCCAGACCCACCTCGCTGCGCTGCTCCATGCAGTTTCGGGTCAATGACTTGTCGATCCGGTAGATGATGCACGAAGTCAATGTGGTGAACGTGGCCATCGATGGCGTGTCGGTCAGGATGCTCTGTTCGCCCATGACCTCGCTCGGCCCCATGCGTCCGGCTTCGGTGTGTCCGTCACCGTCGTGAACGGTCGCGCTGACCACGCCCGTGGCAATGACCATCAGGTTGTCCGGTACCTCGCCCAGTTCCAGCACAACCTGGCCTGCCGCGTACTGCTGCGGGACCATGGACCGTGCCAGTTCATCGCGTTCGTTTTCGCTCAGGGAGCGGAAAATTTTCACTTCGTCCAGCAAGGCACGGGCGCGGGTGGAGGGTTCGATCACGCCATCGAGCTGCCGGGAAATACCCGCCGCTTCGAGATGCCGATGTGCCAGGTCGAACAGCTGATTACGCACTTCGCTTTTCTTGCCCAGCTCGGTAATGAAGCCACTGGCCACGTATTCGGACATGGTTTCGCCGGCCTCCTTGAGCACGGCTTTCGGCGCCGGATTCAACAACAGGCTGCTGCTGCCTTGAAGCGTGCGATCCAGTGCGTCGAGCACTCGGCGTGGGCGGATGTGGTTGGGCACTTGAATGCTGATCGACACGCCGTGCATGTTGCTCGGCCGACTGAGGTTGACGATTTTTGCTTTGGCCGCCACCGAGTTCGGCACCACTGCCGTACTGCCGGCACTGGTGAGGAGGTGCGTGGCGCGCCAGTCGATGTCGAGCACCTTGCCTTCCACGCCGTCGATCACGATCCAGTCATCCACCTGATAAGGCTTGGTGGTGTTGAGTACGATGCCGGAAAACACATCGCTCAAGGTGCTTTGCAGCGCCAGACCGACGACGATCGCCACCACGCCTGAAGTCGCGAGCAATCCCTTGACCGGCAGCTCCAGCACATAACCGGCCGCGGCGACGATGGCGATCAGAAACACCAGCGCGCCGATGACGTCCTGCAGCAACCGACCGCTGTGACCGATGCGTCTCATCAGGATCAGGCCGATGACCTCGGTGAGCACCCGTGCCGCGTACAACCACCAGAGAATCCCCAACGCCGTGGCCCCTGTTTGCGCCACGGAATCATCGGCAAACAGCGGTGCCTGCAACGGGCTGACGCCAGCGTTGATGATGAGCGCGCTGAACACCAGAAACAATGCCAGGCGCACACCCACCCGAACGACGCGGTGTTTGAACGGCGCGAGGTGCCAGAGCACCGTGTCGATCACCAGCAGCAGGGCGCTCAAGGAGAGCAGGTGGGCGAGGAGGAAGGACATGGGGGGACGCTCCAGGGAGAATGTTTGCGTTGGATGTAGCCGCTGCCGAACCTGTCAGGACAATACGGACTCTGTAGCAGCTGTCGAGCCTGCGAGGCTGCGTTCGGCTGCGAAGCAGTCGTAAATCCTGTACACGCGGTCTTCCTGAACGACCACATCGACTGATTTCACGACTGCTTCGCAGCCGAACGCAGCCTCGCAGGCTCGACAGCTGCTACAGGGGACCGGTGCAGCCTCGCAGGCTCGACAGCTGCTACAGGGGACCGGTGCAGCCTCGCAGCTTCGCGAGGTCGCAAGGAACTCAGTTAAGGTGGGTCTTCAGTTCCAGCGCCGCCTGACGCACCGCCGCTTTCACTTCAGGAATCTGGCTCAGCGGATTCAGCAACCCGAAGTCGTGAATCATGCCGTTGTAGCGAACCGCCGTCACCGGCACACCCGCCGCATCCAGATGCCGGGCGTAGGCCTCGCCTTCATCACGCAGCACGTCGAACTCCGCCGTCTGCACCAGCGCGGCTGGCAGGCCTTTGAGCTGTTCGGCGCTGGCTTGCAACGGCGACGCATGGACCTGCGCGCGTTCGCCGGCGTCAGTGGTGTAGTTGTCCCAGAACCAGCTCATCATGCCCTTGGTCAAGAAATGGCCCTCGGCAAACTGCTGATACGACCCGGTGTCGAACCGGGCGTCAGTCACCGGCCACATCAGCAACTGGAAGCGCAATGCCGGGGTTTTCTGTTCCTTGGCCATTAACGCCACGACCGCCGCCATGTTGCCACCGACGCTGTTGCCGGCCACCGCGAGGCGCTTGCCATCGACGCCGATGTCCTTGCCGTGCTCGGCGACCCAACGGGTGGCGGCGTAGGCCTGGTTGATTGCGGTCGGGTACTGCGCTTCCGGTGAAGGCGTGTAGTCGACGTACACCGCGACGGCACCGGAGCCGACAACCAGGTCGTGGATCAGACGCTGGTGAGTCGGGTAATCGCCCAGCACCCAACCGCCACCGTGGAAGAACATGAACACCGGCAATTCACCTTTGACCTTGGCCGGACGAACGATTTTCAGGTTGATGGTTTGCCCGTCGACCTTGATGGCGCGGTCGCTGACGTCCACTCCCGACAGATCAACCTTCACTGAATTCTGCGCACCGGTCAGTACTGCACGGGCCTCTTTCGGGCTCAACTGCTCGAGGGGCTTGCCACCGCCGGCGGCGAGGGCTTCGAGGAAGGCTTGGGTGTTGTGTTCGACACCGGGGCTGCCCGCCGCAAACGCGCTGCTGACGGAAAGGGCGAGGAGGGAGGCGGTCAGGGTTTTCTTGACGAGGTTCATGCGGGCAAATCCTTTTAATGTGAGAAGAAGGTCCCGGCGGGAGCATGCGGGGTGAACACAGATTAATAGGGTGCCGGAAAAGGAAAAAGCCGCTATAAAGTGTTTGACTGTCAACCAGGACGTGACAATGAACCCTTTTGAAGATATGCGTATTTTTTGCCAGGTGATGGACTCCGGAAGCTTCACCGCGGCGGCCGATCAGTTGGGGCTTTCCAAGCAATTCGTCAGCCGACGTTTGATGCAACTCGAAGAGCGTCTGGGGGTGCGGCTGCTCAACCGTTCCACCCGGCGTCTGGACGTCACGCCGCTGGGCCAGAGTTATTACGAGTCAGCCTTGCGCCTGCTGGGTGAAGTCGAGCAAGTGGAGCAGGGCATCGCCGGGCAGACCACGGAGCCGCGCGGCACGATTCGGGTGAGTGCGCCGCTGTCGTTTGCCCTGGCTCATCTGGGGTGTTTGCTGCCGCTGTTTCTGAAGCGTTATCGCGACGTCACCGTGGAAGTCGACCTGAGTGATCGCCCGGTGGATTTGCTCAGCGAGGGGTATGACCTGGCGTTGCGGATCGGAACGCTGGAAGACTCGACGCTGATTGCTCGTCGCATCGCGTCCATCGAGCGTGTGTATTGCGCCAGCCCGGCTTATCTGGCGGAGCATGGCACGCCGCTTAAACCCGAAGATTTAATCGCCCACGATTGCCTGCCTTACGGTCATGGCCGTCAGGTGCAATGGCGTTTCGAAGGGCAGGGCAAACCACTGGCTGTGCAGGTCACCGGGCGGATGCGGGTCAACAACGGTGAATTGCTCAAAGACGCAGCGATTGCCGGTATGGGGGTTACGTACCTGCCGACGTTTATTGTCGGGGCGGCCTTGAAAGATGGCAGGCTGGTGCCGGTGCTGGATGAGTTTCGGCCGGAGCCGCTGACGTTGTCGGCGGTGTACCCGCAACATCGCCAGGGGTCGAGGCCTGTGCAGGCGTTGATCGAATTCTTGCGTGAGCGGCTGGATCAGACCGAGGTCTGAGGCACATAACGAACCCGCGTAGGAGGGGCCGCAGGCTGCGATCTTTTGGTCTTGATCTTCGAAAAAAACAAGATCAAAAGATCGCAGCCTGCGGCACCTCCTACAGGGGGGTGTGGAGCTCGGGTGACCAGCGCCCGTCAGGACCTCTTGTCATCGCCCGGCTCACCGCCGACATGCACACCACGGTCATCGCCGACTTCTCCGTTGGCATGCACGCCGCGGTCGTCGCCGACTTCTCCGTTGGCATGAACGCCGCGGTCGTCGCCGACTTCACCCGCACGATGTACTCCGTGGTCATCACCCACTTCACCAGCGCGATGTACCCCGTGGTCATCCCCCGGCTCGTTGTGGGTGCCGCTGCGCCCGGACGAGGATGAG
The DNA here is from genome assembly GCF_010095445.2 of Pseudomonas sp. TNT3. GTDB lineage: Bacteria > Pseudomonadota > Gammaproteobacteria > Pseudomonadales > Pseudomonadaceae > Aquipseudomonas. Next base: position 10,239 of record NZ_WFGV02000100.1, read on the forward strand.
GCGGTGTTGCCGGAATGGCCCGAGCCATGGTCGCTGCCGCTGTGACCACTGCCGCTGTTGCCGCCGCCACCGCTTCCGCTGTGACTGCCACCACCGCCACTTCCGCTTCCGCCGTGACCAC
>NZ_WFGV02000101.1 GCF_010095445.2 Pseudomonas sp. TNT3
AAAACTCAGGCTTTGGTGGCCTTGGCTCGCAAGCTCTGTCGGGTGGCGTTCGCTCTGATGAAAAATCAGAGCGAATACCTATCGGCTTGAGAATTTTGTGTTGCTGGGCAACATAGAATCTCCCACAGGGTATTTCTGGAGTACAGGAGCCGAGTCTTACAGGTCGCCGTAACCCAGCGAACGCAGGGCACGCTCGTCGTCAGACCAGCCGCCTTTCACCTTGACCCAGAGGTTCAGCATGATCTTGGAGTCAAACAACAGCTCCATGTCCTTGCGCGCCTCGGTGCCGATGCGTTTGATGCGCTCGCCCTTGTCACCAATGATGATCTTCTTCTGACCGTCACGTTCTACGAGGATCAAAGCATGAATGTGCAGGGTTTTGCCCTGCTGCTTGAACTCTTCGATTTCCACGGTGATCTGGTACGGCAGCTCCGCGCCCATCTGGCGCATGATTTTCTCGCGCACCAATTCAGCCGCCAGGAAGCGACTGCTGCGGTCAGTGATCTGGTCTTCCGGGAAGAAGTGATCGTTCTCCGGCAGGTAACCGGCGATCACTCGCTCCAGCGCTTCGAGGTTGTGCCCGTGCTGGGCCGAGATCGGCATGATCTGCGCGCTCGGCAGCTGTTCCTGCAACCACGACAGGTGCGGCATCAGTTCAGCTTTGTCTTCGATGCGATCGGTCTTGTTCAGCGCCACGATCAGCGGGCCGGTCACGTACTGGACGCGCTCCAGGACCATCTGGTCCTCGTCGGTCCACTTGGTGCGATCCACCACGAAGATCACCACGTCGACATCTTTCAACGCCGCCGAAGCAGTCTTGTTCATGTAGCGGTTGAGGGCTTTTTCGCCACCTTTGTGCATACCGGGGGTGTCGACGTAGATGGCCTGTACGGCGCCCTCGGTCTTGATGCCCAGCATGTTGTGCCGCGTGGTCTGAGGCTTGCGCGAGGTAATCGCCAGCTTCTGGCCCAGAATGTGGTTCAGCAGCGTGGACTTGCCCACGTTGGGACGGCCGACGATGGCAACATAGCCACAGCGTGTTGCGGTTGAATCAGTCATTGCCATTCTCCACACCCAGGGCAATCAGTGCTGCGGCGGCCGCTACCTGTTCGGCAATACGACGACTCACACCCTGACCTCGGCTTTTTTCATTCAGTAAGGTGATTTCACATTCGACGAAGAACGTCCGGCAATGCGGCTCACCCTGGATATCCACCACTTCGTAACGTGGCAGCTCACAACCGCGCGATTGCAGGAATTCCTGCAAACGGGTTTTTGGATCTTTGTTGGTGTCGACCAGTGTCAGGCCTTCGAACTCACCTGCCAGCCAGGCCAGAACGCGTTCGCGCGCCATGTCCATGCCCGCATCCAGGTAGATTGCACCAATCAGCGCTTCCAGGGCATCGGCCAGAATCGATTCGCGACGAAAACCGCCGCTCTTCAACTCACCGGAACCCAGACGCAGGTAGTCGCCCAGGTCGAAACCACGGGCCAGCACGGCCAGGGTCTCGCCTTTGACCAGACGTGCACGCAAGCGTGACAGTTGGCCTTCGCGAGCCAGCGGGAAGCGATCGAACAGCGCTTCGCCAGCGACGAAGTTGAGAATGGCATCACCGAGGAACTCCAGGCGTTCGTTGTTACGCCCGGCAAAGCTGCGGTGAGTCAGGGCCAGGACCATCAGTTCCTGGTCTTTGAAGGTGTAGCCGAGCTGACGCTCTAGACGGCTTAAGGAAACGCTCACGGTGTACCCACGCTGAGTTCGTGGCTGGATTCCACCGCCATCGCCGTGGTGCGGCGCGGGCTTGGGACAATTAACGCTGTGTTCAAAAATTACATCCTGAATATCATTGTTTTCATGCGTCCGGGGCCGATTGTGCCGGTTCCAGAAATGCATTCGGCGCTGTGTTCAACAGCGCCGTGTGTGATTACTTGATCAGGCCAACCCGCGAGAAATTCGGCAGGTGACTGAGTTTGGGTTCTGGCCAGCTCATCCAGACAGCGAAGGCCTTGCCGACGATATTCTTGTCGGGAACCATGCCCAGCAGATCCTTGGGAATGTTCGGATCATCCCAGTAGCGACTGTCGTTCGAATTGTCGCGGTTGTCGCCCATCATGAAGTAGTGCCCGGCAGGCACGGTCCATGAACGGTCCGGCGTTGCGCGGTAGCGGCTCATTTCCTTGCGGATCAGGTGCTCGGCGATGCCGAGTTTTTCCTTGTAGAGCTCGGCGCTGCCCAGCGTGCCCGGTTCGGAGCCCACCAGCTGCTCGGCGACTGACTCGCCGTTGACGAACAGGCGCTTGTCCGCTGTGTAACGAATCTGATCACCCGGCAGGCCCACTACACGCTTGATGTAGTTGACGTTCGGATCGCTCGGGTAGCGAAAGACCATCACATCGCCGCGCTGCGGATCACCGACTTCGATGATTTTCTTGTCGATCACCGGCAAGCGGATCCCGTAGGAAAACTTGCTCACCAGAATGAAGTCGCCGACATCCAGGGTCGGTTTCATCGAGCCGGATGGAATCTGGAACGGTTCCACCAGGAACGAACGCAGCACCAACACGATGAACAGCACCGGGAAGAACGATTTGCCGTATTCGACCAGCAGCGGCTCTTTGTTCAGTTTCTCGACCACCATCCCGTCAGGCTGGCTGACGCTGCCCTGATAGGAAGCAATGGCAGCACGCCGACGCGGCGCAAGAATAACCAGATCGAGCAACGCCAACAGGCCGCAGACGAACACGGCGATGACCAGCAACAGCGGGAAATTTAGTGACATAGGACCTAACTATCCAACCTGAGCACTGCAAGGAAGGCTTCTTGTGGAATTTCCACGTTACCGACTTGCTTCATGCGTTTTTTACCGGCCTTCTGCTTTTCCAACAGCTTGCGCTTACGGCTAACGTCGCCGCCGTAGCATTTGGCCAATACGTTCTTTCTGAGTGCCTTGACGGACGTACGCGCAATGATCTGACCGCCAATGGCGGCCTGGATCGCAACGTCGAACATCTGACGCGGAATCAGTTCTTTCATCTTCTCGGTCAACTGGCGACCTTTGTAGTGCGCGTTATCCTTGTGCACGATCAGCGCCAGGGCGTCGACCTTGTCACCGTTGATCAGCACATCCAGCTTCACCAGATTAGCCGATTGATAACGATCGAAATGGTAATCCAGCGAAGCATAGCCACGGCTGGTCGACTTGAGACGGTCAAAGAAGTCGAGGACCACTTCGTTCATCGGCAAATCGTAGGTCACCTGGACCTGGGTACCGAGGAACAGCATGTCGTGCTGCACGCCACGCTTTTCGATACACAGGGTAATGACGTTGCCCAGGTGCTCCTGCGGCACAAGAATATTGGCCCGCACGATCGGTTCACGCATGTCTTCGATAGAGGACAGGTCTGGAAGCTTCGACGGGTTGTCGACGTAAATCGTTTCACCGGTTTTCAGCAGCAGCTCGAAAATTACGGTTGGCGCCGTGGTGATCAGGTCCAGGTCGTACTCGCGCTCCAGGCGCTCCTGGATGATTTCCATGTGCAGCATGCCGAGGAAGCCGCAACGGAAGCCGAAGCCCAGGGCGTCGGAGCTTTCCGGGGTGTATTGCAGCGACGAATCGTTCAGCGTGAGCTTTTGCAGCGCCTCACGGAAGTCTTCGAAATCGTCGGAGCTGACCGGAAACAGGCCGGCGTAGACCTGCGGCTGAATGCGTTTGAAGCCTGGCAGCACATCGACGTCGGGCGTGGAGCTCAAGGTCAGGGTGTCACCGACCGGTGCACCGTGAATGTCCTTGATGCCGGCAATGATGAAGCCCACTTCGCCGGCCTTCAGGTCAACGGTGGCGGTGTGTTTCGGGTTGAAGACACCGACGCTGTCCACCAGGTGGATCTTGCCGGTTGACTTGACCAGAATCTTGTCGCCCTTCTTCACGCGGCCATGGCGCACGCGAACCAGGGAAACAACGCCCAGATAGTTGTCGAACCAGGAATCGATGATCAACGCTTGCAGCGGATCTTCGTAGTTACCGGTTGGCGCAGGAATGGTATGCACCAGGCGCTCGAGTACCTCATCGACGCCCAGACCGGTCTTGGCACTGCACTCGACCGCATCCGTCGCGTCGATGCCGATGATTTTCTCGATTTCTTCTTTGACGCGGTCCGGATCGGCCTGTGGCAGGTCGATCTTGTTCAGGACCGGCATGACTTCCAGGCCCTGCTCGATGGCCGTGTAGCAGTTGGCAACCGACTGCGCCTCAACACCCTGACCGGCATCGACTACCAGCAACGCACCTTCACAAGCCGCCAGCGACCGGCTGACTTCATAGGTGAAGTCAACGTGGCCCGGGGTATCAATGAAGTTCAGCTGGTACTTGATGCCATCGCGAGCGGTGTAATACAGGGTGACGCTATGGGCCTTGATGGTGATCCCGCGTTCACGCTCCAGGTCCATGGAGTCCAGCACCTGGGCCTCCATTTCGCGCTCGGCAAGGCCGCCGCACATCTGGATGAATCGATCAGCCAGCGTCGACTTGCCATGGTCAATGTGGGCGATGATGGAGAAATTGCGGATATGACTCAAATCACTCACGGATCAACACTCAAAAAGGCTGCAGGCATAGCCCGCCGAAAAATAGCCGGGAATTGTACCTGATCCACGGCGCAAGCGTCACGTTTGCAGGTCAGACGGCGCATACAAAAACGCCCCGACCTTGCGGCAGGGGCGTTTCTTGAGAGTGGCGAAGCTGGGAAATACCCGGAATCAACCGGCCCGACGCAACAGCCAGACCCCGGCCAGGGCGCACACACTGGCGGGCACCAGCACCGCAAACAGCGGCGAGAAACCGAACACCAGGCTCGAAGGGCCGAGCAGATCCTGGACGATACGGAAGGTGAACCCCACCAGCACGCCAGTAAACACACGCTGGCCGAGGGTCACCGAACGCAGCGGACCGAAGATGAAGGAGATCGCCATCAGCACCAGTGCAGCGGTGACCAGTGGCTGCAACACCTTGACCCAAAATGCCAGCCAGTACCGGCCGTTGTTCAGCCCCTGGTCAGCCAGGTAATGGATGTAACCCCACAAGCCGGAAATCGACAGCGACTCGGGCGCCATGACCACAGTGCTCAGCAACTGCGGGCTCAGGGCAATTTCCCAGCGCTCTACAGGTGTCGTGACCACTTCGGTGCTTTTCTCATGGAACAGCGTGGTGGTGACGTCGCTAAGCTGCCAGTGATCCTTGTCGAACTCGGCGCGCTTGGAAAAACTCGCCGACAGCATGTGCCGTTCTTTATCGAAGTGGTAACGGGTTACGCCATACAGCACGCCATTGGGCTGTACCGAGTTGACGTGGATGAACTCGTCACCCTGGCGATGCCACAAGCCATGCCGGGCGCTTTGTGCATCCCCACTGCCTTGTGCCAATGAACGATTGGCTTGCGCGGCGCTTTCGGTGGCGGGCGCCACGTATTCGCCAATCAACACACCAGCGACCATCAATACCAGCATCGGCTTCATGACCGCCCAGACGATACGGCCGATGGAAACGCCGGCTGCGCGCATGATCGTCAGTTCGCTGTTACTGGCCAGGCTACCCAGACCGATCAGGCACCCGATGAGCGCCGCCATCGGCAACATGTCGTAGAGACGACGCGGCGCCGTCAGCAGGACGTAGCTCAAGACGTCCAGCAAGGTATAGGTATCGCTGGCGTCGCCCATCTCATCGATAAAGGCGAACAGCGTCGCCAGACCGAGAATAATCCCCAATACCGCCAGGATGGCCACGAACACGCTGCTACCGATGTAGCGATCCAGCTTAACCACGGGCCACCTCCAGCGCGCTGCGGCGACTCGCCAGTTTCAAGCGCATGGGCTCCCAATAAAGCAGGACGAGGCCAATTGCCAGGAAGATTCCGTGCACCGGCCACAGGCCCAAAGCCATCGGAAGCTTGCCTTTTTCCAGCGCGCCACGGGCGGCAATCAGGATGGTCAGGTAAGCCATGTAGAGAAGAATCGCCGGTAGCAGTTTGAGGAAACGTCCCTGACGCGGATTGACGCGCGACAGCGGCACCGCCATCAGCGTGACGATGAACACCAGCAATGGCAGCGAGATTCGCCATTGCAGCTCGGTGCGCGAACGGATGTCTTCACTACCAAAGAGGCTGCTGGTAGGCATTGCATCCCGGTCGGTGACTTCGTCACTGACATCCGGATTGGGCAGCAGAACACCATATTCTTCGTATTTGATTGCACGGTAATCAGCCTGCCCCGGACTGCCGTCGTAGCGGTAACCGTTGTCGAGAATCAGATAGCGGTTGCCGTCCGGGCGGATTTCCTGACGGCCTTTTTCGGCCACCAGCACGGAAATACCACGATCCTTCTGGTCCGACGACGTGTTCTTTTGCGAAATGAACACGCCACCCAAATGGATACGATCGTCCGTCAGCGTTTCGGTATAGGTCACCCGCGTACCGTCACGCAACGCCTGGAAGCGTCCGGGCTCCAGCGTATCGAACTCGGTCAGGGCGTCCTGCTTGTTCAACAGCAACTGAAATTGATTGGCCCCTTGTGGCGCCAGGCTCAGGCTCAACCACGCCACCACGAGGGCGACCAGAGTGGCCGGAAACAGAGTCATGGCGAACAGGCGTTGCTGGCTCATGCCGGTGGCCGACAGGACGGTCATTTCGCTTTCGAGGTACAAGCGACCGTAGGCCAGCAGGATGCCCAGAAACAGCCCGAGGGGCAGGATGAGCTGCAGGAAACCCGGAAGTCGAAAACCCATGATCAGAAACAGCGAGCCCGGATCCAGAAGACCTGCCGCCGCCTGGGCGAGGTATTTGATGAAGCGTCCGCTCATGATGATGACCAGCAGCACGGCGCTAACGGCACTCAGGGTCAACAGGACTTCGCGGGATAGGTAACGAAAGACAATCAAACCAGACACTCCAGGGTTGTCAGGCGAAGGCGGCCAAACAAGCAAACATATCAGGCGGACCGCAAGGCAGGGCCGCCGAAAAGATGGCGCATTATCCTGTGATTGTGCGCGCCTGTCACTGCGCAATGCATTGGCGCGCAGGGCGCAGGAGCAAGCCTGCTCCGGACGGCGATCCGAGGATCATCGCCTCCCTGCAGCGGGAAGTCTGACACCCCATGGCGGGCTCGGGTTCCTTGCGAGCAGGCGTGCGCCCACAATCGTAAGACCGAGGGTTGTCAGGCGCAGCAGGCGAGGTTCAAACTGCGGCCTTTGTCGCAGGTCGTGTCTTGCGTCTTTCTATTTATAAGCAAGTTCATACGCTTGCGTGTTGACCATTGATTCAGGGGCCCGGACATGGAACTGGTTGTAAAAAGCGTTAACCCAGAAACGTTGAAGACCGCCACTCTGGTCGTCGCCATCAGCGAAGGCCGCAAACTTGGCGCCGTTGCCAAGCAACTCGACGAATTGAGCGGCGGCGCAATCAGCGCTGTCCTCAAGCGCGGCGACCTGGCCGGCAAAGTCGGCCAGAGCCTGCTGCTGCACAGCCTGCCGAACCTCAAAGCCGAGCGCGTATTGCTGGTCGGCGTGGGCAAGGACGAAGAGCTGGGCGATCGCCCGTTCCGTAAAATGATCGCCGGCATCCTCAACACCCTGAAAGGTCTGGGCGGCACTGATGCAGTGCTTGCGCTGGACGAAGTGGTGGTCAAAGGTCGCGACAGCTACGGCAAGACCCGTCTGCTGGCCGAAACCCTGGTGGACGGCGAGTACACGTTCGATCAGTTCAAGAGCCAGAAACCCGAGCCTCGCGCACTGAAGAAAGTCACCCTGGTGACCATCAAGGCAGCCCAGGCTGAAGTCGAACGCGCCGTGGCCCACGCTACCGCGATTGCCAATGGCATGGCGTTCACCCGTAACCTGGGCAACCTGCCCCCGAACATCTGCCACCCGACATTCCTCGGTGAACAGGCGAAGAACCTGGGCAAGGAATTCAAAAGCCTGAAAGTCGAAGTCCTCGATGAGAAGAAGATCAAGGACCTGGGCATGGGCTCGTTCTACGCCGTCGGCCAGGGCAGCGCCCAGCCTCCGCGCCTGATCGTCATGCAATACAACGGTGGCAAGAAATCCGAGAAGCCTTACGCGCTGGTCGGCAAAGGCATCACGTTTGACACCGGCGGCATCAGCCTCAAGCCAGGCGCCGGCATGGACGAAATGAAGTACGACATGGGCGGCGCTGCCAGCGTGTTCGGTACCCTGCGTGCCGTGCTCGAGCTGAAACTGCCGATCAACCTGGTGTGCATCCTCGCCTGCGCCGAAAACATGCCGAGCGGCAACGCTGCGCGCCCTGGCGACATCGTGACCACCATGAGCGGCCAGACCGTGGAAATCCTCAACACTGACGCCGAAGGCCGTCTGGTGCTGTGCGATGCCCTGACTTACTCCGAACGCTTCAAGCCACAGGCCGTGATCGACATCGCGACCCTGACTGGCGCTTGCGTCGTTGCGCTGGGTGCTCACACCTCCGGCCTGCTGGGCAACAACGACGAACTGATCGGCCAACTGTTGAGCGCCGGCCAGTCCGCCGACGACCGCGCCTGGCAGCTGCCGTTGTTCGACGAGTACCAGGAACAGCTGGACAGCCCGTTCGCCGACATCGCCAACATTGGCGGCCCGAAAGCCGGCACCATCACTGCCGCCTGCTTCCTGTCGCGCTTCACCAAGAACCTGAACTGGGCGCACCTGGACATCGCCGGCACTGCATGGACCAGCGGCGGCAAGGACAAAGGCGCCACTGGCCGCCCGGTTCCACTGCTGACCCAATACCTGCTGGATCGCGCCAAGGCCTAAATATCGCTCACTGACTACTGTAGGAGCGAGCTGGCTCGCGAAAAACTCAAGATCGCCGCGATTAACCTGGTTTCCCGCGCAATCGTTGACGACCTTCGCGAGCAAGCTCGCTCCTACAGATTCCGCGGAAGTTGATTCCAGGAACCGCAATGACCAAAGTCGACTTCTATATCCTGCCCAGCGCCGATCCTTCGGCGCGGCTGGATTTCGCCTGCAAGCTCACCGAAAAAGCGTGGCGCATGGGGCACCGTATCTATCTGCATTGCAGCGATGCCGCCCAACGCGACGATCTTGATGCACGCCTGTGGGCCTTCAAGGGCGAAAGTTTCGTTCCACACGGGCCCGCCGAGAACGAGCCGGAGGGTTTGATCGTGCTGGGACTGGGTGACGACTGCGGTCAGCACCAGGATCTGCTGGTCAACCTTGACCTGAAAGTGCCCGCCTTTGCCAAACAGTTCGCCCGCGTGGCGGAAGTGGTGGTAGAAGAGCCAACGATTCGCCAGGCCGCGCGGGAGAGTTTCCGCTTCTATCGCGAACAGGGCTATCCTCTGCAAGACCACCGTTTACAGCGACTCTGAGTATTCCGATGGACACGCCAAAAACGCACCAACAGTCCGCGCATCTGCTGGACGACCTCGAGTCGATCCGCCAACTGCTCGGCGATGACAACCTGCAACCCCCGCTTTTGACCGACACGGTCGAGGACGAGGATCAGGAACAGATTCCGATGTTGTTCGAGGCCGTCGACACCGCGCCGCCTGCCGCCGAGCCCTCCCCCGCCCC
>NZ_WFGV02000102.1 GCF_010095445.2 Pseudomonas sp. TNT3
GGCAGTATCGCCCAGCAGTCCGGCACCGCGGTCAGCCTGCACGGCACCGGCGGCGCCTGGCTCATCGCGGACAAGGACGCCGATGCCCGGCGCTTTGCCAGCGTGGTGCGCAATTCCCTCGACCGTAAAGTCTGCAACACCCTCAATGTTTGCCTGATACACCGCGACCGTGCGGCAGAACTGGTGCCGCTGTTTCTCGATGCATTGCAACAGGCGGGCGCTGCTCGGGGGCAGGGCTGCAAGTTGCACATCGTCGAAGGCAGCGAGCCGTGCTTGCCGGCGGACTGGCAAACCGCGAGCGTCGAGGTGTACCGCGCCGAAGGCTATCGCACCGAAGCACTGGCCGAGCCTTTGCCCGAAGCGCAATTGGGGCGCGAGTGGGAATGGGAGGAGACGCCGGAAGTCAGTCTGAAAATCGTTGATGACCTGGACCAGTCCATCGCCTTGTTCAATCGCTACAGCCCACAATTCACGGTCTCGTTGATCAGCGAAGATGCCGCCGCTCAAGCGCGCTTCTATAACGCGGTCAATGCGCCGTTCGTGGGCAACGGGATAACCCGTTGGGTCGACGGCCAATACGCCTTGAACAAGCCGGAGTTGGGGCTTTCGAACTGGGAAAGTGGCCGTCTGTTTGCCCGCAGTGCGATTCTTTCGGGAGATGGTGTGTTCACCATCCGCAGTCGCATGACGCAGACCGATCTAAGCGTCAAACGCTAAGCGACCGCTGCAATGGCGGTCGCTGTCGTCTGATCAGGCGGCGGCAACCGCTTTGCCGTAGACCGCGCAGGCCGTTGGGTGGTCCACCAGCGACACAAAGCCGCGGCTGTCGGCATCCAGCGCATCAATCGAACCGGTCTCGATGTCATAGACCCAGCCATGCAGGTTCAACAGGCCTTTTTCCTGGGCCAGGCGCACGCTTGGGTGGGTCTGGATATTGGCCAGTTGGGCGATCACATTCTCGCGAACCATCGAGCTCACCTTCGCGGCGTCATTGGCGTGCACGCGGGATTCATTGATGACTTTTGCCGACTCGGCGTGTTGCAGCCAGCCGCTGACGGCAGGCAGGTGGTCCATGCATTTGCAGTGGGCAACCGCCGTCATGGCGCCACAGTCCGAATGGCCGCAGATCACGATGTCCGTCACGCCCAGTACCGCGACCGCATACTCCACGGTGGCCGAAACACCGCCCGGGTGTGGGCTGTAGGAGGGGACGATGTTGCCTGCGTTACGGATCACGAACAGTTCACCCGGCTCTTGCTGAGTCAACAGTTCCGGTACTACACGGCTGTCGGAACAGGTAATGAACAAGGTGCCGGGGTGCTGGGTGGTCGCCAGGTGTTTGAACAAATCAGTACGTTGCGGAAACGCGTCGTTCTGGAACTTCAAGAAACCTTCAATCAGCGCTTTCATGGTTGCTTCCTCTAATGAATTGACCAGATCCCTGTAGCCGCTGCCGAGGGTGCGAGGCTGTGTTCGACTTCGCAGAAGTCGTGGGGTTTGGCGGGCGAGGACTTCGTCCTCGAACGCAGCCTCGCGGGCTCGGCAGCGGCTACAGGTTTCGCGGTATTACGTGCGCGGTTCGTTTAGAAAGGACGCAATGGCAGGAATTTGCCGTCCAGCGTAATCACGGCGCGGGAACCGCCTTCCGGGTCTTCGACTTTTTTGATGTCGAGTTTGAAGTTGATCGCGCTGATGATGCCGTCGCCGAACTGTTCGTGAACCAGCGCCTTCAACGTGGTGCCGTAGATCTGGATCATTTCGTAAAAGCGGTAAATGGTCGGATCTGTCGGGACACCAGAGAGGCTGCCGCGCAGCGGGATGATCTGCAGGCGGGCCACGGCGTCAGCGTCCAGTTCGAGTTTCTCGCCGATGACTTTGGCAGCAGATTCCGGCAGCGGATGCTGACCGAGCAGGGCTGCGGTGACGTAGGCCAGGCCAAGGCCGGTGCCATCGGTGAGATCCTGCCAGGACAGGTCTTTTTGCGCCTTGGCCTCCAGGATTTTTGTGGTGAGGGCCAGGCTTGGATCGTTGTAGGCGTAGGACTGTTGCATGGTGGTGCTCCTGTCGTAGATGACTGCTTGGGTGTGAAGCCATCTTCTGCCGATCGATCCATAGCGTCCAAGACCCATATACAATGCCAAGCATAAGCACAGCCTATAGAAGGTGAGTCCCAATGCTGCTCCGACATCTGCGCTATCTGCTCGCGGTCGCCGACCACGGCGGCTTCACCCGTGCCGCCGAAGCGCTACACGTTTCTCAACCGACGTTGTCCCAGCAAATCCGGCAACTGGAAGAAGCCTTGGGCGTGAGCCTGTTCGACCGCACTTCGCGGGTGGTCAAACCTACCGATGCGGGTGAGGCCTATATCGAGTCCGCCCGCCGTGTGCTGCTGGAGCTGGAGGCGGGGAAGCGTGCGCTGCATGACGTGAAGGACCTGACGCGCGGCAACTTGCGGCTGGCCATGACCCCGACATTCATGGCGTATCTGGTGGGACCGTTGGTGCGCGATTACACGGCGCGCTTCCCGAATATCAAGCTGCAGATTTTCGAGTTGTCGATGGACGATATCGAGGCCGGGCTGATGGATGACTCCCTGGACATCGCCATCGCTTTTGACCAGGTCAGGAATACAGACATCGAATCGATCCTGGCATTTACCGAGACGCTGGGAGTGATGGTTGGGCAGGATCATCCGCTGTTCGAGCGTGAGGAGGCGTTGTCTTGCGAAGAAATCGCGCAGATGAACTTCGCACTGTTGGCCACAGACTTCGTGACACGCACGCGAATTGACGAGTACTTCGCCCAGGAAAGGATTACGCCGAAGGTAGGCATCGAGGTCAATTCGGTGAGCACGTTGCTGGAGGTCATTCGGCACACGACCATGGCGACCGTCCTTCCAGAATCGATTGCGAGTGAGGAGCGCGCGTTGCGCAAGATCCCGTTGCAGGGGGAGCCGCCCAAACGTGGGGCGGCGTTGTTGCGCAGGAAAAACAATTATCACAGTGCGGCGTCGGTGGCCTTTTTGGAGCTTGTTCTGGCAACCAGGACCATTTGATCACAACAGATCAAAGCGTAGGAGCGAGCCTGCTCGCGATGGCAATTCATCAGGCAGCATTTGTATCGAATGATAAGTCGCTATCGCGAGCAGACTCACTCCTACAGTTGGATGGAGGAGGCCAAGTGGCAGAAATACAAAAGCCCCCGTTCGCAAACACGAACGGGGGCTTTGGTTTTATTAAGTATTAGCAGAACCGGTCAATCACCCGAACTTCATTCTGGTTCTGCATCGATGCCCACGCCTGTTTCAGCGTTTGCAGAACATTGCCAATGAAGTCTTTATCAGCGGCGGCTTTCTTGCCGACGTAGCCCTGGCCGCGACGGTACATCTTCAGTCGGGCAAGCAGGTTCTGATTATTCTTATCGAATTCTGCTTCATCGGCATGTGTCGACAGGCAGTCGATATGAACCTGGCCCGATTTGCTGATCCACAGAATATGGCTGTCCTGGCTGTCTTTTTGCGCCGCGAACATACGAGCCAGTTCTTCGATAGTTGGTTGATTGTTCAGATTCATAATTTGCCCCTTGACCATTTGGTGATCTTTCAAAGTTGGTTCGCTAATACAGGTAGCCCATCGGTTAGTTGATCCCTGGCACCGAAACCAGGACGTCAGCGTTCAGTCGCCGACAGTGGCGAGGTCCCGCGTCTGTTGCATGTAGTCGTGTTGAATAACTGCTACGCAATAGCGTCACAACGAAGAGAAGCAGCGAAAACCTGGAGGCCACTGCCGACTTTTCAGGGTCGGCCACAAGCTTCATGAGGATTGATCGCCAGCGCTTCTCGTCCTTGTACTGGACGTTCGGGCCAGGTCAGCTTCTTCAATCTGCCTTGTGGGCAGCGTGTATCCGGGAAAAACAGCTCGGCGGTCAGACGAGCTTGCTCAAACATGTTGCCGTACTCCCGATCGGGGAGATGTCTGCATCATGCAAGGGCAAATCGGACGCGTCAACGGTTTTGTAGTGATTATTTTCAGTCACTACATATTGTCGGACAAAGCGGATTGGAATTAAAAAAAAGGCGGGGGCATGTCATTCAGGGCGAGGGAGAAAAAGCCTGAAAACGGTAAACAGTGCAGGAGTATTCGTCGATAAGTCGTTGATGCAGGGTGAATTCACCGCCGGTGAGCACCGGCACGACCTTGGCCCAAAACAGCCGTGCCGGCTGGTTCTTATCGAGATGGAAAATTTGCCATTCACCGGGGTGACGGCTCAAGAGGGCAGAGACGACAAACTGTGCGACACCTTGACCGCGAAAGCGCCGAGCGACGAACAAATAACCGATGTTGTGCACCGCGCCCTCCAAATGAGTGTCGTCATCCAGGGTCACGAAGCCGGCGAGCTCGCCATCGACGGTAATCAGAAAGGGTTGGGTGGTCGGTTTACGCCAGTAATCCGGCATCGGCTGGATGTTGAAGAAGCCATGCCCACCTAGCTTCAGCGGCAGCCACTCGCTGAGGTCGTAGGTGTAGAACTGCATCAGATTCTCGATGGTTTCCAATTCGTCGCGCCGGGCGGCGTGCAGTTCTACCGAGGGCATTGGGGCGGCTCCTGTCGGTTTGAATCAGTGTGGGGCGAAGTCGTACTGGCCGCCTGTCTTCAGTGCGGCCGCATACGCGGGGCGCTTCTGGAAGCGCTCGACCCAGGCTGCAACATGCGGGTACTGGCCCAGCTTGCCTTGGGCTCTGGCGATCTCGCCGATAAAACTCATCTGGATATCTGCAGCGCTGAATTCGTTGCCGAGCAGATAATCGGATTTGCTCAGCGCTGTGTCGAGGTAGCCGAGGTAGTTGGCCACTTCCGAATTGATCCGTGGGTGTAACGGCGCACCGGCCTCGCCGAGGCGACCTACGTACAGGTTCAACATCAATGGCAACATCGCCGAGCCTTCGGCGAAGTGCAGCCATTGCACATACTCATCATAGGCAGGGGTGGCCGGATCAGGCTGCAAGCGGCCTTCGCCGTGACGTCGAATCAGGTAATCGATGATCGCTGCGGACTCGATCAGCTTCTGTGCGCCATCCTCGATCACCGGGGATTTACCCAGGGCGTTCACCGCCTTGAGCTCCGGCGGTGCGAGGTTGGTTTTCGGGTCGCGCTGGTAGCGCTTCAGCTCGTAGGGAATGGCCAGTTCTTCCAGCAGCCAGAGAATGCGCTGGGAGCGAGAGTTGTTCAGGTGATGGACAATGATCATGTTCGATGCCTTTTCAGGGTTGGGGCTGTCGCCGGGCTTGAAGAACACTAGACCATCACGGTCAGCGCGAAGTGCCCTTACGCTTTGCTGGCCGGTTTGGTCGTGCGCTTGGCGGCGGTCGCGGTTTTTCGCTTGGCGGGTTTGCGTTTGTTCTTCCACGGTGTTGCAGCGCGACCGGCGGGGCTGGCAGGACCGCTGATGGTCAGGCTCAGTCCAGCGCACCGGGCGACTTGCTTGCTCATCCACGCCGCCTGTTTGGTGACGAATTCTTCCAGGCTCATTTCGCCGCTTTGCACCATATCCAGCGCCTGCTCCCAGATCGCCGTGGTACCGGGGTCGGCGATGGCGCGTGGTACCGCATCGATCAGGCTGAACGCCGCCGGGGTTGCAGCCAGCGACTTGCCGTTCTTGATCAGGTAACCACGGTCGAGCAGGCCCTGAATGATCGACGCGCGTGTCGCCTCGGTGCCAATGCCCGTGGTGTCCTTGAGTTTTTGCTTGAGCAGCGGGTCTTCCACCAGTTTGGCGACGTTTTTCATCGCCTTGATCAGGTCGCCTTCGGTGAAAGGTTTGGGCGGTTGTGTCCAGAGGTCCTTGAGCTTGACGTCGGCGATCGCGCAGTCACGCCCTTCAGCCAGCGCCGGTAATGTCTGCGGTGCGGGTGCCTCGCGTCCTTTCGCCGGCGCCAGGGCCTCGGGCAAGGCGCGTTTCCAGCCGGGTTCGACGATCTGTTTGCCGACGGCTCGCAACGCCTCGCCGGCACAATCGAAGTCGGCCTGGGTGCGGTCGTATTCATGGTTGGGCAGGAACTGCGCCAGGTAACGGGCGCGAATCAGCGTGTACACCGCTCGCTGCTTGCCCACCAGTCTGTCGAGGTTTTTTGCCGCCGCCGTTGGAATGATGCCGTGGTGGGCGCTGACCTTGGCATCGTTCCAGGCCCGGGAGCGCCGCTGAGGTTCAAGGTAATCATTCAAGGCGTTGAGGGTCGGATCGGCTTGTTTTAGTGCCGCCAGAATGGACGGCGCTTCACTGTGCTGGCTGACCGGCAGGTAGCCGCAATCGCTGCGTGGATAGGTAATGACTTTGTGCGTTTCGTAGAGCGCCTGGGCGATGTCGAGGGTTTCCTGCGCGCCAAGCCCGAGTTTTTTCGAGCAGACTTCCTGCAAGGTGCCCAGGTCGAAGGGCAGTGGCGCCACTTCGCGCATGCGCTCGGTGCGCAGTTTGATGACACGGGCACTGGCTGCACTGGCAATGGCGCTCGCCGCCTGCTGCGCCAGCGCCTGATTCAGGCAGCGATCCTGATCATCGCAAACCTCGGAGGCCGCCCGCCATTGCGCCGTAAATACGGTGCCGTCGTGCCGCAGGTGCACATCGATGGCCCAGTACGCGACCGGGACGAAATCGGCGATGCTGCGGTCACGATCCACCACCAGACGCAGGGTAGGGGTTTGCACCCGACCCACCGGCAACACGCCTTGATAACCGGACTGGCGTCCCAGTAGCGTGAACAGCCGACTCATGTTCATCCCGATCAGCCAGTCAGCCCGGGAGCGGCCCAGTGCCGAATGGTACAGGCTGAAGGTCTCGGCACCCGGCTTGAGCGCTGCCAGGGCCTTGCGGATCGACGCGTCGTCCAGGGCGGACAACCAAAGGCGTCGAATCGGGCCGCGGTAACGACAATGCTCGACCAGTTCCCGGGCGATCATTTCGCCCTCGCGGTCGGCGTCCGTGGCGATAACAAGCTCATCGGCCTCGCCCAGCAATCGCTTGACCGCCTTGTACTGGCTGGCTGTGCGCGGCTTGACGGTCATCTTCCATTTTTCCGGAATGATCGGCAGGTCGGCCAGCACCCAGCGCTTGTATCGAGCGTCATAGGCATCCGGCGGCGCGGTTTCCAGCAGATGGCCGATGCACCAGGTCACAGTGACGTCCGTTCCCAGCCAGCAGCCGTCGCCGCGACGTTTCGCGCCAAGCACGGCCGCAATGTCTTTGGCCTGGGAGGGTTTTTCACAGAGATACAGCCGCATAACCACCATCGTTCTACAAGTGTGTCAGAGGCGCACAGAATGGCGGGTGACGAACGATGGAGCAACCTTTATCTGTATGGATGTACAGGTACCCCGTTTCCGGTCATTACAGGCATGACGATGTGCTGCCGTTCGCCCTTGCAGTCGATGTAGAAAGGCGAACTTGCTTCCGTTCGGCTGTGGAGCCATCGCGAGGGGAAAAGATGGGTTATACCTGAAGGATCGGCCGTTTCGGCGTTCGGGTTGCCTGGCGACCCGAGGGGAGCGAGCTCAGTCGCCACTGGCAAGCTCTTCAATCAGGTCAACGCCACGGCCATCAGTGATTCCAGTCCTTCAAAGAGGAATGCATTCCATGCCTACTCCCCCCGCCGTCATTACCATCGCAGAACAACCGGGCTGCCTGCTGGTGAAGTTCCACGGTATTCAGGTGGCCGCGTCCGCACGTGCGCTGGTGCTGCTGGAGGCCAACTATCCTCCGGTGTATTACGTCCCGCGTGAGGACATTGCCGAACAGTATTTCGCCCGCACCGACCACACCAGTTATTGCCCTTACAAAGGCGACGCCAGCTATTTCAGTCTGCAGATACCGGGGCACGAAGGCGCCAATGCGGTGTGGAGTTATGAAGACCCCAAGGTATCGGTCGAGCAGATCAGAGGTTATGTGGCGTTCTACCCTGATCAAGTGAAGTTTGAGCTTCTGGAGTCCGAAGTCTGATAGGCATGTCGGGTCGAAAGGGGCTTGGATCAGCAACTGATAATGGCTATTGCCAACAACCGGTTACAACTATGACAATGCGAGTAATTATCAGTCGCGAATTATTCCATCGTCATGTCCGCCAACGAATTGTCCCTGCGCAGCGCCGTCAATGATCTGTATTGCGACCACCACGGCTGGCTCAGTGGCTGGCTGCGCAAGCGCCTGAACAACTCGTTCGATGCCGCCGACCTTGCGCAGGACACCTTCGTTCGAGTGATCAAGGCGCGTAATGCGCTGGAAATACGCGAGCCGCGACCTTATCTGTCGATGATCGCCAAGGGCCTGTTGATCGATCTGTTTCGGCGACGCTCGCTGGAACAGTCTTATCTGGAAGCCCTGGCTGCGATGCCGGAGTGGCAACACCCTTCGCTGGAAGATCAGGCGATCCTGCTCCAGGCCTTGATGGAAATCGATCGACTGCTGCAAGGCCTGGGAGCGAACGTCAAGCAGACGTTCATCCTGTCCCAGTTCGACGGCCTCACTTACCCGCAGATCGCCGAACGTCTGGGTATCAGTGTGCGTACGGTGAATAACCACATGGCCAAAGCCATGGAGCATTGTTGCCTGATGCACATTCAGTTGCAGCTGGCATGAGCCTTTCGGCAGCGGAATTGGCGGCGATTGGCGCGGCGGCCAGGTGGTACGCAAGACTTCAATCAGGTATCGCCACCGACATGGATCGAGCGGCATGGAACACATGGCTGAATGCGGATCCCGCGCATCGTCATGCCTGGCAGCGGATGACGGCGGTGGGCGAACAGATGGCGAGCGTGCCAGGGGCCCTTGCGTCGCCGGCCTTGCGCGGCG
>NZ_WFGV02000103.1 GCF_010095445.2 Pseudomonas sp. TNT3
CGGGCATGACGTTCCGCGGCCGGGGTGCCGGCGTAGATCGCCGGCATCTCGACGTTTTCCTGGGCCGAGCCGGACGGGATCAGGTGGTACCCCTGGAACACAAAGCCGAATGCCTCGCGGCGTAGCCAGGCCAGTTCATCGCTGTCGAGGCCGGCGACGTTTTCCCCGGCGAAGCGATACTCGCCCGACGTCGGGCGGTCGAGGCATCCGAGGATGTTCATCAAGGTCGATTTGCCGGAGCCCGAGGCACCGACGATGGCGACGAATTCGCCCGCGTGGATCGACAGGTCGATGCCGCGCAACACCTGAACTTCAGGCGCGTCGCCACCGCCGTAGGATTTGCGGATGTCCTGCAGGTCGATCAGGGGCGTCAGCATTCAGCCGCCACTCCCGTCGACCGGTCCGATCAACAGGTGATCGCCTTCCTGCAAGCCGTCGAGGATCTGTACCCGCAGACGATCGCTGATGCCGGTACGGACATCGCGCTGCTGCAGACTGCCGTTCTCGGCGACTACCTGGGCGGTCTGGATGTCCGTTTTTGTACCGGATTGCAGGGCGGCAATGGGCGCGGTCAAGACGTTTTTCGCCTGGTCGGACACGAAAAACACCTGAGTGGTCATCTCTGCCATCAGCGCGTTATCGGCGTTATCGACGTCGAGCAACACGGTGTACAGCACCACGCGCGCGCTGCCGCTTTTACTCGAACTGGCCGGACTGCCGCCGCCTTGACTGGTTTGATCGAGGGGTTTTGGCGGCACCGGAAGAATCTGGCGCACGGTGCTGCTCCAGCGTCGAGTGCCTCCGCTGAGGGTGGTGAACCAGGCCTGCATGCCGGGTTTGACGTGGCCGATGTCCGCTTCAGAGACCTCGGCCCACACGGTCATCGGCGACAATTTGGCGATGCGCAAAATCAACGGCGTTTGCTGCTGGGCATTGAGCGTCTGGCCTTCACGGGCGTCAAGGGCGACGACGGTGCCGGCCATCGGTGCATAAATGCGCGTGTAACCGAGCTCGGCCTGGTCGCTGCGCAGGCTGGCCTGGGCCTGGCGGATCTGCGCCTGGAACATGTCTATGCGCGCCTGGGTGGCGCGCAGTTCCGCCTGGGCCGTCTGCACGTCTTCCTCACGGGTGGCACCGCCGGCCTTGAGGTTCTGTTGGCGCTGGAATTTCTGCCGGGCCAGTTCGTGCTGTGCCCGTTGTTCCTCGAGCTGAAACTTGAGGTTCTCGATGGAAAAGCGTCCGGCGTCGAGTTTGGCCTGTTGCGTGGACGGGTCGATTTCCACCAGCAACTGGCCTTCCTTGACCACGTCGCCGACTTCCACATGGATCTTGTGGATTTGCCCGGACGCCTGGGCACCGACGTCGACATACCGCCGGGGTTGCAACGTGCCCAACGCCGTGACACTGGTTTCGATGTCGCCACGGGTGACCTGAACAGTGGCGAACTTGTCCCGACCGGGGGGGATGAACTGCCAGGCGGCGACGGCGATAACGGGGATCAGACACAGTGCTACAAGCAGGGCGCGTCGGGCGTGACGGGGACGTTTCATGCAGGGTTCCAGTCAATGGAAATCGACCCGTCGTTCGTCTTGCAAGAAAAGTCCGGCAATAAGTGAACGCTGTCGGCAGACCGACAGAGACGGGGAGCTGTCCTTAATACGAGAAAAGCCGCGTCGAATTTAGGCGCGGTCACGTGGGGGCACACATATAGACCATGACTATTTGTCGGGCAAGATGAAGCAATACTTTAAATCTATATGAGAATTACTATAAATTACGCGCCTCGCTCTGCCACTATCTTGCCACTGCCCATTTTGGCGGTCGACAGAGTGGCTCAAGGAATGAATCCGCACCCGTGCGGACGGGAGTCATGTTGGAAAACTACTATCGTGAGCTGGTGTGTTTCCTGAACGCCAAGCTAGGCAACCGTCAGGTCGCCGAAGATGTGGTGCATGACGCTTATCTACGGGTTTTGGAACGCTCCAGCACCACGCCGATCGAGCAGCCCCGGGCGTTTTTGTACCGCACCGCGCTCAATCTGGTGATCGACGACCATCGGCGCAACGCCCTGCGTCAGGTCGAGTCGCTGGAAGTGCTCGATAACGAAGAGCGCTATTTCACCCCGTCCCCGCACAACAGCCTCGACCACGGCCAACGCCTGGAAATGCTCCAGCGTGCCTTGTCTGAATTGCCGCCGTTGTGCCGCGAAAGTTTTCTGCTGCGCAAGATCGAAGGCCTCTCCCACCCCGAGATCGCCGAACGCCTGGGGATCTCCCGGGCGCTGGTGGAAAAGCACATCGTCAACGCGATGAAGCATTGCCGGGTACGGATGCTGCAGTGGGATGCCCACTGATCTCATCGTGTTAAATTTTGTTTCATTGTCCTCGTCCTTACTCAACAGACGACCTGCTGTCCTGCCCAGGGCCGGTCAGGTCACTCAGCTTTTCCTCCCCGCTGCTCGGGGGTTCATCCAGAGGACACTGGAAATGACACAGGCAATTGCATCGCCCATCGTTCACGACCTGATCGGCGTCGGTTTCGGCCCTTCGAACCTGGCGTTGGCCATCGCTCTGCAAGAACGCGGATCGAGCCAGGGGGAACTGGATGTACTGTTTCTCGACAAGCAGGCCGACTACCGCTGGCACGGCAACACCCTGGTGACCCAGAGCGAGTTGCAGATCTCCTTCCTCAAAGACCTGGTAACCCTGCGCAACCCGACGAGCCCTTACTCTTTCGTCAATTACCTGAAGCACCACGGTCGTCTGGTGGACTTCATCAACCTGGGCACTTTTTACCCGTGCCGCATGGAGTACAACGACTACCTGCGCTGGGTTGCCGCGCAGTTCGACACCCAGAGCCGCTACGGTGAAGAAGTGCTGACCATCGAACCGGTGCTGCACAACCAGCAGGTCGAAGCGCTGCGGGTGATTTCCAAAGACGCCCAAGGTCAGCAGCACGTTCGCACCACGCGTTCTGTTGTGGTCAGCGCCGGCGGCACACCGCGCATCCCGGAAGCGTTTAAAGCGCTCAAAGGTGACAGCCGTGTGTTCCACCATTCCCAGTACCTGGCACAGATGGCCAAGCAACCGTGCGTGAACAACCAGCCGATGAGCATCGCGATCATCGGGGGCGGGCAGAGCGCCGCGGAAGCGTTTATCGATTTGAACGACAGCTTCCCATCGGTGCAGGTGGACATGATCCTGCGCGGCTCAGCCCTGAAACCGGCCGATGACAGCCCCTTCGTCAACGAAGTGTTCTCGCCGGAGTTCACCGACCTGGTGTTCCAGCAAGCCAGCAGCGAGCGCGAGCGTTTGGTCAACGAGTACCACAACACCAATTATTCGGTGGTGGACATCGATCTGATCGAACGCATCTACGGCATCTTCTATCGCCAGAAAGTCTCGGGCATCGCCCGTCATGCATTCCGCACCCTGACCACGCTTTCAAAAGCCACCGCCACCGAGCACGGGATCGAACTGACGATGCGTAACAACGCGACCGGTGAAGTCACGGTGCGTCACTACGACGCCGTGGTCCTGGCCACCGGTTACGAGCGCCAGATGCACCGCAAACTGCTGGCACCGCTGGAGCAGTACCTGGGTGATTTCGAGGTGGACCGCAATTACAAACTGATCACCGACGAACGCTGCAAGGCCGGCATCTATATGCAGGGCTTCTGCCAGGCGAGTCATGGTTTGAGCGACACCTTGCTGTCGATCCTGCCGATCCGGGCGGATGAGATTGCCGGATCGTTGTATGAATATGGCGAGAACCGTGGGCATAGCCGGTCCATGGTGGATTTGTTGTTGGCGACGGCTAGCTGAGATTTTCTGCGACAGTGAAACCGCCATCGTCGGAATGCCGCCCAGAGCAGGCTCACTCCTACATTTGACCTGTATACACAGGACCCATGTAGGAGTGAGCCTGCTCGCGATAGCGTCCCTACCGTCACCAAAAATTCTCAATCCTGAACCCTTCCTGAAGAACCCCGAAATTCCCCCCGTGCACCCCAAACACCGCGTTTACTTTCCTTAAACAGCGGCGCAAGCTTCGCGTGTTTTCAATCAATAGCGGAGACCCACAGTGGGTACTTGTTCGAGTGACAGACGTCGGCCGGTCCTGAAAACCGGCACATTCTCGGCAAGATAACGCGCAGCTTTTTTTGTGCCGTTGTCTCGCCTGAACGCGAGCAGCGGCCTTCCGATCGCAGCCACTACCGGTGCGATTTTCGATGCCCTCTCTACGACGCTGAACTGTGCGTGATGGTCGACCTTCGTGTCGTCATCGCGGCGTCTCGACACGCCTGCTCGAAGGTTTCCCGGCTGACCCTGGGGGAACTGCCATGAACCTGACCCTGCTCAAAGAATTCTTCGCCGGATTCCTGCGCACTCGCCACATCGCCCGGCATTTTCGTCGACTGGCGCTGCTGGAAAACTTCACCGACACCACCGTCAGCCGCGCAGTGCCGCCGACGCTGGCACAAACTCTGATCAGCGCCGCTAACAGCGAAGCCGGTCAACTGCTCAACAGTCTCGGCAGCCACACCCACGGGCTCAGTGACCTTGAAGCCGACGTCCTGCGCGAACGCTTCGGGCTCAATGAAGTCGAGCATGAGCAGCCGTTGTCTTGGTGGACTCACCTGTGGCACTGCTACAAAAATCCGTTCAACTTGCTGCTGACGTTGCTGGCGGTCATCTCCTGGCTGACCGAAGACCTGAAAGCCGCGATCGTGATTTTCTCGATGGTGGTGCTCTCGACCTTGCTGCGCTTCTGGCAGGAAACCAAATCCAACCAGGCTGCGGACGCGCTCAAGGCGATGGTCAGCAACACGGCCACGGTGTTGCGCCGCGATGAACACCGGATCGAATTGCCGATCAAGCAACTGGTGCCGGGGGACCTGATCGTGTTGTCGGCGGGCGACATGATTCCCGCCGATTGCCGGGTGCTCGGGGCCAAGGATCTGTTCGTCAGCCAGGCTGCGATGACCGGCGAATCGATGCCCGTGGAGAAATTTCCTCGGCAGCAGGACGACGATACCGACAACCCGCTGGACCTCGACAACATCCTGTTCATGGGCACCAACGTAGTGTCAGGCACCGCGACGGCGGTGGTGCTGACTACCGGCAACAGCACCTATTTTGGTGCGTTGGCACAACGGGTCGGCGCCACCGATCGCGCGCCCACCTCGTTTCAGACCGGGGTCAACAAAGTCAGCTGGTTGCTGATCCGCTTCATGTTCGTCATGGCGCCGCTGGTGCTATTCATCAATGGTTTCACCAAGGGCGACTGGACCGAAGCGTTGCTGTTCGCATTGTCGATTGCCGTCGGCCTGACCCCGGAAATGTTGCCGATGATCGTCACCTCGACGTTGGCGAAGGGCGCGGTATTTTTGTCGCGCAAAAAAGTCATCGTCAAACGCCTCGACGCCATCCAGAACTTCGGCGCCATGGACGTGCTGTGCACCGACAAGACCGGCACTCTGACCCAGGACCGGATTTTCCTGGCGCGCAACGTCGATGTCTGGGGGAACGACTCTGATGATGTGCTGGAAATGGCCTACCTCAACAGTTACTACCAGACCGGCCTGAAAAACCTGCTGGACGTAGCCGTGCTCGAACACGTCGAAATTCACCGTGAACTGAAAGTCGGCACGGCGTTTCGCAAGGTCGACGAGATTCCCTTCGACTTCACCCGTCGGCGCATGTCGGTGGTGGTGGCCGAGCGTGATCATTCCCATCTGTTGATCTGCAAAGGCGCCGTGGAGGAGGTGCTGGCGGTGTGCTCGCGGGTGCGCCACGGTGTTATCGACGAAGCGTTGACCGAGGAACTGCTGACGCGGATTCGTCAGGTCACTGCCGCGTTCAACGCCGAAGGACTGCGGGTGGTAGCCGTTGCGGCGCGGCCGATGATCGAAGGGCGCGATACGTACAGCCTGGCGGATGAACAGGCATTGACGCTGATTGGCTATGTGGCGTTTCTCGACCCGCCGAAGGAAAGCACCGCGCCCGCCCTGAAAGCCCTGGCCGCCCACGGCGTTGCGGTGAAAGTGCTGACCGGCGACAACGAGCTGGTGACGGCCAAGATCTGCCGCGAGGTAGGTCTGGAGCAACAAGGCCTGTTGATGTGCAATGACATTGAGCGCATGACCGACGCCGAGCTGGCGGTGGCAGTCGAGACAACCAACGTCTTCACCAAACTCACGCCCTCGCACAAGGAACGCATCGTCCGCCTGCTAAAAAGCAACGGACATGTGGTGGGTTTCATGGGCGACGGGATCAATGACGCACCGGCCTTGCGCACGGCGGACATCGGTATTTCGGTGGACAGCGCCGTGGACATTGCCAAGGAAGCGGCCGACATCATCCTTCTGGAAAAAAGCCTGATGGTGCTGGAAGAGGGGGTTCTGGAAGGCCGCCGGACCTTCGCCAACATGCTCAAGTACATCAAAATGACCGCCAGCTCGAACTTCGGCAACGTGTTCTCGGTGTTGGTGGCGAGCGCGTTCATCCCGTTCCTCCCGATGTTACCCATGCACCTCCTGGTGCAGAATCTGCTCTACGACATTTCGCAGATCGCCATTCCGTTCGATAACGTCGATGAAGAGATGCTCAAGCAACCCCAGCGTTGGCAGCCGGCTGATGTCGGGCGTTTCATGCTGTTCTTCGGCCCGATCAGTTCGATTTTCGACATCACCACCTTTGCGTTGATGTGGTACGTGTTCGATGCCAATACGCCAGATCACCAAACGTTGTTTCAGTCGGGCTGGTTCGTGGTCGGGTTGCTGACCCAGACGTTGATCGTGCACATGATTCGTACGCCGAAGATCCCTTTCCTGCAAAGCCGCGCGGCGATGCCGTTGATGGTGATGACGGGGATTATCATGGCTGTCGGGATTTTTCTGCCGATGGGGCCGCTTGCGCATTACTTCAAATTGCAGGCGTTGCCGTCGTTGTACTTTGTGTTTTTGCCGGTGATTTTGTTGGCTTATATGGGGCTGACGCAGGCGGTGAAGGGGTTTTATGTTCGGCGGTTTGGGTGGCAGTGAGGCTCGTCGTTCGTCTTCGCGAGGTCTGCTGAATCCACTGTAGGAGCAAAGCTTGCTCGCGATGGCGGGCTGACAGTTGCCCATTTCTGGCGGGTGTACCCAAATCAAATTGTGGGAGCTGGCCTGCCGGCGATGGCGGTCTGATAGCCGACGCATCTTTCCCTGATGTTCCGGGATCACACTGTGGGAGCTGGCTTGCCGGCGATGGCGGTTTGATCGGCGCTGAGATTCTTGCGGGTGTACATATCCATTCCTGCGGTCACGGCTTCTATGGGTTTCGCTTTTACAGCGAGTCACTTGGAAGAGCGCCAAGTAACCAAACGCTCTTGCCCCTTTCGTCCGGTGCCTCGCCAGGGCTCGGCATTCCCTCGCTCCGGTCCTGCTCCGTGTGCCCGCCGCGATCGGCCATCCCTGGCCGTGCGCGGCTAACCCGGCATCCATGCCGGGTTGCCCACTGCGCAGAACCTGCGCTCAGCCTGCCGATGGGGCAAGAAGATCAAAATCAAAAGCCACAGCGAGGCGGCCTGACAGCCGACCCGACTTTCGCGGCTCACGCGTTCACCTGTGGGAGCTGAGCTTGCTCGCGATGACGGGCTCACAGCCGACTCCTATCTCCCGGATATACCCGGATCAAACAGTAGGAGCGAGCCTGCTCGCGATCGCGGCGTGATCGGCGGGGAGTGTCTTGCTGGTGTACATATCCATTACTGCGCTTACGGCTGCTATTGGTTTCCGACTCTTCAGGCGTGGCCCGCTTGTAGGAGCTGTCGAGTGCAACGAGGCTGCGATCTTTTGATCGTGCCGTTGCTTCGGCGGTGGTCTTTGTGCGGATACGGATGTGAACAACGTTTCCTACGGTGGACTTGCAGGCGAAGAGTTTTCCCAATGAAATCGCGTCATCGTTTACGTCCATCGCGAGCAGGCTCGCTCCTACAGTTTGAGCCAGGGACATCAGGGAAAGATGCATAGGCTATCAGGCCGCCATCGCGAGCAAGCTCAGCTCCCACAGGGACATGCGCAGGCCTTAAGTGTCAGGTCGGCTGTCAGGCCGCCTCGCTGTGGCTGTGGCTGTGGCTGTGGCTGTGGCTGTGGCTTTTGATTTTGATCTTGATCTTCTTGCCCCATGGGTAGGCCGAGCGCAGGTTCTGCGCAGTGGGCAACCCGGCATGGATGCCGGGTTAGCCGCGCACGGCCAGGGATGGCCGATCGCGGCGGGCCCACGGAGCAGGACCGGAGCGAGGGTATGCCGAGCC
>NZ_WFGV02000104.1 GCF_010095445.2 Pseudomonas sp. TNT3
AGGTTCTGCGCAGTGGGCAACCCGGCATGGATGCCGGGTTAGCCGCGCACGGCCATGGATGGCCGATCGCGGCGGGCCCACGGAGCAGGACCGGAGCGAGGGTATGCCGAGCCCAGGCGAGGCACCGTACGAAAGGGGCAAGAGCGTTTGGTTACTTGGCGCTCTTCCAAGTGACTCGCCGTAAGGGCGAAACCAATAGCAGCCGTGACCGCAGGAATGGATATGTACACCAGCAAGAATCGCACCGCCGATCAGGCCGCTATCGCCGGCAGGCCAGCTCCCACAGTTTGATTTGATTACACCCGCCAGAAATCAGCGACTGTCAGGACGCCATCGCTGGCAAGCCAGCTCCCACAGTTTGATCCGGGGACATCTGGAAGAAACCTACAGGCTATCAAGCCGCCATCGCGAGCAAGCTTTGCTCTTACAAGGGGTATGGCGTGACTGCAGAAACGGATCTATAGACCCACACAAAACCGGCACCCCCTCACAGCCCTTTTCTGGAAACTCCCCAGCCGCCTGCTAACGTCAACAATCAACCCGCAGCAACGGATTTCGAAACCATCGAGGGTCACAAGCTCAAAGGCACCGTTATCAGATACCGATAAAGCGAGGCTGATCACAACTTGGCAATCGACACCTCGGTGGATTTGACGAAGGCAATCACTTCGCTGCCGACCTTCAACTCCAGGTCACGCACCGAGCGCGTGGTGATCACCGAGGTGACGATGCCGGAGGCGGTTTGCACGTCGATTTCGGAAACCACTTCGCCTTCGACGATTTCCTTGATGACGCCCTTGAACTGGTTGCGGACGTTGATCGCTTTGATGGTCATATTAAGGCTTCCTGGCTGATGTCGTGGTTATTCGCACGGATGTGCAGGCCCCCAAAGTGCACCGACGGAACCAACATTAAAAGGAATATATAATTATCTATTTATACCTTTTAGGAATATTTGATTCATCCAACCGCCCAATCACTGGCACTCGCAACGGAGAACGACATGAAGACGCTTAAAGCGCTGCTCATTGCGCCACTGCTCGTCGCAGGCCTCCTCACCCCTGTCGGGGTTGCCCACGCCGAAGACCTCCTCGAAAAAGGTGTCCGTCACGACCATCGGGAAATTGACAAAGGTGTCGATCACGATGCCGACGAGATCGATAACGGTGTGAAGCATGACGAAGACGTCATCGACAAAGAGGACACGCACCTCGATAAAGAACGTCACAAGGACGACAAACATCTCGATAAAGAGTTTAAGAAAGACTTATGAAGGCGGCGCTGTAACGGTGGCGAAGGCATTCACGCCCTCGCCACACAGGTCAACAGTCCTGCATGATTACTTGGCGGCAAACTTCGTCCCCTGCGGACTATCAAGTTTAGCCTGTAACAATTGCCATTCACGTTGAATAATCGAATAGGGAATAAAAACACTGATCCGCTGCGCGCCTTTTACACCGGGATGCGCGCTGACATCGTTTAACGTCGTGGAATAGAACCCCATATTAATACCGACGACGCTGCCATCGTTGGCAATTACGGGGCCACCGGACATCCCCTTGACCAGCGGAGCATCGTGGATGGCATAGAGGTCGCCACTGTGTTCATCGGTATTGAGAAAAGGCGCCTGGTACACCTTGCCCTTGCCGGTAGCGGTGGCCATGTACGGGCTCGACCCAACGGCCGTAATGTCCTCGCCCACCCGCGGTGCGCGCCACGAAGGGTAGCGGCCGTTGGCTTTGTGGCGAATGAAGACGAGGTCACAGCCGGTACTGCAGCTGTATTGCACGTTGGGAATCAGCGGCGTATGCCGGGTTGTGACGGCGTAATCCTCATTCCATTGCACGGCCGACGCCATGTACATATACGGAAGAGGAAAGCCTGAGAAAATCGTGAAGTAGGAATCGTTGGCAGCCCCCGAAAAATCGGGTTTTACCATGCCGTTGCATCCTGCGAGTACAGCTCCTATTAAAAAGCAGGCCATGATCTTGATCATGATTAATCACCGACTTAATAGGGAGGATATGACTGTTTTTTGTCGTCAAAATAATTGTTTTTTTAGGGTTGTCGTAGTCCTTGCCGAAGAGCGTGATGGCACTTTGTTATTTATGGCTGAGGTTCTGAAAGTTGGAGTAAATGAATTGCGCTAAAGACAATCGCTTTTGGTTACATAAACTAGCAATAAAAATTGACGCCGATATAAAGTCATATTAAGGCGTACAAAAAGCTTTCTTCTATGACGGGGGTGAAACGTTTTTAAAGATGAGTTTGCAAAGTTGACCTAAGCTTCGGTTATCGGCTTGAACATGCCGATCATCGGGTCAATGGAGGCTGCGCCACTTTTCTGACCATGACTGGCTCAAGGATTGCAAAGGACGCAGATAGCTGGCCCAGAACAACGGAATTCTGACGCGACGGCATTCAAATCAACAATCAAGGACGCCAGCGCTAGGCTAGGTCAGTCACCGGGAGACGGAACGTGTCAACTCTCAATGAAATCGCAGCGAACCACGCGAGAATGGCTAAGGCATTGGCCGATGAAGCAGCCACTTTGGGGGAGCGAGAGGTGCAGGTAGTGGGCGGGTTTGAAATCGTGTGCATGGAAGTCGAATGCATGCCATTGCACCTGATGGTTGCGTCGCAGGAATCCCAGTCAGGGCAAGTTCTGGGCTACGCGCTCTGACTTTGCACCACCAAATTCGAGAGCCTCAGGTTAATCAGCACGAGACCAGACAAATAAAAACGCCGCTCAATTGAGCGGCGTTTTTTTATCGACGAACGGAGCACTGAACGAGGCTCACCGGTATGTCGGGAGCCTCAGGCGTTTCAGTTCCAGGGACGATCTCCATTCTCGTCCTTGATGCGCGTCGGCAGGCCCATGACATCCAGGGCCTTGAGGAACGGCTCAGCCGGCAACTCTTCAACGTTGACCATGCGCTGCACATCCCACTCGCCACGGGCGACCAGCAGCGCTGCGGCGACAGGTGGCACGCCAGCGGTGTAGGAAATGCCCTGGCTGTCGGTTTCTGCGTAGGCTTCCTCGTGATCGGCCACGTTGTAGATGAACACCTCGCGCGGCTTGCCGTCCTTGGTGCCCTTTACCAGGTCGCCAATGCAGGTCTTGCCGGTGTAGCCAGGCGCCAGCGAACCCGGATCAGGCAGTACGGCCTTGACCAGTTTGAGTGGCACCACTTCCAGGCCTTCAGCGGTCTTGACCGGTTGCTCGGAGAGCAGGCCAAGGTTTTTCAGCACGGTGAACACGTTGATGTAGTGCTCGCCGAAGCTCATCCAGAAACGCACGTTCGGCACGTCGAGGTTTTTCGACAGGGAGTGCACTTCATCGTGACCTGTCAGGTACAGGTTCTGCTCTCCGACGACCGGCAGATCGTCGGTGCGTTTGACCTCGAACATCGTGTTGCTGGTCCACTGGCTGTTCTGCCAGCTCCACACTTGTCCGGTGAACTCACGGAAATTGATTTCCGGGTCAAAATTGGTGGCGAAATATTTGCCATGTGAACCGGCATTGACGTCGAGAATATCGATCGAATCAATGCGGTCGAAATACGTTTGCTGTGCCAGTGCGGCATAAGCGTTGACCACACCCGGATCGAAGCCCACACCGAGGATCGCGGTGATGTTCTTCTCTTTGCATTCTTCGAGGTGATTCCACTCGTAGTTGCCGTACCAGGGCGGTGTTTCACAGACTTTGCCCGGTTCTTCGTGGATGGCGGTGTCCAGGTAGGCCACGCCGGTATCGATGCAGGCACGCAGCACCGACATGTTGAGGAACGCGGAGCCGACGTTGATCACGATCTGCGATTGGGTCTCGCGGATCAGTGCCTTGGTCGCTTCGACATCCAGAGCGTCCAGCGAGAAGGCCTTGATGTCGGCGGGAACTTTGAGGCTACCCTTGGCCTTGATGCTGTCGATGATGGCCTGGCATTTGGAGATGTTGCGCGACGCGATAGCGATACGACCGAGTTCGTCGTTGTGCTGCGCGCACTTGTGGGCCACCACCTTGGCGACACCTCCTGCACCAATGATAAGAACGTTCTTTTTCAATTGCTTTATCACTCCTTATCTGTCCGCTTTACGAAAGGCTGGACAGGTAGTCTTCGTAACCAAATTCACGAACCACTTCGACTGTACCGTCGAGTTGTTTCACTACGATGGACGGCATTTTCAGGCCGTTGAACCAGTTTTTCTTGACCATGGTGTAGCCTGCCGTGTCGATGAACGACAGTCGATCGCCGATGGTCAGCGGACGATCAAATTGGTATTCGCCGAAGATGTCCCCGGCCAGGCACGACTTGCCGCATACCATGTAGGTGTGATCACCCTCGCTCGGCGCCAGCTTGGCGTTGAGGCGATAGATCAACAGGTCAAGCAGATGCGCTTCGATGGAGCTGTCCACCACCGCCAGGTGCTTGCCGTTGTAAAGGGTGTCGAGCACGGTGACTTCCAGCGAGGCGCTGTTGGTGATCGCCGCTTCGCCCGGTTCCAGGTAGACCTGCACACCGTACTTTTGCGAGAACGCCTTGAGCCGCGCACAGAACGCGTCCAGGGCATAGCCCTCACCCGTGAAGTGAATGCCGCCGCCCAGACTGACCCAGCTGACCTTGTGCAGCAGCTCGCCGAAACGTTCTTCGATGGTGCAGAGCATTTGGTCGAACAGGCTGAAGTCGCCGTTTTCGCAGTTGTTGTGGAACATGAAACCGGAGATCTGGTCGATGACGCCTTCGATCTTCACCGGGTCCCATTCGCCCAGACGGCTGAACGGACGCGCCGGGTCGGCCAGCAGGTAATCGGAGCTGCTCACTTGCGGGTTGACGCGCAGGCCGCGGGTCTTGCCTTCGGAGCGCTCGGCAAAGCGTTGCAGCTGGCTGATGGAGTTGAAGATGATCTTGTCGCAGTTATCGAGCATCTCCTCGATCTCATCATCGGCCCAGGCCACGCTGTACGCGTGCGCTTCACCTTCGAACTTCTGGCGACCGAGCTTGAGCTCGTAGAGCGACGACGACGTGGTGCCGTCCATGTATTGCTGCATCAGGTCGAACACCGACCAGGTGGCGAAGCACTTGAGTGCCAGCAGGGCCTTGGCCCCGGACTGTTCGCGCACGTAGGCAATCTTCTGCATGTTGACCAGAAGCTTCTGCTTGTCGATGAGGTAGTACGGCGTTTTGATCATTTCGAGGCATCCGGCAAGGTTAGCCAAAAAAGGATGCGCATTGTGCCCGCACAGACAACATATCGAAAGAGCAGAAATAACAGCTTGCTGGCATTTAGCTGTGACTGGCGGTTCATCCCCCCTGCACCGTGCACTGCCAGCACGACTATGTGAGGCGATCACCTCAACCGATCAGTCCGGTACCGGCGTCGGCAACGGTTCACCGGCAAAGTGCGCGGCCAGGTTGGCCAGGGTCAACTCCGACATCGCCCGCCGCGTATCCCAGGTGGCACTGGCCATATGCGGCGCGAGCAGCACGTTGTCCAGGTCCAGCAAACCGGCGTGTGGCCTCGGTTCATCTTCGAACACGTCCAGTCCGGCACCCAACAGACGCCCTTCGGCCAACGCCTGTGCCAGCGCCGCTTCATCGACCACACTGCCGCGTCCGACGTTGATGAGGATGCCTTGACTGCCCAGGGCATCGAGCACACCGGCATCGATCAGATGATGAGTCGAGCGCCCTCCTCCTACGGCGATCAGCAAAAAATCCACCGCTGCAGCCAGTTCGGTGACCGACGCGTAGTACGGATAATCCACCGCCTGCGGACGTCGACCGTGGTAGCTGATGTGCATGTCGAAAGACGCGGCGCGCCGGGCAATTGCCTGGCCTATCCGACCCAGTCCAACAATGCCCAGTCGCTTGCCGCTGACCTTGCGCGTGAAGGCAAAAGGTCCCTGTTGCCAGCGGCCCTCACGCACAAAGCGATCGGCCTGGGCAATACGACGGGCAGTGCCCAGCATCAAGGTCATGGCGAAATCGGCGACGTCGTCGGTGAGCACATCGGGGGTGTGGGTCACGGTAATGCCACGGGCCCGGGCAGCCTCGACATCGATACCGTCATAGCCGACACCAAACACGACGATCACTTGCAGATCCGGCAGGCGCTCGATCAAACCGGCCTGCACCCGTGACTCGCCATTGGCGATCAAGGCGCGGATACCCTGGACCTTGTCCGCCTCCAATTCGTCGCCGCTTTCACTGCCTTCCAGCACGTCATAGTCGGCATACAGCCGCTCGCTGAGCATGTCCGGCAGACGCGCGACTTTAAGCACGGTTGATTTCATCGATGCCCCCCTGGACAGAAACGGTAGTGACTTTGCGAATGCGTTGGCCGCCCAGATAAAGACCCAGCACACCGCCTGCAATCAGCGCGGCCGCCACCATCAGCAAGGCGTAGTCGTAGCTGTGGGTGGCGTCTTTGATCCAACCCATGACCGGCGGCAAGCCGAGGCCGGCAAGGTTGGCGATGGAGTTGATCAAGGCAATCGACACGGCGGCCGCCGGGCCGGACAGGTATTCGGTGGTCGTGGCCCAGAACACGGGCGTCGCCGCCCAGTTCAGACCGACCGCCACCACCAGCAGCACGTACGCCAGCCACTGGTTGCCGGTGAACACCGCCAGGCCCAGCATGACCCCGGCCAGCAACAGCGGCCCACCCAGGTGCCAGCCTCGCTCGCCGGTTCGATCGGAATGACGGCCGTTGATGTACATGAACACGCAGGCCAGGAAAAACGGCATCGCCGACAACAGGCTGACGACGAACGAACCCTGTTTCGAGACCGACTGCACGATCAGCGGCAGGAACAGCGTCACGCCGATGGTCCCGAACGCTTGCAGCAACCAGAACAGGCTCAGCAACCACACCTGGCGGCTGCGGAAGGCCACGTGCCAGGCGTCTTTGTGAGAGATAACCGTGGTCGCCTGTTCGGCCTGCAACGTGCGGCTGAGCCAGGCTTTCTGCGCGCTGTCCAGCCAGTGGGTGGTGGTCGGCGAGTCAGGCATGTAGCGCAAGACCACGACACCCAGCACCACCGCCGGAATGCCTTCGAGCAGGAACAGCCAGCGCCAGCCGTTGACTCCCAGCACGCCGTCCAGATGCAACAGGGCGCCGGACATCGGCAGACCAATCACCGACGCCAACGCCGCGCCAATGTAGAACCACGACATGGCCCTGGCACGGTCGCTACGGGGAAACCATTGCGACAGGTAGTAGATGATCCCGGGGGTAAAACCGGCTTCAGCGGCGCCCAGCAGCAGGCGCATGACATACAGCTGGTTGGCGCTCTGGATCAGGCTCATGCCGGCGGCAATGATGCCCCAGGTGATCATGATCCGCGCTATCCAGCGCCGCGCACCGACCTTGGTCAGGATCAGGCTGCTCGGCACTTCAAACAGGATGTAGGTGAGGAAGAACAGCCCGACGCCGAGGCCGTACATGCGCAGGCTGAGGCCAAGGTCGGCATTCATCGTCAACGCCGCCACCGAAATGTTCGACTTGTCGATGTAAGCCACCATGTACAGCAGCATCAGGAACGGAATCAGCTTCAGGTTGAGCTTCTTCATGGTACTGGCATGCAGACGGACGTCCAGTGAAGGACCAGTCATGGGGGAATTCCTCTTATTGTCTTTATTCTTGGTGCCCGACTGGTGTCGGGTCACTGGGTTACGGCTGACCATAAACCAGAGGCGGGCTTAGTTCAATATGTGAATTGCAAACCCATATTGTGGGATTTCAAGACTTGCAAGAAAATGAGCAGTCCCTTAGCCCAACGAACAAGCCCGGCGCAGTGGCCGGGCTTGTTATTCACTTAAACGATCTTCAGGCGAGCGAAATCCTGTGGTGAGGGGATAGGCTAGCGAAATCCTGTGGCGAGGGGATTTATCCCCGTTCGGCTGCGCAGCAGTCGTAAAACCATCGCACGCGGTATACCTGATACACCTCTGTTGCAGCTTTTGGGGCTGCTGCGCAGCCCAACGGGGATAAATCCCCTCGCCACAAATGTATGCGTACCGCTCAAGTGAACAGGCAGTTTGCCTGGACCAGTCTGCCTGATTGAATCACCTCTGAACCTGCCACCGTTGCCCTAACTGACGTCATTACCCTTCACTGGATAGAGCTCATCAAGCACCTGCATCAGCGCACGCTTGCGAGGGTTTTCCAGGCCGGTCCAGGCCACGCCGATGCCGGCGCCGCTCATGGCCAGTGCCAAGGGGCGCGTCACGACGCCGTCCGGGAGCGCC
>NZ_WFGV02000105.1 GCF_010095445.2 Pseudomonas sp. TNT3
GGTCAGGTGAGACACGCAACTGGAACCCAATCGGGACGGTATATCTGAACCCTGAAAGGGAGCTGACAGTGGTCATAAAGGTCGCGTAGCACGACGGGGGACGCGACAACTACCTTGAAAAACGCCGTGACTTTCGAAGCGTACGCGTTCTCCTGTGGGAGCTGGCTTGCCAGCGATGACGGTCTGACAGCCGACCATTTTCTTTTCAGATGTACCCAAATCAAATGGTGGGAGCTGGCCTGCCAGCGATGGCGGCCTGACAGTCGCTCATTTCTGGCAGATGCACCCCAATTAATCCAGGAGCCAAAATCACCCCTCTCAACGATTCAACTCGATTCAGCAGTATCGTCATCAAGCGTTTCGCCAACCGGTTCTTCTTGTCCCGGCAACTCAGTGATGACGCTGAAGTCGCTGACCTCGATTGCCCCCGTGCCATATCCCAGAAGGTGGAAGGAGAACGCCTTGCGCGACTCGGGGTTGTCGAAGCTGAAGTCCATTTCCAGGGGTTGATCCGCCGTGACCAGCATTTCTGCTGGCATTCCAACTTGCACGTCCTGTTCGAACTCTTTGGTCTTGAGCAGGATGTACGCGTTCTCTTGTAAATCGACCGAACGCACGGTCAGGCGCACTCGTGTGTGCGAGCCTTTGGGCATTTCCAGGTATTGGGCGCCGATCAGGTTGTCTGCCCAATCGTCCTTGATCTGCGCCTGCAGAGGAATGACATCCGGGCTTCCAAACTGGTAACGCTGGTTCAAGGGGGTCTGCATCAGTGTGCGATCCAGTGCCGTGGCTCTTGCGGTGATCTGCCTGGCACGCTGGCCGCCGTATTGGCCGAGGAATTTGGCGCGCTCGGCGATGAATCCTTCGCTGGCGTAGTACCGGCAGCGCTGTTGAAAGTCACACTCGGTGAACGTGCCCTGGCCGTCGTGATAACGCAGGTTGCCGTTGGTGTACGACATGATCTCGCGGCCCGTGTCGTAGTTGCGAAACAGCGAACGGCCGCTCAGGGCTGAAGGGACGGGGAGGGCGAAGTAGTCGAGTATCGACGTGCTCAAGTCCACATGCCCGTATACGCCGGTTTTGACCTGCGGCAACTGTGTCTGCTCGGGTGCCAGGGTCAGGTTGAAACCCCAGGATGAGGCAAGGCGGACGCCGTCGATGCCGTGTGACTCGTCGGAGGTGATCACCACCAGGGTGTCCTTGAGGACGCCCTGGCGTTCCAGGCCGTTGAGGAATTGATCGAGGGCATCATCCAGGTAGCCGACCGCCGCTTGCTTGGGCGTGTCGTAGCGTTCCAGATAGTCTTCAGGCGCGGAATAAGGCTGGTGGGTGCCGACGGTCAACAGCGTCAGCATCCACGGCTTTTTCTGCTTCTTGAGCTGGCCGACATAATCCAGCGCACCTTCGAAGAAGGCCTTGTCATCCTTGCCCCACGGGAAATCGAGGTACGAGGCATTGGTGAACCATTCAAGACCCAGCGTCGTGTTGAAGCCGATGTGCGGCATGATCTTGTCTTTGGCCATGAAGCGCAGGCCGGCGCCTTGCAGGTAATGGGTGGCGAAACCGTTTTTGCGCAGCTGCGCCGGCAGGCACGCCTGGTTGCGCTCGCTTTGGGTCAGCATCTCGACGCCCTTGGGGGTGCCGTTGTCGAGTTTGTCGTAATCACCGCACAGCATGGCGTACAGGCCGCGGATGGTCTGGTGGCTGTGCAGCACGTAATCCGGGGTGTTCATGCCACGCTCGGCCCAGCGGCTGAGGTGCGGCATCAGGTTTTCCTGATAGCTGCTATGCAAGGCCTGGCGATTGACCCCGACATAGGCGCCGGGAATGCCTTCGAGGGCAATAATCAACACGTTGCGCGCGCGTCCCGGCCCCGCCAATAGACTGTCCCCGGACAAGTCCAACTGGGTCAGCCCCGCCATTTGCGGCGGCA
The DNA here is from genome assembly GCF_010095445.2 of Pseudomonas sp. TNT3. Lineage (GTDB taxonomy): Bacteria > Pseudomonadota > Gammaproteobacteria > Pseudomonadales > Pseudomonadaceae > Aquipseudomonas. Next base: position 1,934 of record NZ_WFGV02000105.1, read on the forward strand.
CATCGACCACATCGCCCTCGAGCCATTCTTCGACGTTGATTTGAACGCTGCCCACACCCGCCGTCAGCAGCTGATGCGGCAGGTTGAACACGCGCCATTGGTCGGCGTCGGTGGGTTGCAAATGCTGTGCGCCCCAGTGAGCGCTCAACAGCAGCAGCGGGGCGGTCCAGGCATGGCGGGGCAGGGACGGAGAGGGGGTGGAGGGGGCAAACCAGTGTGTGAGCAGCCACACGAACAGTCCGATCAATAATGTAGCGGCCAGCCACGGTTGGGCAAAACCACCGCCCGTGGAGTTTTCCAGAAACTGCGGGTCGATCAGGTAGTGCACGTCCGAAACGTTCGGCAGCCTGCCGACGGCGCTGACCAGCTCTGCGCTGGCCACTGTGAGGAAACCCCAGGGAAGCAATACCGCAAGCGCCAGCCACCAGGGGCGACGGTACAGCAGCACGACGAGAAGCGCGCCGATGCCTGCGTCGGAGAGGTAGCCGTGTGGGTTTGACCAGCCCAGCGCTGCACGCAGGCACAACGGCACGATGAGAACCAGGCCGATGAGGGCGATGAGGCGCGCGTAGGGTTTTTGCAACCCGAGACGGATGATGTTCACAAAATTTTTCTTCCAGCCACTAAATCGTCACACAAGTGTGCTGGATGGTATCAAGTGCCGGGCACGCTGGCCCGGATATATCAGGTCACACTTAAGTGTCCGGCACTTGATCAGGCGTTACTTTCGTACGTTCTGGTACAGCATCAACCGAGACGTTTCATGCATGCCACGGGTCAGTTGCACCAGGCGCTTGAACTCTTCAGGGTTCTGCCCGGCGACGTCGTCCAGCGGTGTCATCGAGGCCAGGTCATGCAGGGTCGGCGAGCTGCCGTCGTGTTCCATCTGCACCATGAAGTGTTGGGTAACGCCGGCAATCAGCGGGAACGTACCTTCGCGCAGCACCAGTGGCACCACGCGTTCGCCTTCGGGGGCGGGTTGCTGGATATCCCGACCCATGCCGCTGTTACGGAATTCCATCCCCGCCATGCCCGCGACGGTGGGCAGCAGATCCACCAGCCCTACGGCTTCCTTGACCGCACGAGTGCCGATCAGGCCCGGTGCGTGGATGATCATCGGTACCGCGTTGCTTTCCAGGCCCAATTGCTCGTAAGCCGGTGCCAGGAAGGGGATCTGGGCGATGCGGGTGTTGTGATCGCCAAACAGCACGAAAATGGTGTTTTCGTAATAGCCGCCGGCTTTGGCGATTTCCATCAGGCGCCCGATGTTGAAGTCCAGCAGGCGCACCGCGTTGTATTGCTCGACACTGCGCGAACCCGCGGCCTGCACTTCGGCAAGGGTCGGATGCTTCACCTCAAAACCATCGTTGGTCTTGGGAATGGTGAAGGGACGATGGTTGCCCGCGGTCTGCACATACGCAAAGAATGGTTTGTCCTTGGGCAGCGCCTGCAGGATCTGATCGGTTTCCTTGAACAGGTCCAGGTCTGAAATCCCCCAGACATCCACCACCGGCGATTTCCAGTCGCGCTCTTCGAACAAACGCACCCCATCGATGCTTTGCTTGATCAGCGCGTTCATATTGGCCCAGCCGGAGTTGCCGCCAATGGTGTAGATCTTCTCGTAATCGGTGAAGGCGTTGATCAGGGTGTTCTGCTGAGTGATCAGCGGATTGCGCGTCGCGGTTTCCTGGCGGGTGACGTCAGGCACGCCCGAGATGCTCGCCCAGACGGTTTTTGCAGTGCCGGTCACGGGCACGTAGAAGTGCTCGAAGAACCAGCTCTGGGTGGCCAGGCGATCGATGTTCGGGGTCGGGTTGATCGGGTTGCCATAGGCCCCGACGGCGCTGGTGCCGAGGGACTCGAGCATGACAAACATGACGTTGGGTGGTCGCGAGCCCGAGACCTTGTAGGGCTGCGGCGCCTGGTGACGGACAAAATTCAGGGCTTGCGGGTCCGGCTGATCGACGCCCAGGTAGTTGGACATCACCGCGTAGTGTTCGCGCACCTGCGCTTCGTCGTAGCGCGACTGACCGACCTTGACCGTGTCATAAAGAAAGATCACCGGGTTCAGGCCCAGGGCAGCGACCTGGTTGTTGCCCGAGAAGAACGCATCGCTCCAGCGCAACGGCACCGGGTTTTCCAGGTTCATGTTTTCCACACGGCCCAGAATGCCCAGCAGCACCAGCACCACCATCACGGCGCCGCCTAATGTCGCGGAAAGCTTACGAATAGGCTTGCGCGGACGATCCAGGGTGACCCGTTCCAGGCGCACCAGGGCCAGGGTGGCGAGCACCACGGTGGTCAGCCAGCCCAGGGAAATCCAGATCACCGGGTAGGTCTGCCAGACCATGTCGCGGGATATCTGCGCATCGTCGATGAAGCGCAGCACCGTGGCATTGATCCTCACGCCCAGGTACGCGTAATGGCCAAAGTCGATGATGTAGATCAGCAGCAGGAGGCTCAGGGCGACCACCAGATACACCCGCGCAATCACGCGCAGCAGGCGGCTGGTGGTCAGGTTCCAGCGTGGGATCCAGGCCAGCAACGCCAGTGGCAGCATCACCAGAATCGCCAGTCGCAGGTCGAAACGAAAGCCGATACCCAGGGTTTCCAGGACGGCTTTTTCGCCACTCAGGGCGCTGGCATCAAAACCGGAAAAACCGAAAAAGAACATCACCCGAAGCAGTGCAAACAACACAAACGCAATCGCGGTCGCGCCCAGCCAATAGTGCAAGCGTCTCGATTGCAACCATCCCATCCTTGTTTCCCCTGTCAAAAAAATTGTTGAATCTGAAACGGATTCGCTGATGTCAGCGAGCTGGACCGCGCTGCCGGATCAGCCAGCGACACGCCGCTCGCACGGCCAGGACCAGCAGGGCGCCGCAGCAATACAGGCCCAATAGCGGATCGACCAGATAGTCCCAGTAGTTGTGCGAAGGTTTGATCCCGAACATGAAAGCCAGGGTCGCACCGGCCAGCATCGCAACCGCCAGGCCGTGGCGCAGGTAAAACAGGCCCAGGGTCAGCAAGGCGATGAACGTCAGCAAAATGCGCGGGCTGTAGCCAAACCGGTAAGGGTCCAGATAGCTAAGCCCCAGGGTCGCCGGGTACAGCAACAACGCCATGGCGGCGAAAATGATCAATACGCTGATTTGACCGTGCTGCGCCGGGGGCAGGAGGTCGAGGCGACGCAAGCAGCCCCAGGCCATGAACACCAGGGTCGTGATCGCCAGATCGTCAATGTGGCTGCGCAGGTAGGCGGCCAGTGTCAGCCCGTCCAGCGGTATGAAACTGATGGCCAGCAAGGCGGCCAACAGGACGGCTCGCCAGAGTCTGCTCAGCCCGAAACCCGGCAACAGCAGGAAGACGATCATTGCGAAGCTGAGATGGGCCTGCCAAAGGTTGATCATTTGAGACGCTCGGACAGCCATGCATCGTTGAAGGTGACATGCTTGATGAAGGTGTTGTTCCAGGAATAAACCAGGTGATACATGCCGTCGGGACTGCGGATGAAGTAGGGGTATTCATATTCGAATTCACACCCTCGACTGGTGCAGACACGGGTATCGAGGTTGCTCAGGAACTGCGCTTCAAGGGGCTGGCGAAGTGCGCCACTGGAGTCGCGAAACTCGTGACCGATGATTTCCTTATAGGCTTGAGGGGAAAACGGATTGCCCTGCGGGTCAGGTGATTTATCCAGGTCCCGCACCGAGCGCCAATCGTTCATTTTCGCATCGGTGCCGTAGAGGCTCAGCTTGAAACGTCCTTCCTGAAGGTCATTGAGCGCCACCAGCAAACCATGTTCGGGGGTTGCAACGGCGGCCAGCGAGGAGTTCGGATTCGACGGGTCGAGCGGGTAGGGCTCACTCCAGGTTTGCCCGGCATCTTCGGTGCGGGTCGCCAATACGCGATGGTGCGTTTCGCCGGCATAACGCAACAAGGCAATGCCGCGCTGCCCGTCCAGCGGCACCACCGTCGGCTGCAGCGAGTTGTTGCCGCGACTGATGCGGTATTTATCGATCACGTTGCCGTCGGGACTCAGGTACAGGTACTCGGCGAACTTGCCCAGAAACTCGTGATAAACCGGCAGGCCGATGGACCCGTCGGCATGGAAGACCGGTGCCGAGCGAACCAGGGTGCTGATGTTCAGGAAGGGCGAGGTGATCAGCTGACGCGGTGCGGACCAGTTTTCACCGAAGTCGTCCGACACCATCACGTTCACTGCGCTGCCGGCCCATCCACCCATCGATACCGACACATAGAACAGCCACAGGCGGTTGTCCGGTGCGAGTGCGACGACCGGGTTACCGAGTTTGCGGATGTATTTCCAGGTGCCCTGCTGGGTCGAATCCCGGGTCGCCAATACCCGTTCCGCGCCCCATTCGCCGGTTGTTGCGTTGAAGACGGCGGAGCGTACCTGCACGTCCGCAGCGCCTTCGCGGGTGCCGGCGAACCAGACGGACATCAGGCTGCCATCCGGCAAGGCGGTAACGGCGGAGGAATGCACGAAGTCCAGCAGCCCGGAAGAGGCGAAACGGCTGGTGTAGATGGGCTTGGCGACTTTGTTGGCCACGGCCATCGTCGGGCTCATCAAGGCGAAAGAAGAATGCACGGGGGCAGGATGGGTCAACCATACGCTTGCGAACAGGCAAACCAGGGCAATGTAAGTGACAAAAACGGCAAGGCGGGGGCGTCTGATGCGCATAGGTACGGCTCGGCATCTCAGGGTTCGATCGAGCGCGGTAACCTATCACTAGTAGTCTCGATTCCGGTGTTTGGCTAGCAAGCCTTTTGTAAGTAATTGTTTGCAAAGTTCGGGAATGTTTGATTAAAACCGTCGATTTAGGGCTGAAATAGCTGATTTAGAGCGGTCGATTCGTTGTCTTTCGGAGTTGTCTGTCAGACGAATCTGAAAATCGTTTTAGACGGGTGGTGATATTTCCCTTTTTTTTGAGCAGCGTATCCATTGCTGCGGTAACGGCCTCTGGCGGTTTCGCTCCCTCAAGCCCTAATCTGTGGCACCTACCTTTGGATGGAGCCAAATCATGCTGTTAACCCACCGCCCCGTCAGCGCTGACGATGTCCTGACGATTTGCAGCTTTCCTCGAACGCCGCAAGAGTTGTTCTTCATGTTCCCCAAGGCGCAGTACCCGCTGACGGAGGAACAATTGCACGCGTCCATCGCTCAACGCAGCGATTCGACCGTGGTTGAGGCGGATGGCTGTGTCGTAGGTTTTGCGAATTTCTATGCGTTTGAACATGACGGTCGTTGTGCCATTGGCAACGTGATCGTGTCACCGAAGGCCCGGGGCAAGGGGGTTGCCAGGTATCTGGTGGAGACGATGATCGCGATTGCGTTCGAACGGCATCGGGCTCGTGACGTAGAGCTTTCGTGCTTCAACGAAAATACGGCCGGTCTGTTGCTTTACCCAACGCTGGGGTTCGAACCGTTTGGGATAGAGGAGCGTTTGTCGCCGGACGGGCGAAGGGTGGCGTTGATCAATCTGCGGTTGGTCACTAAAGCCCAGGCACCGATCGCCGAATGAAGGGCTAAATCTGAAGACAATCAAGTCCCTGTGGCGAGCGAGTTTACTCGCGCTGGGCTGCGTAGCAGCCCCAAAAATCTGATGAACAACTGGAGGTTTTTGTGAGTGCTGCGCACTCAAGCGCGAGCAAGCTCGCTCGCCACGGGTTTCTCACTAACTCACTAACTCACTAACTCACTAACTCACTAACTCACTAACTCACTAACTCACTAACTCATTCACTCAAGAACTCACTCAAGAAACCCAGGCTTGGCACTGGGAGCACGCGGTCCTGACTAGACTAACCACCAGGAACGAACCGACGAGGTGACAACCATGGCGCGATACAGATGGATTCGTTGATCACGGCGGCGGCACGTGCGCTGGCCGCGGGCGATCCGCTCGGTGCGCTGGACCGGATTGCCCTGCGTGAGGATGCTCCG
>NZ_WFGV02000106.1 GCF_010095445.2 Pseudomonas sp. TNT3
TTTGCTTTTGATTTTGATCTCAGGCGCCCCGTTAAACCACGCTGGCCGAACGCAGGTATTGCGCAGCGGGTAAACCGGCAAGGATGCCGGTTTAGCCGCGCTGGGCCAGGGATGGCCCATCGCGGCGGCCCGCGGAGCAATGCCGGAGTGAGGGCACACCGAGCCTAGGCGAGGTGCCAAGTGGTGGGGCAAGAGCGTTTGGGTTACTTTTGCGCTCTTTCAAAAGTGACTCGCTGTAAAAGCGAAACCCATAGCGGCCGTGACTGCAGGAACGGATATGTACACCCTACAAACCTCATAGCCTGTCAGACCTCCATCGCCGGCAAGCCAGCTCCCACAGTTTGATCCAGCTGCATCAGGAAAATACTCATCGGCTATCAGGCCGCCATCGCGAGCAAGCCTTGCTCCTACAGTGAACGCCTCTATCACTCATCCTTCTCGCAATTCACCATCCACGCCACACCAAACCGATCGTTCAACATGCCAAACCGCGCCGCCCAGAACGTCTTTTCCAGAGGCATCTGCACGCTGCCATCCTCTTTCAGCGCATTAAAGACCCGCTCCGCCTCGGCAATGCTGTCGACATTCAGCGAGATCGAACACCCGGCCATGTCATCGGTGGGCCGATCCGGTGTTGTATCAGAGCCCATGATCGCCTGATCACCCACCAGCAGCCGGGTGTGCATGATCAGGTTATGCAGATCCGCCGGAACATGTTCGCGGGCGGGGCTTTCACCGAAGGTCATCATCATTTCGATCTGACCTTGCAGCGCCTGGGCGTAAAAAGTGAAGGCGGCTTTGCAGTCGCCGTTGAAGATCAGATAGGGATTGATTTTCATGTTTCAGCTCCCGGTCATTGAAGGGGTCACACCGGTTTTGACGACAGGTTCGTCAGCCAATTGCGATGGACATCGACCCGGGTAGCAAAGCCCTAAATCGCAGCGAGTGCTGAGGTTTTTTTAGATGTTTTTTCTATGGAAGAGGCCAGGCTTATTGCTTCGTTCGAACGTCGCGGTGCCAGCAAGCGTTCGATGGCGCCACTGACCAGGTTCTCGAGCATGTCATCGCGCTCGGATTCCTCCAATGGAGAGTGCGTCAACCAGGTCGGCGCGCTGTTGAGTATCGACGCAATGGCATGACCGGCGGCCACCAGACCCTCGGCGCTGAAGCGTGATCGAACACCGAGCATCTTCAGCAATTTACGCTCGTACTGTTCGCGCAATTGCCGAACCCGCGCTTGCTGTTCGTCATTCAGACAGCCGCTGTCGCGCTCTGCCAGACGGAAGTGCCAGGGCATTTCCTGATGCAGATTCAGGTGGGCGCGAATGAGGCCATGGAGCCGATCACGTTTGGCCGGCGCCTTCTGTTCGATGCGTCCCAGGGTCGCCAGCAGCTCTTCGTAAAACTCCTCGATCAGGTCGAGGAGCAAGTGCTGCTTGCTGGGGAAATGGTGATACAGCGAGCCTGGCGCGAGCCCCAGGCACGTCGCGAGTTCGCGCATGCCGACCTGACCGAAACCCTTGCAGGCAAACAGCTCCAGCACTTTGTCCCGGTATTCGGCGAAGCGCGAGCAACGCTCAGGCATAGGCATGGAAGCCACGCCCCGTTTTGCGTCCCAGGTAGCCGGCGGCTACCATTTCCTTGAGCAGTGGAGCAGGGCGGTACTTGCTGTCGTTGAATCCGTCGTAAAACGCTTCGAGAATGGCCAGCACGGTGTCCAGGCCAATCAAGTCTGCCAGTGCCAACGGACCAATGGGCTGGTTGCAGCCCAGGCGCATGCCGGCGTCGATGTCGTCGACGCTGGCCAGGCCTTCCTGGAACACCAGAATCGCTTCGTTGATCATGGGCACCAGAATCCGGTTCACCACGAAGCCCGGACGGTTGCCGGCGGTGATCGCGGTTTTGCCAAGCGTGGTGGCCATGTCCAGCGCCAGGGCGTGGGTCGCGTCGCTGGTTTGCAGGCCCCGAATCACTTCGATCAGCCCCATCACCGGCACCGGGTTGAAGAAGTGCAGGCCGATGAAACGCTCAGGATGGTTGACGTTGGCGGCCAGTTGAGTGATGGACAGCGAGGATGTGTTGGAGGCGATCACGCATTCGGTACTGACCTGTGCGGCAATCTGTTGCAGCACGCGCAGTTTCAAGTCGAGGTTTTCGGTGGCTGCTTCGATGACCAGTTGCACGTCCTGCAAGCGGCTGTAATCGGTGCTGGTGCCGATGCGTTCAAGAATGGCGAGTTTTTGCGCTTCGGTCAGGGTGTCCTTGGCGACCTGGCGATCAAGGTTCTTGCCGACTGTTGCGAGCGCTTTTTGCAGGGCGCTCTCGGAGATGTCGAGCAAGGTGACGTTGAAACCGGCCTGGGCGCAGACCTGGGCGATGCCATTACCCATGGTGCCTGCGCCGATCACGCCAATGTTTTGCAGATTCATGTTCCAGTCCTTGCGATCAAACCGTGCGATACCTTGGCCGCCGTGGCAGCCGAAAGCGTACTATTGGCCGCGAGTCTAGAGCTGGCAGGGCCGTTGTCCTATGCCAAAACTGTTCAACGGCACTGGCGTTTTTTGCCATGCGGACACTGGGGAGTGAAACGTTCACATGCGGGAAAAGGACTCGGTCGCCGTCTACTTTGTGCAGGCCATGATTCATGAGCTGGGCGCGCATCCACAGCGTCTGGAAGCGGTGCTGCAGGAGGCTGGCATCGACCCGGCACTGATCAGGCAGCCCACGGCACGCGTGCCGGCGAGTGCCTTTGCGGCGCTGTGGCTGATTCAGATCCGCGAGCTCGATGATGAGTTCTTCGGGCTCGACTCCCATGGCATGCCACCGGGCGCCTTCGCGCTGATCTGCCGGGCGCTGATTCAGGAGCCCGACCTGCACAAAGCCATGCGCCAATGCCTGGCCAACTTCTCCCTGTTCCTGCGGGACTTTCGCGGCACGCTGGCGGTGCGTGGCAAACGCGCGGTCATCAGCCTGGAATCACAGGCCAGAAGCGACGACGTCAGCCGTTTTGGCGAAGAGACATTTCTGGTCCTGATGATTAGCCTGCTGTGCTGGCTGGGCGGGCGCCGTATCCCCATCGATCGCGCCGATTTTCGTCATGAACGCCTGCCCTTGAGCGACGACCGTCTGCTCTGGGGGCCGAACCTGACCTTCGGCGCCGAACGCACCGAGATCGAATTCGCCAGTCATTACCTGCGCCTGCCGGTGGTCCAGGACCTGGCGTCGCTGAAAGTATTCCTGCGCACGGCACCGCAATGGCTGGTGATCCGATTCCGCAACCAGCATGGCCTGGCCTCACAGGTGCATCAGCGCTTGCGCAACAGTCGTTACAGCGAGTGGCCGACCCTGCAAGCCTTCGCCCTGGAACAGCACCTGAGCCCCAGCACCTTCCGGCGAAAACTCGAGCGAGAAGGCTGTTCGTATCAGGAGATCAAAGACGAGGTGCGGCGCGGCGTGGCGTTTGAGCAGCTGCGCCAGAGCAACGCGAGCATCGGCGACATTGCCGAGCGCCTGGGGTTTCAGGAACCGAGTGCATTTCATCGGGCGTTCAAGAAATGGACGGGGGAGAGTCCGGGGAAGTATCGGGCGCGGTTTCAGGATGGGATTGGCGAAACGTCTGACAGACGCGACTGATTGAGCGCTACCCCGGTGATTTCATCCGTTTCGGGCTGTACAGTCTCGGGCCTTAGTCTCTGTTCAACGCCGTTGTGACAAGGACGCTGACCCCAAGGAACTGGAGTTCGTCGACGTGACCGATATTGAAAACATTCCCCCGTTAACCGCATCCCCGATACCGAATCGCTTCAGCCAGATCAGCCAATGGCTGTTGTGGCTCAATGAACGCGCCTGGCCATTGACCGTGGGCATTCTGCTGACGGCGGGCGTTTACCTGTATCAATACGTTCAGGAAGAAAAGATCCCGCTGAGCATCACGTCTTCCGCCGTCATCACGGCACTGCCGGTCATGGCCGCGATACTGGTGTTCATCATTTCGATTCTGGGGGCGTTCTTCCTGTTGCCGATCTTCGTCCTGTTCCATCGTTTGAATGATTCCGGCAGGCGCTTGAGCGACGAATTCACCTTGGGCCAAGCCTCCCCGGAGCAGCAGACGCGGCATCGGCGCATGTTAGGGCGCTGGGCGGCGAGCCTGTTTATCCTCGGGTTCTTTTGTGCCTCGTTGAGTGCTATCGGCTCCCAAGTCTCGGGCACCTGGTACTGGGGGCTCGCGGCGGCAACGGGCACGCTGCTGACCATGGTCGCTTATTACTGGCTGTTGACGCGGGGTGTCGAAGGCCCGATGTCGATGGATTTCCGGTTTGCCTGCCTCATGTCCGCCTTTGTGCAGATGGGCGTCATTCTTAATATCACGATCATCGCAATCGACATCGCTGGCCGCTACGTTAGCAATTTGTGGTGGCTGGTGCCGCTGATGCTGGCGGAGTTGCTGGTGATCTGGATCATCCAGCTGCTGGGTGCGTTGTTCGTGAAGAAAATGCACGGCCATGAGAACCCGGTTGCACTGGTGGCGTGTGCGGTCATGGTGCTGGTGATCTTCCTGGGCTTGTACCCGCCTTCGGGCGCGAAACTGGGCGGCTTCGCCTTTCAGGTGTCCGCGTCCGGCGCTCGTAACTGCACGATCCTGAATTTCGGCCCCGAGAGCAAAGGACTCGAGTCGATCACGGATCCCGACAGACCCGGTTTCAGTCGTCCGTTGCGCGTCATCGCCGAAGCAGACGGTACCTATTATGTGAGGTTGTGGAAGACCGACTCCAAAGCCGTGCAGTTTGTACCTCGAGCCAGTCTGGTGGGCGTTGACGTCTGTCCAGTCGCTAAACCCAAGGTCGCCGCCGCTGCAACACCCGCCCCGAACGCTGGCTGAAGTACCATGGCGTCTTGACGCCATCACCACGCCGGGTCCAGTGCCGTATGCCAGTTGCTCTTAACCGCTTCACCACCTTGCTGGATCAGGCTCGACGCGCCTTGCTGCTGGTCTGGGGCACCTCGCGTGCACTGTTTCTCGGCCTGGTGCTGGCCACGCTGGTGGCCGGTGTTCTGCCGGCGCTGGCGGCGTGGTTGGGCCAGCGCATCGTCGATGCCGTGGTGTTCGCCATGCAACTGCATGCCCAGCAGGGCAGTGCGCCATTGTGGCCTGTGGTGCGTTACGTGTTGTTCGAGGCCGGTGTGTTGGCGTTGCTGTCCGGGACTCAGCGGGCATTGTCCGTTCAGCAATCGCTGTTGCGGGTGCAGTTGGGGCAGAAGGTCAACACGATGATTCTGGAGAAGGCCCAGACGCTGTCGCTCGTGCAATTCGAGAATTCCGAGTTCTACGACAAACTGGTCCGGGTGCGGCGCGAGGCGTCGACCCGACCGTTGGCATTGGTGATGAAGTCCCTGGGGTTGATCCAGAACCTGATCGTACTGATCAGCTTCGGCGTGTTGCTGGTGCATTTTTCGCCTTGGGCGCTGGTGTTGCTGGTGGTCGGAGCGTTGCCGGTGTTCTTCGCCGAAGCGCATTTTTCCGGCGATGCCTTTCGCTTGTTTACCCGCCGTGCGCCGGAAAGCCGGCAGCAGAATTACATCGAGACGCTGCTCTCCCACGAGGCCTACATCAAAGAGGTCAAGCTGTTCGGCATTGCGCCCCTGTTGTTGCAGCGCTACCGCGATACCTTCACGCGTCTGTATGCCGAAGACCGCCGGCTGACCTTGCGCCGGGATGGTTGGGGTTTTGTCCTAGGATTACTCGGCACGGGAGCGTTTTACCTGGCTTACGCCTGGGTCGTGGTCGACACCGTCCATGGCAACATCACCCTCGGTCAGATGACCATGTACCTGGTGCTGTTCAAGCAGGGGCAAACGGCGGTGAGCAGCAGCCTGAGCGCTATCAGTGGGCTGTACGAGGACGGTCTGTATCTGTCGAGCCTGTATGAATACCTGGCTGAGCCGGTGATCGTCGACACCGGGCACTTGACCGTGGGCGCAGTGCCGGGCGATGGCTTGCGTTTCGAGAACGTCGGTTTCCGTTATCCGGGGGCGAGCCGCGCGGCCCTTGAAGGCATCGATTTGCACTTGGTGCCTGGCCACAGCGTCGCGCTGGTCGGGGAAAACGGTTCAGGCAAGACCACGCTGATCAAGTTGCTGACTCGCCTGTATCGCCCCGATCAAGGCCGTATTCTGCTGGACGGCAGCGACCTGAATGCGTGGCAGGAAGAGGCGCTGAGGCGGCGCATCGGCGTGATTTTCCAGGACTACATTCGTTATCAATTCACCGTCGGTGAAAATATCGGGGTTGGCGATACGCAGGCGTTCAGCGATGAAACCCGTTGGCACGAAGCCGCCACTGAAGGCATGGCGGCGCCCTTTATCAAGGGGCTGGACCGAGGCTATGCCACGCAGCTGGGACGGTGGTTTGCCGGGGGGCAAGAACTGTCGGGCGGGCAGTGGCAGAAAGTCGCCTTGTCCCGCGCCTACATGCGCCGCGACGCCGACATCCTGATTCTCGACGAACCGACTTCGGCCCTGGATCCGGCGGCGGAAGCGGCGGTGTTCGAGCATTTCAGCCAGCACACCGAGGGGCGCATGACGTTGCTGATTTCCCACCGTTTTTCCAGCGTGCGCAATGCCGACCACATTCTGGTGCTGGACCAGGGCACGATTTTGGAGCGCGGTGATCACGACAGTCTGGTCGCCACCGGAGGGCGCTATGCGCAGCTGTTTCACTTGCAGGCGCAGGGCTATCGATAACCCTCAGGAATCGTGACCGCCGTGAGCGGTCGTTGGCCCGGCGACCTGCGGCGGCCTGGCTTTCATCAAGCCGTCGAGGGCTTGCCGGTACTGCGCACCCCCCAGGCTCATGCTGTTGTTGTGCGTACCGCCGGGCACCAGTAACAGGCGCTTGGGTTCGTTGGCGGCGTTGAAGAGTTGCTGACTGAAGCGCGATGGCATGAACTGATCGGCCAGGCCATGGACCACCAGCAAGGGCATGTCGATGTCGACGATCTTGTCGATGGAGTCGAACTTCTGTGACAGCAGCCAGCGCACCGGCAGCCATTTCACCGGCAGATTATTGTCGGCCACCTGCGCCACTGCATCACCCAATGAGGTGAAGGTGGACTCGATCACCAGGCCCCGCACGGGGACCGGGCCGTGGTCTTTTTTTGCCTGGGCTGCCAGGTCTGCAGCGAGGTCGATGGCCACTGCGCCTCCGAGGGAATGGCCATAGATCAGGCGCTTGTTGGCATCCGGCTGCATGGCCGTGAAACGCTCCCAGGCCGCTCGTGCATCCTCGTAGACACTGGCCTCAGACGGCAAATCCCCCTTGCTTTGACCGAAGCCGCGGTAGTCGATGGCCAGCACCGAATAACCCATGGCACGCAGTTGCTCAATGCGAAACGCCTGGCCGGTCAGGTTCCAGCGTACGCCGTGCAGATACAGGATCGACGGCGCATCGCGACGCGCGGCGGGCCACCACCAGGCGTGCAGGCTCTGACCTGCCTTGAAGCTGGCGGGTTTGATGTCGAACTCCTGAACGTCTTGCGGCAAACCGCGATACCAGCGGGCGGTGCCAGGCTCGATGCGAAACAGCAATTCGCGCTCTTTGTGCTCAAGCACCCCGCAACTCGCGGGCAGGCCGACAATCAGCACGGCCATGCACGACAGCGACAGCCAGCGTCGGCGCAGAAGAGCGAGGAGGGAAGAGGTCATGTGTATCAGTCACCGGCAAGCCATCTGAAGTTCGGTTTTTAACAGAAGCGCGGCGCAGACGGGGAAATTATCGACAGACCGTGGCACCCACCCTGTAGCAGCTGCCGAGGTACGAGGCTGCGTTGCGTGTCCGCAGGACCGCCCCCGGGGGCCGCTGCGCAGCCCGACGCAGCCTCGTGCCTCGGCAGC
>NZ_WFGV02000107.1 GCF_010095445.2 Pseudomonas sp. TNT3
GATCCACGGCGTGCGCTCGTCGTTGTTCATGGGCCTGGCCGCAACAGCGCTGGGCCTGGCCTGGGGCGCGTTGCTGGGGTTGTTGTCGGGCCTTGGACCGCGTTGGCTGGACGCCGCGCTGATGCGCGCCATTGATGTGCTGCTGGCGTTTCCCGACCTGTTGCTGGCGCTGGTCATCATCACGTTCTTCGGTCAGGGCACCGCCAACCTGATTCTCGCCGTGGGCATTGCCGGCGTTCCCCGTTATGCACGACTGGTGCGGGCGCAAACGCTCAATGTGCGTAACGCCGGTTATGTCGAAGCGGCGGTCACCTTAGGGCAATCGCAGCTGGCGGTGGTGCTGCGGCACATTCTGCCGAATGCGTTCAAACCCGTGCTGATCCTCGCCACCATCGGTATCGGCGGCACCATTACGGCTGGTGCGGCCCTGAGTTTCCTGGGGTTCGGTGCGCCGCCTCCCGCGCCGGAGTGGGGCGGGATGATGGCCATCGGTCGCAGCTTCCTGGCCAACGCTCCGTGGCTGGTCGCCTGGCCGGCGCTGGTCATCACCCTCACCGTCGTCTCCATCAGCGCCATTGGCCGCGAACTGCTGCGTCGCAGCGAAGGAAAACCTCTATGAATGCGAATATTCAGACCCTGGGTCCGTTGGTTGATATCCGTGATTTGACGGTGCGTTTCGGCGCGGCCGAAGCGGTGCTGCACGGCGTCAGTGTGCAGGTGCATCGCGGCGAATGCCTGGCGCTGGTGGGGGAGTCGGGGTCCGGCAAAAGCGTGACCGCGCGGACTCTCGCCGGGCTTACCGGCCGGGGTGCGCAGGTGCAGGCGGCCAAACTTGCGTTTCAAGGCATCGACCTGCGTCAGCTCAATGAGCGGCAATGGCAGCGGCTGCGCGGCGCGAGCATCGGATTTGTCATGCAGGACGCGCTGGGTGCGCTGGACCCGTTGCGCCGCGTCGGTGCCGAAATCGAAGAGCCATTGCAGTTGCACACGCCGTTGGGCCTTGAAGCCCGGCGTTTGCGCGTACTGGAGTTGTTGCGCAATGTCGGCGTGCCCGAGCCGGAACTGCGGGCTAGCCAATACCCGTGGCAATTGTCCGGTGGCTTGCGGCAACGGGCGTTGATCGCGTCCGCCATCGCCTGTAACCCACGGCTGATTATTGCCGATGAACCCACCACGGCACTGGACGCGACGGTGCAGGCACAGGTCATCGCCTTGCTGGAAAGCTTGCGCGGTGAGGACAACGCGCTGTTGATGGTCAGTCACGATTTGTCGGTGGTGTCGCGCCTGGCGGACCGTGTGGCGGTGATGCGTCATGGGGTCATCGTTGAGCAGGGGACGACCGAGCAGGTGCTGCAGGACCCGCGTCATCCGTACACCCAGTCGCTGCTGCGGGCTGCCAGGGCCGTGCATTTTCAACCGGCGCACAGGCTGCTCAACGCGGTCGAAACCGAGCCGGAGCCGGTGGGCGAGGTGTTGCTGGAGGCGCGCGGGCTGTCGAAATCTTACATCGGCCCTGACCACCGCAGCCGTACTGTGCTGAACCAGGTGTCGTTGCAGCTGCGTCGCGGTGAAACCCTGGGCATCGTCGGTGAATCAGGCTCCGGGAAGACCACGTTGACCCGATTGATTCTTGGGCTGGAAACCGCCGATGTCGGCGATGTCTGGATCACCGGGCAGCGCTGGTCGACGATGGACACCGCGCAAAAGCGTCTGACGCGGCGCGCGGTACAGGTGGTGTTCCAGGACCCGCTCAATTCCTTCGATCCGCGCTACACGGTGCAACGGGTGTTGTTCGAAGCGTTGGCGGTGGCGGGGTTGCCGCGCCGCGATTGGCGCAGCCGGGCGCTCGAATTGCTCGACCTGGTGCGACTCGACGCCAGTGTGCTGTCGCGCCGGCCGATTGAACTCTCCGGTGGGCAGCGACAACGCATCGCCATTGCCCGGGCGTTGGCGTCGCAGCCGGAAATCCTGATCTGTGATGAGCCAGTGTCGGCGCTGGATGTGTCGGTGCAAGCGCAGATTCTCGAACTGCTCGACGACCTCAAGCGGCGTCTCGGGCTGGCCTGCCTGTTCATTTCCCACGACCTGGGGGTGATCAATCACGTGAGTGATCGCGTGTTGGTCATGAAGGATGGCGTGGTGGTGGAATCCGGCTCGGTGCGCGCGGTGTTCGACCGGCCGGCGCATGCCTACACACGGGCATTGATCGATGCGATTCCGACACTCGAAACCGAGTACACGCCGCCCGCGTTTTTTCTGCAGTTGGCGATCTGAGGGTCTGGTTTGAAAAGGAGTATGGATGGTGCCCAAGCAACTGCACGTCAACCTGTTTGAAATGAACTGTGTGAGCCGGCGATCGATCTGACAGCTTATCCCCGTGAGTGGCTGATCAGTGACTTGGTCAGCCGCCAGGTCAAGGGCTGGCAAAGTTTGCAACGCTACAACCCGGCGTCGACGGTGGGCGCGGTGTTGGCGCAGTTTTCGGGGTTCAATCAGGAGCGTTTTTTTGTCGCGGGGACGCCAAGTGTGGTGGCCGATGAAATCGAGAAATGGCTGGATGTGGATGGCATTGACGGGATCAATCTGCGTCAGTACCTGTCGTTTGAAACGGCCCGGGATTTTATCGAGTTGGTGATTCCTGAATTGCGTCGCCGTGGTCGTTTTCGTGAGCGTTACAACGACGGGGAAACCTTGCGAGAGCGATTGTTCGGGGCCGGCCAGGCGCGGTTGCCGGCCGACCATTTCGGCGCCCGCTTCCGCGATCCCGCGGCGCTTGGGCAACCGGCGTTGCCATTGCGGTTTGCGGCTATAACCGTCTGATATTCACCATCAATGTCGCCTGGTATGGCCTCATCGCGGGCAAGCCCGCTCCCACAGGTATTGGCGGTGTCTGCCATTCCGGGCGCGACACAAATCCCCTGTGGGAGCGGGCTTGCCCGCGATAGCAGGCTGACATTCAACATTGATGCCGCCGGATAGTGCCTCATCGCGAGCAGGCTCGCTCCTACATTTTGATCGGCGGTGGGCACTGGATTTGGGTCCAACACAAATCCATTGTAGGAGTGAGCCTGCTCGCGATGGCGGTCTGACATTCACCTTCGATGTCGCCTGACAAGGCCCCATCGCGAGCAAGCTCGCTCCTACATTTTGATCGGCGGTGGGCACTGGATCTGGGTCCAACACGAATCCCCTGTGGGAGCTGGCTTGCCGGCGATAGCGGTGGAACATACAGCATCGATGTTGCCTGACACGGCGCCATCGCGAGCAGGCTCACTCCTACAGTTTGATCGGCGGTGGGCACTGGATCTGGGTCCAACACAAATCCATTGTAGGAGTGAGCCTGCTCGCGATGGCGGTCTGACATTCACCTTCGATGTCGCCTGACATGGCCCCATCGCGAGCAGGCTCACTCCTACATTTTGATCGGCGGTGGGCACTGGATCTGGGTCCAACACGAATCCCCTGTGGGAGCTGGCTTGCCGGCGATAGCGGTGGAACATACAGCATCGATGTTGCCTGACACGGCGCCATCGCGAGCAGGCTCGCTCCTACAGTTTGATCGGGTGCATCTGCAAGGAAGGATTGGCTGTCGGGCCGTCATCGTCTGAATGCCGCACGGGCCTCGCTCAGCCAACTGTTGCCTCACCAACACTCGCCGCACACATTGTTCTTTCTGACGCCGCGCACTGCCCCATCCTCCACTCAAACCCCCGTGTTTGCTGCTGCAAAAAACCGGCATGCCTTGTGCAATAGCCCTGTTCCCGGACTATAGGCATCAGGACCCATGCGAGCACTTGCCCCTTATTTGCGACTTTACGGCAGCCGACCCAGGTCGCTGTTCAAGCACACGCCCATTGTCGGTATCGCTGCGATGTGCAGTCTGTTGATTGGCTGCGGTCAGGGCGAGTCCACGGTGGCTCGCAGCGATCAGCCGGTCAGCGGCGGGACGTTGGTGTACGCCACTGACCGCGAGCCCACGTGCCTTGATCCGCATGTGGGCGGCGACATGCCGCAGGTTTTCGTAGCGCAGCAGTACCTCGATTCGCTGGTTTCCATGGACGAGGAGGGCCGTATCGGTCCTTGGCTGGCCGAGCGCTGGGAGGTGTCCGCCGATGGTCTGGCGTACACCTTCCATTTGCGCAATGACGTGCGCTTCACCGACGGCACGCCGTTCAATGCTGCCGCGGTCAAGGCCAATCTCGATCACATGGCCAACCCGAAAACCCAGTCCAGCACGGCCGGTGGCTACATTCGCCAATACCGCAGCACCGACGTGCTGAATGACACTACCGCCGTTGTGCACCTGGCGACGCCATATGCCGCGTTTCTGGAAGTGCTGGCGCAAGGTTTTCTCGGGATTCAGTCGCCCACCGCGTTGACGCGCTCTCGTGACGTGAACTGTGAAAGTCCGGTGGGCAGCGGCCCGTTCAAGGTCGTGCGTTGGGATCGTCAGAGCCAGGTAGAACTGGTGCGCAACCCGGATTACAACTGGGCGCCGCCCACGGCCAAACATCAAGGGCCGGCCTGGCTGGACCGTATTGTCTGGAAATTCATTCAAGAGCCGTCGGTGCGTTTTGCCTCGCTGCAGGCCGGCGAAGTGGATGTGATCGAGGCCTTGCCGCCGGAATCCCACGAAGCTGCCCGACGCAATCCAGACCTCGCGTTGATCATCGCCCAGCGTCCGGGCAACCCCACCAATGGCACACTGAACATCACTCGAGCGCCGTTCAATGACCTGAAAGTGCGCGAAGCCTTTGTACGCAGCGCGGATGTCGAGGGCGCGTTGAAAAGCGTGTACTTCAATGAGTTCCCGCGGGCAGGTGGGCCGCTCAGTTCAGCCACACGTTTCTACAGCCCGGACTTCCAGAGCGCCCAGGATTACCAACCCGCCAGAGCCGCGCGGCTGTTGGATGAAGCGGGCTGGACCACCCGCGATGCCGAAGGTTACCGGACCCGGGACGGCAAGCGATTGCAGGTTCACGTGATCATGGGCAATCGCACGCCGCCCTCTGAATACACCCTGTGGGAACAGGTGCAGGCGACCACGCGTCAAGCCGGTTTTGAGTTGATCGTCGAGCAAATGAGCGACGTGCAGAGCACCAAGCGTCAGGCCGACTGGGATTACGACATCCGGCTGGGCTACTGGAACACCAACACCGCCGACGTGCTGCGGATCATCTTCGGCGCTGATTTCATCAGTCCCGCGGGCGTCGGCGGGTATCACCAAAACACCGCCGGCTACACCGATCCCACGTTCGAAGGGCTCGTCCAGGGTGCCTTGACCACCCAGGACGCCGAGCAACGCCGGGCGCTGTATTACCAGGCGCAACAGCTGGCTTCGAGTCAGTACCTGCAATTGACCACCTACCCGCAGAGTTCGCGACTGGGTATCTACAAGACCACTCAAGGCGTGCGCCTGGAACCTTCTCTGGCAGTGACGTACCTCTATGATGCATGGGTGAACAAATGACGAGTGAATCGTTGTTCAACGAACTTCCCAACCCACGGCGCGAGCGTCTTGCCCGGTTGGGACGACGCGCGCTGTGGCGTTTGCTGGGTGGCGTATTGGTGTTGTGGGCGGTGGCGACACTGACGTTTTTCGCCCTGCGCCTGATGCCGGGTGATCCGGTACTGGCCATTCTCGGCGGGCCGAGTGGCAACCCGACAGCCGAAACCATCGCCGAGGCCACCCGTGAATACGGTTTGGACAAACCTTTGGCGGTTCAGTACGCGCTGTACCTGGGCCGTCTGGTTCAGGGCGACCTGGGGGTGTCCTATTCCCAGCACCTGCCGGTGACCCGCGTGCTCGCGGAACAGTCCTGGCCCACGCTGGAGCTGACCCTGACCTCGCTGGTGCTGGCCTGGATACTGGTGCTGGCGCTGACCGTGCTGACAGCGGGCCGTCGGCGTTGGGTGTCGAGCCTGGCTTCGCTGGCGGAAACCCTGTCGGCGGCACTCCCGCATTTCTGGCTCGGGATCTTGCTGCTGGCGGTGTTCGCTTTCGGCCTGCGGCTGTTCCCGCCCGCCGGCAGTGATGGTTGGCGCACTTTGGTGTTGCCGTCGGTGGCGTTGGCGATCCCGTTGGCCGGATTCATCGCACAGGTCACCCGTGAGTCCCTCGAACTGACCCTGGATCAACCCTTTGTGTTGACCGCCCGCACCCGTGGACTCAGTGACACGGCGGTGCGTTTCAAGCACGCGCTGCGCCACGCCGTGTTGCCCGGCATCTCGTTGTCCGGCTGGGCGATTGGCGCCCTCATCAGTGGTGCCGTGGTGATCGAAGTGATCTTTTCCCGCAAAGGGCTTGGCCGTCAGTTGTACCAGGCGGTGCAGGCACAGGACCTGCCGCTGACCATCGGCATCAGCCTGGTGGTCGCCGCCGGGTATGTGCTGGCCAACATCCTCGTCGATCTGCTGTACCTCTGGGTCGACCCACGACAACAGGAGCACGCGGCATGAGTGAACTCCTCCTCGACACACCGCTGCCCGGCATCCGGGTTCAACGCACACCGCGCAAGTGGCGCCTTGGTCCTTTTCTGGCCGTCAGCTTTCTTGGGTTTCTGATCATCGCAGCAGTGTTGCCGCAACTCTTCGCCCACAGCGATCCGTTGGCGATCGTGCCGCACGACGCTTTTCATCCACCCGGCTGGGCGCATTGGTTCGGCACTGATCAGTCCGGGCGCGACATCTTTTCCCGGGTGATCTATGGCACACGCCAATCGCTGTTCATCGGCCTGGCCGCCACGGCCTTGGCGATGTCCATTGCGATTGTTCTGGGACTGCTCGGCGGCCTGGGAGGCGCTTACCTGGACCGAGGCGTTGGCTGGTTGCTGGAAATTCTCTTCGCGTTCCCAAGCCTGATTCTCGCGCTGCTGTTCGTCGCGGTGTTTGGCAGCGGCATTGGTCCGTTGATTGTCGCCACCGGGTTGGGCGGTGCGCCTGGCTACGCGCGGATGGTGCGCGGCCAGGTGTTGGCGGTGCGCAACGCCGGCTACATCGAATCGGCGAAAGCCCTCGGCCACCCACCGCTGCGGATCATCATTCGCCAGCTTCTGCCCAACGCCATGCGCCCGCTGATTGTCACGCTGACCATGGGCGTCGGCCAGGCCATCGTCTGGGCTTCGGCCTTGAGCTTTCTGGGGCTGGGTGCCCGGCCGCCAGCGCCGGAGTGGGGGACGATGCTGTCGATGGGGCGTGATTTCATTGCCAACGCCTGGTGGCTGACGTTTTTCCCGGGGCTGTTCATCGTCCTGACCACGCTGTCGACCACGGTCGCTGGCCGTTACCTGCAACAACGCCTGGAGGGCCGTCTCGCATGAGCGATAAACAGTTGATCGTCGAAGGCCTGTCCATCGAATTCGCCGGCCAGTCGGTGGTGCGCAACCTGTCGTTCACTCTCGCGCCGGGCAAGACCCTGGCGTTGGTGGGGGAGTCCGGTTCCGGCAAGAGCGTCACTGCCCGCAGCCTGATCGGCCTGG
>NZ_WFGV02000108.1 GCF_010095445.2 Pseudomonas sp. TNT3
CTGCGATGAGGGCCATCCGGCCGGGCGTCACCTCGCCATGACGGCGCGCAGCTATGCCACTGCCGGGCGCATGCTCGGTGCCATCGGCACTCGCGCCTTTACTCAGTATTCGTCAGCGCTGTACCGGCGCCCGGACTTCTACTATTCGAGCCAGAAGTTAAGCATGCTGGACGCGGCCCGATTCTTCCTCAAAACCACCGACGCCCTTCTGGGCAGCGCCCGGATTCCACCGAGCCCGGCCGACATCCCGGCCGAAGTCTTCGCCGGGTGGATGCAGCCGGAACTCGACCGTTTCTTCGGACCGGGACGGATCACAGTCGTGCTCGACCCGACCCTGGCCGCCAAAGCCATCGCCGGGGCGAGTCGCATCCGTCTGCGGGCCAGCGCCCTGTTCTCCGAGCTGGACAAGAATCAGCTATTGCAGCACGAAGCTTTCGTGCATGTGGCCACGGCACAAAACGGTGCGCTGCAACCTAACCTGAAAAGCCTGGGGCTGGGGGCGCCACGCACGACCCAGACCCAGGAAGGCATCGCCACGCTGGCCGAGCTGTTCACCGGCAGCATGGACATCAATCGCTTGCGCCGCCTCGCTCTGCGCGTGCTCGCGGTCCAGCAGGCGCTGGATGGCGCCGATTTCATCCAGGTGTTCGAAAGCTTTCTCGCGGCCGGTCAGTCGCAAGAGGAATCCTTCCGCTCGACCCAACGGGTTTTCCGTGGCGCCGACCTGCGCGGCGGTTCGGCGTTCACCAAGGATGCCGCCTACCTGACGGGTTTGCTCGGCGTCCACACCCTGCTGCGTATCGCGATCCGCGACAACCGGCCGGAACTGGTGGGCCATTTGTTCGCCGGGCGCCTCAATCTGGGGGATACCGTACGCCTGGCCCCGCTCTTCGAGTCCGGCTGGCTCCAGGGACCGGTCCATGTCCCGGCCTGGGCGTCCGATCTGCGTCTGCTCGCCGCCAACCTGGCGTTCTCCGCTTTTATTTCCCGGATCAAGCTGGAGGTACTCGATCTGGAGGTACTCATGGCGTTTGCAGACGAGCATGAAACTGACGCGAGCGCCTAGTCTGGTTGGATCACAAGGAGTCGGTGTTCAACTGGGATGTAAGTTGCGGTTTTCATGTCAAGTTTGTCGGCGACCTTATGCACGCCGGCACAGCCGCCAAGCGATGCGCACATCCCGATCAGTTTGCGTGGCCCGGCACCCGCTCTAGGTCAAGGGTTGAGCTTCAGATACGCGTTGACTCTGCCGCTTTTAGGGTCAACCAGCCAGAACTCATTATTAGCCACTTTCACTTGGCTGCATTCCGTTGGATAGCCCTTCGGGATCACGCAAACAACACCCTCTTTGAGCGTCCAGTTTTCTTTCTCGGGCGGGTTGGGCGCCATTTGAAACACGTCCGTGCCATCAGGCGAGAAAGTAATCGAATAGGGATGACTGCCCTCCCGAGTGGTTCCGTACAGCTTCTTGTTCATCAACGTACTGTGGATCTGCTGGTCATTTAAGGTAACTGCATTGGCAGGTACTGGGGGCGGTTGATAGCTGCTACTGCTTGCGCAGCCGGCCAGGAGCGCCAACAAGGAGATCATTCCGAACTTTGAGAAAGCCATGTCGCACCTTCCTTGTAGTTACCGGACAAATTTCCGGTAAATCAAAGCGTAGACAAGCCAGATTGACGGCTCCTGTGCAGGCGCCCAACGGTTGACGCTTATGACCAACGTCCGGATGAGGTCGATGATCGCTTAGACGATCTACCGACGAGCAGAATCCTGTGGCGAGGGGATTTATCCCCGTTGGGCTGCAAAGCAGCCCCAGAACCTGCGACCGAGGAGTATCAGGCTCATCGCGTTTTTTGGTTTTACGACTGCTGCGCAGCCGAACGGGGATAAATCCCCTCGCCACAGGAATCCCCCCCGCCACAAATATATGCGTACCGACTAAGAGAACCGCACTACCGATATCAACCCGCCCGACCACCAACCTTTATCTGCGTCAGCCCAACCAACCCAGCCTGCTCAAGAATCTCCTCCGGCGTCGCATCCGCCGTGGGCATGATCAGGCTGTTTTCGCCATCCCCAAAGTGCAGTTGAAGCAGGTGCATCGCCGCTTCATGGACCTGCAGTTCTGACTGTTTGAGTTCGAACACGTGGGTGCGGGGCTCGCCGTTGAACAGGTAACTCACGGTGTAGTTGTGCATGGAAGGATCCTCGTCATGGAAGTAGTGCAACTGATTATCCTGACTGAACAGTCAGTTTTTAGTTCAACTGCACCGCTTTGCGCTGTTCACACAGGATCGTTCACAGCCCATCGCGCCTGACTACAATCGGTCGAAAATCGGATTGGCTGTCAGGCCGCCATCGCTGGCAAGCCAGCTCCCACAGGATCGGGACATCCACATGAATCAGGTCGGTCAATCGGGCGCTATCGTCGGAATGCCGCCCAGACCAAGCTTTGCTCCTACAGAGCATCAAAAAAACCACCACCCATCGCCGTTGCCCTTCACCACTCAAGGCCGAGCGTTAGCTCGCCTGCAAGCTTTTGATTTTGATCTACCCGCCCCGTCGGGAGGCCGAGTGGAGGTGTTCATCTGGGGGTCAGGCGCGAAGCGCCGTGCGGCGAAGCCGCCATCGCGAGCAGGCTCGCTCCTACATAGGTCGTTGCACTAAACATGTAAACGATCGGCAATACGGCTTATCCCGATCTTCAGTCGTGCGAATCAAATTGCTGCACACTTCAGCTGTTACCCACCCCCTCAGATCCCCCGCCTTGTTTCACATGTAAAACAAACGACTCTCTTGGCGTTACCTAAAAAAGCACCGTCCTCTCGCACTGCCCTGAACTTCGCACAAGCAATGTGCAATTTCGTGCCATATAAGAAACCTCGTTTCGTATATGAAACACGCAAAAATCGAGATAAATCACCTAACTGTTTATTTATAAACGACTTTTAAACAAAAAAGCGACTTGGCAACGCTCTGGCATTGTTCATGCACTAAACACCGTATCACCTATAAAACAGACCAGAGACCCTTCCCAATGGCTGTGAACGAGATGTACGCCGTCGCCCCGCAATGGATTAAGCCCGCTCCCAAGGAAGACCAGGAGCCCACCGAAATCGAATTCCGCAACGTCGGTAAATGTTTCCCGGCCAAAGGTAAATCCGAAGCGCCGTTCGCCATTCGCGAAGTCAACTTCAAGATTCGTCGCGGTGAAGTGGTGTCGATCATCGGCCCTTCCGGTTGCGGCAAAAGCACCATTCTGAACATGGGCTCAGGCCTCTATCGACCTTCCGAAGGCGAAGTGTTCGTCGGCGGTGAAGCCGTAACCGGCCCGGTTCGCCAGGTCGCGTTCATGCTGCAGAAAGATCTGTTGATGCCGTGGCGCAGCATTCGTCGCAACGTCGAACTGGGCCTGGAGATTCAAGGTGTCGCAGCCGCCAAGCGTCAAGCCGTTGCCAAAGATCTGCTCGATCGTTGCCACCTGCAAGGCTTTGCCGACCACTACCCCTTCCAGCTGTCGGGCGGCATGCGTCAGCGCGCGGCACTGGCTCGCACCCTGGCCATTGACCCGCAAGTGCTGTTCCTCGACGAGCCGTTCTCGGCACTGGATGCGCAAACCAAGATGATCCTGCAACAGGACATGGCGCGGATGCTGTTCGATGAAAAGAAAACCGCGCTGTTCATTACCCATGACCTGATTGAAGCCATCGCCATGTCCGACCGGCTGCTGGTCATGAGCGCCCGCCCCGGCACCATCATCGAAGAAATCAGCATTGACCTGCCGTTCCGTGACAACCCGCTGGAGCGCCGCAAGCTGCCGGAAATCGGTCCGCTGGTCGGTCGCCTGATGGAGTTGCTGCAGGTCGGTGAAGACACCGAACTGCATTGATCAACGCCCGTGTGGCCATCACCTGACTCAGGAGTACGCATGTTCAAGTCTCTGTTTCAACGCTTCAACCAGCTCTCCGGCCTCGCCCTCGGCCTGGGCCTGGCGTTCGCCGCCCAGGCACAGTCGACCGACGTGACTTACCTGTTGCCGGCACCGCCAAACTCGCCGGCCTTCGCGCCGTGGATCATCGCCCAGCAGAAGGGTTACTACGCCGCGCAGAACCTGAACATGACGTTCATTGCAGCCAAGGGTGGCGTGGACGTGGCGAAGCAGATCGGTGCCGGTAACGCGATGCTCGGCGGCGCCATCGGCGACACCCCTATCGTGGTGCGCGCCAACGGTATCCCGGTGCGCGCCGTGGCGGTGCTGGGTGCAGGCGGGGTCACCATGATCGCCACCAATGCCGCCGAAAACATCAACTCGATCACCGACCTCAAGGGCAAGACCATGACGGTGATGTCCTACTCGGACACCACCTACTACGCCCTGCTCGCTTCATTGCGCAAAGCCGGTCTCGGCAAAACCGACGTGAACATCCAGGCCGCCGGCCCGTCGGGCGTCTGGCAGTTGTTCTCGGCGGACAAGGCCCAGGCGATGGCGGGCGTGCCGGACTGGGTGGTGAATGCCGAAGACGCGGGAGTCAAGATCAAGCTGATCCCGCAAGAGCAGATTTTCGAGAGCATGGCCCAAGCCATTCTCGCCTCCGATGACGCCATCAAGAACCATCCGCAAATTGTTCGCGGTGTTGTCCAGGCCACCCTGCAAGGCATGCGCGACATCATTCAGGACCCCAAGGCCGCCGCCGCCACGTTCGCCCAGGCCGTCCCCGCCTATGCCGGCAAGGAAGCCTCGCTGGAGAAGGTCTTCAAGCTCTACGTCGAACACGTCTACGCCAACCAGACAGTGCCGGGACGCATCGATCCGGCGCGGCTTGAAGCGGTCCGCCAGTTCTATGTCAGCGAAGGCATCGTCACCCAGGAGCCCAAGCTCGACGACCTCTACACCAACCAGTTCATCGACACCCAAACAGCCGCGCAATAACGGCGAGTGACGACAAGGTAAAGACACGATGAAAAACCTCAATAACTCCATGCTCGGCAGCGTCGCCCTGCTGATCCTGTTCCTGGTGCTTTGGCAGTGGGGGCCGGGACTGCTCGGCATGCCCGAATTCGTCATGCCGCAACTGAGCCGCGTGGCTCAGGAAAGCGTGGTGATGTGGCAGACCGGCGGGCTGTTGCAACACACCCTGATCACTGCGTTCGAGATCATTGTCGGCTTCGGCCTGGGTGCCCTGCTCGGTGTGGCCATCGGCGTTTCGCTGGGCCTCTCGCCGGCCGCGGAAGCCATGCTGTCGCCGTACATCCTGGCCCTGCAGATCGCCCCGAAAGTGGCCTTCGCACCGCTGTTCGTGATGTGGCTGGGCTACACCATTTACCCGAAGATTCTGATCGCCATCCTGATCGTGTTCTTCCCGGTGATGATCAACGTGCTGTCGGCGATTCGCACCGTCGACCCGGACATGATCAACCTCGTGCGGACCATGAACGCCAGCCGCTGGCAGATCTTCCGCCTGGTGGAGTTCCCGTCGGCCATGGCCGCGCTGTTCTCCGGCCTGCGCATTGCCTCGACCCTGGCCGTGATCGGCGTCACCGTCGGTGAACTGGTCGGCGGTAATCAGGGCCTGGGCTTCCTGCTGGTCGATGCCGAAGGCCAGGGCAATACCGCTGGCGTGTTCGTCGCCATCGTGATGCTCACGGTCATCGGTGTCCTCGCCTACGGCGCCGTGGTCTGGAGCGAAAAACGCGTCCTGCACTACATGCCCAAAGCCATGTTGAGCACCCAATGATGACGACCCTCAATCGCTTGCTTGAAGGCCGCCGCGTGCTGGTTACCGGTGGCGCCCGTGGCTTGGGTTACGCCTTTGCCCAGGCCATTGGCCGGGCCGGTGCCCACGTGGTGATCGCCGATATTCTCGCTGAACGGGTGCAGCAATCCGCCGCCGAACTGGTTGCCGAAGGCCTGGTCGTGCATGGCGTGACGGTCGATCTTGCACAACCGGATTCGATCGATGCCTGCATCGCTGAAACCGTTCGTTTGCTCGGTGGGCTCGACGGCCTGGTGAACAACGCATCGATCACCAATTCCGGCGGCAAGACCTGCGAAGAGCTGACCCTCGACACCTGGGATCAGGTCATGCAAGTCAACGTGCGCGGCACCTGGCTGATGACCAAGGCAAGCCTGCCAGCCCTGCGCGCCAGCGGTCATGGCGCCATCGTCAACCTGGCGTCCGACACGCCGTTGTGGGGCGCGCCGAACCTGTTGGCGTATGTCGCGAGCAAAGGCGCAATCATCGCCATGACCCGCAGCCTGGCCCGCGAACTGGGCGCTGACAACATTACCGTCAACGCTGTCGCGCCGGGCCTGGTGCTGGTCGAAGCCACCGCCTACGTGCCCGAAGCCCGGCACCGTTTGTACAACGATCAACGCGCCATCCAGCGCCCACAACTTCCCGAAGACGTCAGCGGCGCCGTGCTGTTCGCGCTGTCCGACCTCGCCCGTTTCATCACAGGACAAACCTTGCCGGTCAACGGCGGGTTCGTCATGCCTTGACTTGATCTGGAGACAGCCATGACCGATTTATCCGCACACGTACAAGACACCCCAAAAAGCTGGGAACAACCGGCCGGCAGCGACCTTGAAAGCTGGATGAACACCCGCATCGCCCGCTACGAAACCCGCAAGTACGACTGGAACGCGCTGAAATTCCAGGCCGACTACGACCCGAAATTCCGTCGTGCGCAAATGCGCTACATCGGCACCGGCGGCACGGGCGTCAGCACCGACATGAACACCATCCCGTCGGAGAACTTCACGTTTTCCACCATGGTGATTCCCGCCGGTCACGAAGGCCCGCCGCACCTGCACACCGACGTCGAAGAAGTGTTCTTCGTGCTGCGCGGCAAGCTCAAGGTGGTGATCGAAAAGGACGGTGAGCGTTTCGAAACCATCCTCACCGACCGCGACGTGATTTCCGTGCCGCCGGGTGTGTACCGCGAAGAGATCAACATCGGCGATGAAGACGCGTTGATGTGCGTGATGCTCGGCGCGAAAAAACCCGTCACCCCGACCTACCCGCCAGAACACCCTCTGGCCTCGATCAAGCGCGGATAAGCCCATGTTGCACGCCATCGACAATCACGCCCCGTCGCTGACCGACGATCTCCAGGCCCAACTGGCCCTGCACTTTCCCCTGCGCCTGCTGGAGATTGCCGGTGGACGCCAGGGCATCCGCGAATGCGGGGCCGGGCCGGCGATTGTGTTGCTGCACGGGATCGGTTCGGGCTCGGCGTCGTGGTTGCAGGTGGCCCGCGTACTTGGCCAGAGCGCCCGGGTGATTG
>NZ_WFGV02000109.1 GCF_010095445.2 Pseudomonas sp. TNT3
AACCAAGCGAATGGCCTCTGCTTTTTGCTCTGACGTGACAACCCGATAACCCATGATGCTTCCTTAGATCGACGCTCCTACATCATGGTCTAAAAAAATTCGACCGCAACACGGCAGCTCCTACAGGGAAATGTATTCGTCCTGTAGGAGCTGCCGAAGGCTGCGATCTTTTTTGCGTTACAACGCTTAAATCAACCCGGTCTCATCATCATCGATCAGATGACTCAACCCACCCAACGCCTCACGGGCCTGGGTCCGATCCATCAGTTTGGCCTGTGCAGCCGGCGGCAGGTCGGTGACGCGAATCACGCCTTTGCTGGTCAGCACCTGGATCAAGTCGTCGAGGACCCGAATCATTTCGAAGTCGCTCTGCTTGAGCTGCTTAAGGCTGACTTCCATCACTTCATTGGCGTACCACGCCTGGATTTCATGATGGTCGGCGGGCAGTGTTTCCGTGGCCTCTGCATAAGCTGCGGCTTCCACGCGCACTAATTGTCCTTGCGCATCGCGTTGCACGTAAAACATTGAGCATCCCTCAGATATGGACCAGCGTCATGCTGTCAGCAGCATAGGCCAACTGTGCGCGAGTATGCGGTGCGACGACGAAATCGTCACCGGGGTGATTCTCGCAAACGTGATGGCCGCCCGGTTTGGGCGGCCATTTCGTCAGCTATCAGCTGTTGTTGTGATCAACCTTGATGGTCGGATCGCTACCGGCAATCAGGTTGTGCAGGTTGGCGGTGGACCAGTTGTTACCTTCCAGTTTGATCGTCACATCAGGTGCTGCCGCAGCTCCACTGGTATTGAACTTGCCAGCCGAACTGACCTCAAGAGACGAAACACCGCCCGCCGTGGTGATCTTCAGGAAGTTGTCGATGGTGCTGCCGGTTTCGCCCTGCAGCAAATCACGCAGGTCGATGCGGTCACCTTCGGCAGCCTTGAAGTCTTTGATCACGTCGGTACCGGTGTCGCCTGCTTTCCAGACGAACGTGTCGCCACCCAGACCGCCAATCAACGTGTCGTTGCCCTTGCCACCCATAAGGATGTCATTGCCATCGCCACCGTCCAGCAGGTCGGTGCCCGTGCCGCCGAGCAGGATGTCATTGCCTGCATTGCCGTAGAGCTTATCGTCGCCACCCTGGCCGAAGATGATGTCATTACCGGCACCGCCGAGCAGTGTATCCGCCCCGTCATTGGCGCCAGACACATCGAACACGTTGTAGTGCTCGGTGAGGTACTGATGCACGTTGCTGGTGGTCACCTTGCTGGCGTCCACACCGGTTTGCTGAGCCACGAAGGCCTGCATGGCCTGGTAACCCTCGCCGGCAATACCACTGAAGCTCACCAGGTCGCCGAAGATAATGTCGTTGCCGTCGCCGCCGTTGACCGTGTCGGCACCTGGCAACGTCGCCTCGGTGTGACCCAGAATCGCGTCCGCCAGTTTGCTCGGGTCGATGTTGGTTTGCGGTTTGCCATCGGAGTCGTACGGCACAAGGTCTGGAAGTTTGATGTCACTGTTGATGCCAATGGCTTCCACCACCGGACTCAGCTTCACCAGCGCGTCGTAGGCGGCGTCGGACCTGCCGAGCACGTCATTGTAGTTATTGTCGGTGGCTTTACCGGTGCCACCCAGTGATGAGATCTCGTAAGTGCCATCGCCTTGTGCGTGCACGTACCCGACATTACTGGTATCCCAGACAGTATTGCCCCACCAGTTCTTACTGGCTGTCTGCAGCGTTGCGTAGCCGTCGCTGTCGATAAACAGCTTGTGTGTAGAGTCGATGGTTTTGCTGAAGGTATCCCCCAGTTTGTAATTGGTCGTCGTGACCACATCATCGAGTTTCACGCTGCCATACAGCGTCGGGTTGACCTGCTCCGACTTCTGGTAATACGTCGGCTTGCCATCGGTGATGAAGTAGGTGAGGTTGGTTGCACCGGTGTTGGCCAGCGCCTCGGCACTCTTGAAGAAGTTGGCCGTAGCCTTGAACACGTCTTCATAGTTGGTGCCGCCGACCGGATCCATTGAGTTCACGACGCCCCTGAGCAGATCCAGGGCTTTAGGGTCATTCAAGTTGATCGAGATGGTCTTGTTGACCTGGGTGTCGAAGTCCGCGAGAAAGATATTCACGGTCCCCGAGGTGTTGCTACCCAGGCTGTTCTTGAGGCTGGTGAACATGGCCATCAACGAAGTCTTCGCAGCCGCCATCGAGTCTTCCATGCTGCCCGAGCTGTCGACCATGAAGGCAATGTTGTAATTCTTGCCCTGGACCACGTTCAAGCCCGCCACGTCAGCGACAATGATGTCGTTGGCTTCGGTACCCGAGAAATTGTCGTTTCCGGAAGTCCCTACCGATGCGTTGTACACCGCCGGGTAAATGGTGACCGGAATCGTCGCCGTACTTGAAGCCGAACCACCCAGTAGCTCAGTCGAAGTCGACGTCACTGTCAGGTCGAACTTACCGTTGTAGTAAGCCGGCGGCGTCAAGGTCAGGTTGGCCAGGTTCCAGCCAGTCACTGTCGCCGAGCCATCGGTACCCACGGTCCAGCTGTGCCCCGCGTCATCGCTCAGCACCATGCCTTTCGGGAAGCCGCTGATGGTCACACTGAGGCTTTCCGAGCCGTCGGTATCGGTCAGTGCGGTGGTGATTTTCGACAGATGTACGCTGCCGTTTTCAGCACCTTCGTTGAGTTTGTAGCCCTCGTAATAACCTTCACCGTTGGTGCCATGCAGGTCGGAAACCGTCACGCCGGACGCAGCCAGGTTGGCGACGCTGGTGTACAGCGGAATGCCGGCGCTGTTCAGGTCGACAGCGGCTGCGCCGTTTACCGACAGGTTAACGTCGTAGCTGCCCGGGCCACTCTGATTGTGGTGGTAGATGTCGATGGTGTAGTAGCCGCTGGTGCCCGGGGTGAAGCCTGCGCCCGAGATACCGCCGCCTTTACCCCACAACGCGCTGGCCACTTCTTTGCCGCCAATGGTAACCAGCAGACTGTCGTCAGCGCTGCCGCTGAAGGTGTAAGTCTTGCCAGCTTCGAGGTAGATCAGGCCGGATGTTTTCGATGCGGTACCCGCAACGACATCACCACTGGACTGCACGTTGGTGGAGGTGCTGGTGCTGTTCGGATTTTTCGCCGCATCAATTACCGACTTCAAGATCGCAGTCGCCGCACCGCTACCGGCACTACCGTCATAACCTGCATTCAGACCGGACAAGCCTGTCCAGACTTCCTTGAGCAGACCTGTAGAGGTCACGGCATTGCTGTCGACAGTCAGCGTAGGCTTGTCGGCCACCGGTGTGATGTCGACTTTCAGCGTTGCTTCGTTGCCCAGGTTGAAACCGTCGGTAGGCTTGAACTTGATCTGCGCGTAGTCCGCCGCTTTGTTACCGACACCGGTACCGCCGTAGCCATCAGCACCGGATTCGTTCGCGACCGGCACGAACTTCAGTTTGCCTGCGGTAATGTCTGCCTGGCTGATGACCTGGCCTGCGGCAACTTTCACCCAGCCGGCCGCACCGTTGAACATCAGGTCGCCACGACCAGCGACGTCCGTGATGGTGATGCTCAGCGGGCTGTCGTTGTCGACATCGGTCGTCTTGAAGTTATCCCACGTCAACACAACGCTCTGGTCTTCAAGGCCAGTGACGCTGCCACTGACGGCAACCGGCGCATGGTCGTTATCAACAATGGTCGTGTTAACGCTGGCGCTGTTAGGGTCGACCGCGAGGTTCTCGAAATTACCGCCGCTGACATTGCCGATGGTGATCACGAAGTTCTCGGAACCTTCAACGTACTTGTCGTTGATGGTCGCGATGTCGAAATTGACACTGTTGCTGTTGGCCGGGATCTTGACCGTAGTCACACCCCTGAAGTCCGTGCCATCCGCCGCGGTGCCGCTGTACGACAGCGTGACAGTGACTTCTGACTTGGCGTTATTGCTCAGCGTCACTGTGTAGTGCGCCGTTTGGCCTTCAACGACCGATGTGTCCCCGGAGATACCGATAGTGACCTTATCACCCTGACCAGAAGGCTCATCGGTAACGGTGGTAGTCAGCGTGGTCTTATCCAGCGTCAGCTGTTCAAACTTCGCGTTGCCGCCCGATACGGTTTCAAGCTTGTTGACCAGCGTGGTTTGACCACCGGTGTACACGTCATCCACGGTGTTCACGACCAGCGTACCGCTGCTGGCGTTGGCGGCGACGTTGATGGTCTTGCCGTCGGTCAACGTGAAGGTCATGGCGTCGTGGTTGTTGATCGGCAGACCGGCTGCGTTGGTCAGGGTCACGGTGTAGGTGACCGCGCCGCCTTCGACGACGGTGGATTTGTCCACGGTCAGCTTGGCGATGACTTCGCTGGTGGTGTCGGTAATGCCCACGGTACCTGGCGTGGTGCTGAGCACCAGGTTCTCGAAGGTTTTACCGGTCACGGTCGCGGAGCTGACGGTCAGGCTCAGGGTGCTTGGGTCTTTGTAGACGTCTTCGCCCTGAATCGGCGCGGTGTAGATCGCCGACGTGGTGCCCGCCAGAATGGTGACCGTGCCGCCATTGCTCAGGGTCACGTTGAGGTTGTCGCTCAGCGCCTGATTGATCTTCACGGTGAACGCCGCGCCGACGTTTTCGACGACGCCGCCGTTACCTTCGATGCTCACGGTGATCCGGTCGCCCTGGCCCGAAGGCTCATCGGTAACGGTGGTGGTCAGCGTGGTTTTATCCAGCGTCAGCTGTTCGAACTTCGTGCTGCCGCCGGTGACGGTCTCAAGCTTGTTGACCAGTGTGGTTTGACCACCGGTGTACACGTCATCCACGGTGTTCACGATCAGCGTACCGCTGCTGGCGTTGGCGGCGACGTTGATGGTCTTGCCGTCGGACAGCGTGAAGGTCATGGCGTCGTGGCTGTTGATCGCCAGGCCATCTTTGTTGGTCAGGGTCACGGTGTAGGTGACTTGGCCGCCTTCGACGACGGTGGATTTGTCCACGGTCAGCTTGGCGATGACTTCGTTGGTGGTGTCAGTAATTCCCACAGTCCCTGGCGTGGTGCTGAGCACCAGGTTCTCGAACGTTTTACCGGTCACGGTCGCGGAGCTGACGGTGAGGCTCAGGGTGCTTGGGTCTTTGTAGACGTCTTCGCCCTGAATCGGCGCGGTGTAGATCGCCGAGGTGGTGCCCGCCAGAATGGTGACCGTGCCGCCATTGCTCAGGGTCACGTTGAGGTTGTCGCTCAGCGCCTGATTGATCTTCACGGTGAACGCCGCGCCGACGTTTTCGACGACGCCGCCGTTACCTTCGATGCTCACGGTGATCCGGTCGCCCTGGCCCGAAGGCTCATCGGTAACGGTGGTGGTCAGCGTGGTTTTATCCAGCGTCAGCTGTTCAAACTTCGCGTTGCCGCCCGATACGGTCTCAAGCTTGTTGACCAACGTGGTTTGCCCACCGGTGTACACGTCATCCACGGTGTTCACGACCAGCGTACCGCTGCTGGCGTTGGCGGCGACGTTGATGGTCTTACCGTCGGTCAACGTGAAGGTCATGGCGTCGTGGCTGTTGATCGCCAGGCCATCTTTGTTGGTCAGGGTCACGGTATAGGTGACCGCGCCGCCTTCGACGACGGTGGATTTGTCCACGGTTAGCTTGGCGATGACTTCGTTAATGGTGTCGGTGGTTTTGACGGTCGCGTCAGCACCGTTAATAACCAAGTTTTCGAGGGCTTTGCCCGCGACTTCTGCGCCGGTGACTTTGACGGTCAGCGACGATGGATCTTTGTAAACGTCCTCGGCGTTGATATCAGCGGTGTAGATCGCTGTCTTGGCACCGGCGAGGATCGTGACGGTTTTGCCGTTATCCAGAGTGACAACCAGATTGTCCGCCAGAACACGGTTGATGCTCACGGTGAAGGTCGGCGCCTGGCCTTCCAACACATCGCCATTGGCGGCGATGCCGACGGTGACCTTGTTGCCATCGCCATTCGGTTCATCGGTGATGGTGACGCTGGTTTTGTCGGTACCCAACACCAGGTTTTCGTAGTTGTTGGTGCCGGTAACGCCGGTCAGTTGGTTTTCCACCACGATCGGTTGATCAACGTAGAGGTTGTCCGCAATGGCAACTTCTTTGCTACCCGACGTCTGGTTGGCAGCAACGTTGATCACCGTACCGTCAGTCAGCGTGAAGGTCAGACCACCGTGGTTATTCACCGGCAGGCCGTCAGCGTTGGTCAACGTCACGGTGTAGGTAACCTTGCCACCTTCGGCGACGGTGGAGTTATCCACGGTGAGTTTGGCGACGACGTCGTTGATGGTGTCAGTGGTTTTCACCGTGACTGCGGTGTTGTCGATCACCAGGTTTTCGAGGGCTTTGCCCGCGACTTCTGCGCCGGTG
>NZ_WFGV02000010.1 GCF_010095445.2 Pseudomonas sp. TNT3
GCCCAGGTCTTTTTGCGCGGCGTCGGGATTTTCCAGCGCCAGCCCGACTATGCGTTCGGCCGCACTGATGTAGGTATCGAGGCTCGGCTTGACCTTGTTCAGCCCCGTCTTGATGGTGTCGTTGACCTTCAGCTTGAGGATCAGGTCGCCGGTACCGACTTCGTCATCCAGCTTGATGGAAACGCTTTCCACCACGCCAGCGGCAGGCGATGGAATTTCCATGCTCGCCTTGTCGGATTCCAGGGTGATCAGTGACTGGTCGGCTTCAACGGTGTCGCCAGCCTTGACCAGGACTTCGATGATCTTGGCCTTGCCCGACGAGCCGATGTCCGGAACGTGGATGTCCTGAACGCTATCGGCAACCGGTGCCGCCGGAGCTGCCGCTGCAGCAGGCGCAGCGGCCGGTGCAGGTGCAGCTGCCTGAGCTGGAGCGGCAGCAGCAGGCGCCGCAGCACCTGCCACTTCCAGGTCCAGGATCAGGTCGCCGGTGCCGACTTCGTCGTTGAGCTTGACGCTGATGGCCTTGACCACGCCCGCGGCAGGCGACGGGATTTCCATGCTGGCCTTGTCGGATTCCAGGGTGATCAGCGATTGATCAGCCTCGACGGTGTCGCCGACCTTGACCTGGATCTCGATGATCTGGGCCTTGCCCGACGAGCCGATGTCCGGCACGTGCACTTGTTGAACCGAAGCGGCAGCAGGTGCAGCGGCTGGCGCGGCAGCAGCAGGTGCGGCAGCCGGTTTCTCTTCAGCCTTGGCCGCCGGTGCAGCGGCCGCCGCAGGGGCTGGCGCAGCGTCACCTTCGACTTCCAGCTCCAGCAGTTCGTCGCCTTCTTTCAGGCGATCGCCCAGCTTTACTTTCAGGCTTTTGACGATACCGGCCTTCGGCGCAGGCACTTCCATGCTCGCCTTGTCCGATTCCAGCGTCAGAATGCTCTGCTCGGCTTCGATACGGTCGCCGACCTTCACAAACAGTTCAATTACTTCACCTTCACCGCTGCCGATGTCAGGTACGCGAATGAGTTCGCTCACAGAGTGTCTCCTCAGCAGTCCAGTGGGTTGCGTTTTTCCGGGTTGATACCGAACTTGGCGATGGCTTCAGCCACGACCTTAGGTTCGATGTCACCACGGTCAGCCAATGCTTCCAGGGCTGCCAACACCACGAATTGACGATCGACTTCGAAGAAGTGACGCAGCTTCTTACGGCTGTCACTGCGGCCGAAACCGTCGGTGCCCAGGACTTTGAATTCCTTGGACGGGACCCACTGACGAATTTGCTCAGCGAACAGTTTCATGTAGTCGGTGGAGGCGATGACCGGACCTTTACGGCCGTTCAGGCACTCTTCGACGTAGCTCAGTTTAGGCTTCTGGCCCGGGTGCAGACGGTTGGTACGCTCAACGGCCAGGCCGTCGCGACGCAGTTCGTTGAAGCTGGTAACGCTCCAGACGTCAGCACCGATGTTGAACTCTTCACGCAGAATCTTCGCCGCTTCACGCACTTCACGCAGGATGGTGCCGGAGCCCATCAGTTGTACGTGGTGCGCCGCTTCGCGGGTGTCTTCTTCGAGCAGGTACATGCCCTTGATGATGCCTTCCTCGGCACCGGCCGGCATGGCAGGTTGCTGGTAGGACTCGTTCATCACGGTGATGTAGTAGAAAACGTCCTGCTGCTCTTCGGTCATCTTCTTCATGCCGTCCTGGATGATCACCGCCAGCTCGTAGCCGTAGGTTGGATCAAAGGTGCGGCAGTTCGGGATGGTAGCGGCCAGGATATGGCTGTGACCGTCTTCGTGTTGCAGGCCTTCGCCGTTCAGCGTGGTCCGGCCGGCGGTGCCGCCGATCAGGAAGCCACGGGTGCGGCTGTCGCCAGCGGCCCAGGCCAGGTCGCCAATACGCTGGAAGCCGAACATCGAGTAGAAGATGTAGAACGGCAGCATTGGCTGGTTGTGGCTGGAGTACGAAGTACCAGCGGCGATGAAGGAGCTCATGGCGCCTGCTTCGTTGATGCCTTCTTCGAGAATCTGGCCTTTCTTGTCTTCCTTGTAGAACATCACCTGGTCTTTATCGACTGGCTCGTAGAGCTGGCCGACGGACGAGTAGATGCCCAACTGACGGAACATGCCTTCCATACCGAAGGTACGGGCTTCGTCCGGGATGATCGGAACGATGCGTGGGCCGATTTCCTTGTCCTTGACCAGCTGCGCGAGGATCCGCACGAAGGCCATGGTGGTGGAGATTTCACGGTCGCCCGAACCGTCAAGGATGGCCTTGAGGGTATCGAGTGGCGGGGTCGGCACGCTGAAGCTCTGTGCGCGACGTTGCGGCACGAAACCGCCCAATGCAGTGCGGCGCTCGCTCAGGTAGCGGGCTTCTGCGCTGTTTGGCTCCGGCTTGAAGAACGGCAGGTTTTCCAGCTCTTCGTCCTTGACCGGGATGTCGAAACGATCACGGAACAACTTCAGGCTGTCGACATCGACTTTCTTGGTGTTGTGCGCCGTGTTTTTCGCTTCGCCGGCACCGGTGCCATAACCTTTGATGGTCTTGGCCAGGATGACAGTCGGTTGTTCTTTGTGGTTGACCGCTTCGTGGTACGCCGCGTAGACCTTGTACGGGTCGTGGCCGCCACGGTTGAGCTTCCAGATCTCGTCGTCGGACAGATCAGCAACCATCGCCTTGAGTTCTGGCGAGTTGAAGAAGTGTTCACGCACGAACGCGCCGTCTTTGGCTTTGTAGTTCTGGTACTCGCCGTCGATGACTTCGTCCATGCGACGTTGCAGGATGCCGTCGACGTCTTTGGCCAGCAGTGGGTCCCAGAAACGGCCCCAGATGACTTTGGTCACGTTCCACTGAGCACCGCGGAATACGCCTTCGAGTTCCTGGATGATCTTGCCGTTGCCGCGAACCGGGCCGTCGAGGCGCTGCAGGTTGCAATTGATGACGAAGATCAGGTTGTCGAGCTTCTCGCGGCCAGCCAGCGAGATCGCGCCCAGGGATTCCGGCTCGTCGCACTCGCCGTCGCCCAGGAAGCACCAGACTTTCTGCTTGCCTTCAGGGATGAAGCCACGGGCTTCCAGGTACTTCATGAAGCGTGCCTGGTAGATCGCCTGGATCGGGCCCAGACCCATAGATACGGTCGGGAACTGCCAGAAGTCAGGCATCA
Organism: Pseudomonas sp. TNT3; assembly: GCF_010095445.2. Lineage (GTDB taxonomy): Bacteria > Pseudomonadota > Gammaproteobacteria > Pseudomonadales > Pseudomonadaceae > Aquipseudomonas. The sequence continues at coordinate 3,161 of NZ_WFGV02000010.1, forward strand.
GCCAAGGGTGCGGGTAGGACGACAAGCCCTGGCCGTCGACTTCCTGGCGGAAGTTGTTCATCTGGTCTTCGGTGATGCGGCCTTCCATGAACGCGCGGGCATAGACGCCTGGCGAGGTGTGGCCCTGGAAGTAGATCAGGTCGCCGCCGTGTTCTTCGGTCGGGGCCTGGAAGAAGTAGTTGAAGCCGATGTCATACAGGGTCGCACTGGAGGCGAAGCTGGAGATGTGACCGCCGAGGTCAGAATCTTTCAGGTTCGTACGCATTACCATGGCCATCGCGTTCCAGCGAACCAACGAGCGAATGCGGCGTTCCATGAACAGGTCGCCAGGCATGCGTGCTTCGTGGGTCACAGGAATCGTGTTGCGGTAAGGCGTGGTGATGGCGTATGGCAGCTGCGAGCCACTACGGGTCGCCAGTTCGCCCATACGGGTCATCAGATAGTGAGCGCGGTCTTCGCCTTCTTTGTCGAGAACCGATTCCAGGGCGTCCAGCCATTCCTGGGTTTCGACGGGATCGAGGTCTTGCATGGCTTGCTCCAGGGCGGAAAGGCTTCCAGAATCGGTTGCCTGAGTTTGCGACTGGCCTTGTGGGCAGACGATATAAATTCTTGGATTGCCGAGAGGTTGTTCCGGCGGCGTGTAGTTTTACTACAAATCTTCGGGCATTTCAGCCTTTCGAATGTATAGACGAGTAGTAAAACTACAGATGAGCGGCTTGTGGCCTCCAGCTGCGTTGTGAGAATAATCGTTAAGGTTGGTCTTTTGCCAACCGAAAAAGGTGAAAGCTTGATGATCGCTGCCAACATTAAAAGAATTTCAGCTATTTCTAACCTTTGTTCGACAGTCGATCAGGTAGTGGGTTTTCGAAAATCACTACATGCAGCCCGTTACACGCCGATCAAGGATAGACCATGAGCCTCCCTTCGCTTGCCGAACTGCCCGCCATACTCCTGCCGTTTGTCACCCGTGCCGAGCAGTCGTTCCGTGAAGCCGTCGCTGCACTCGATGGCGACTCGAACCTGTCCGGCTGGACGCCTGAACGTTGGGCCCAATTTGCCCGTATTACCGCCGCCAGCGACTTTGTCACCGAACAGAGTGTGCGTGACCCTTTAATGCTGCTTGAACTGGTGCAGTCCGGCGAACTCGACCGTGGCTTTGCCCCCGGTGAACTGTGTGCGCAGATCGCGGCGGCAGTAGGGCTGGCTGAAACCGAGGACGAATTGGGGCGTGTCTTGCGTCGGCAGCGCACCCGCCATCAGGTGCGGATCATCTGGCGCGATCTGACCCGGCAGGCCGATCTGGTCCAGACCTGCCGCGACCTTTCGGACATGGCCGATGCCAGCATCGATCAGGCCTATCAATGGTTGTACGCGCGCCATTGCCAGCAGTTCGGTGTACCTACGGGACGGCGCAGCGGCGAGGCGCAGCAAATGGTCATCCTGGGCATGGGCAAGCTTGGCGCGGTCGAGCTGAACCTGTCGTCGGACATCGACCTGATCTTCGCCTACCCCGAGGGCGGCGAAACCGTCGGTGTGAAGCGCTCGCTGGATAATCAGGAATTTTTCATACGCCTCGGTCAGCGCCTGATCAAAGCGCTGGACCCCATGACTGTCGACGGCTTCGTGTTCCGCGTTGACATGCGCCTGCGGCCCTACGGTTCGGCAGGTGCCCTGGTGCTGAGCTTCAATGCGCTGGAGCAGTATTACCAGGATCAGGGGCGCGACTGGGAACGCTACGCGATGATCAAGTCGCGGGTGGTGGCCGGCGATCAGGTGGCCGGCGCGCAATTGCAGGAGATGCTGCGTCCTTTCGTTTACCGACGGTATCTGGACTTCTCGGCCATCGAAGCGCTGCGCACCATGAAGCAGCTGATCCAGCAGGAAGTCCGCCGCAAGGGCATGGCTGACAACATCAAGCTCGGCTCTGGCGGCATCCGCGAAGTCGAATTTATCGCTCAGGCTTTCCAGCTGATTCACGGCGGTCGCGACCTGAGCTTGCAACAACGCCCTCTATTAAAAGTACTGAGCACACTGGAAGGCCAGGGGTACCTGCCACCCGCGGTGATCAGCGAGTTGCGCGAAGGCTACGAATTCCTGCGTTACACCGAACATGCGATCCAAGCGATCGCCGACCGCCAGACCCAGATGTTGCCGGACGGCGCGCAGGATCAGGCGCGCATTGCTTTTATGATGGGTTTTGCCGATTGGCCTGCCTTCCACGAGCAATTGATGTACTGGCGCGATCGTGTGGCCTGGCACTTCGGTCAGGTGATCGCCGATCCCGACGAAGAGGAAGGCACCGAGAGCGAAGTGGTGGTCGGGGGTGAGTGGCTGCCGCTGTGGGAAGAGGCTCAGGATGAAGAAGCCGCTTGCCGCCAGTTGGAGGACGGAGGTTTTGCGGACGCTTCAAAAGCCTTGAAAACCTTGGCCAGTCTGCGGGGCAGCCCGCAATTGCGCGCCATGCAGCGCCTCGGTCGCGAACGGCTCGACGCCTTTATTCCGCGGCTGCTGGCTCAGGCCGTGGAGCACGCCAACCCGGACCTGGTGCTGGAGCGGGTATTGCCATTGGTGGAGGCTGTCGCCCGTCGTTCCGCGTACCTGGTGTTGCTGACCGAAAACCCGGGTGCACTTCGCCGCCTGCTAACCCTGTGTGCCGCGAGCCCGTGGATTGCCGAGCAGATCACCCGCTTCCCGTTGTTGCTCGACGAACTGCTTAACGAAGGCCGGTTGTTCAAGCCGCCCCTGGCGCCGGAATTGGCCGCCGAGCTGCGCGAACGCCTGACACGAATTCCTGAAGACGACCTCGAGCAGCAAATGGAAGCGCTGCGCCATTTCAAACTGGCGCACCGCTTGCGTGTTGCCGCCTCGGAAATCGCCGGCAGCCTGCCGCTGATGAAAGTCAGTGATTACCTGACCTGGCTGGCGGAAGCGATCCTGGAGCAAGTGCTGGCACTGGCCTGGCGTCAAACGGTGGCCAAATATGGCACGCCCCTGCGCACTGACGGCACGTTGTGCGATCCCGGCTTCGTCATTGTCGGTTATGGGAAAGTCGGCGGACTGGAACTCGGGCATGGTTCCGACCTGGACCTGGTGTTTATCCACGACGGTGATCCGCAGGCAGAAACGGACGGGGCAAAACCGATTGATGGGGCCCAGTTCTTCACCCGGCTCGGGCAGCGGATCATTCACTTGCTCACGACCCAAACCAACTCGGGCCAGCTGTATGAAGTGGATATGCGCCTGCGACCATCCGGTGCGTCGGGCTTGCTGGTGAGTTCGCTGGGTGCGTTTGCGCGTTATCAGGAAAACGAAGCCTGGACCTGGGAGCACCAGGCATTGGTGCGGGCGCGAGTACTGCTGGGCAGTCAGGATGTGGGGCAGGCGTTCGAGAAAGTCCGTGCGGCGATTTTGGGTAAACCAAGGGACTTGCCGACCTTGCGCCAGGAGGTCAGCGAGATGCGCGCCAAGATGCGCGATAACCTCGGCAGCAAGAGCACGGCGGCCGGCACCGGGACAAATGCTTTCGAAGCCACCGCGCCGTTCGATCTCAAGCAGGATGCCGGAGGTATCGTCGATATTGAATTTATGGTGCAATACGCGGCCCTGGCGTGGTCCGAAACGCACCCGTCATTGCTGCGCTGGACCGACAATATCCGCATTCTGGAAGGGTTGGAGGAGGAAGGGCTGATGCCCGCCGAAGACGCCGGTTTGTTGCGCGAGGCCTATAAAGCCTATCGTTCTGCCGCGCACCGACAGGCCTTGCAGAAGGATGCTGGCGTAATACCTGGCGATCAGTTCGCGGACGAACGACGGCAGGTGCTGCGAATCTGGCGCGAGTTGGGGCTAAGCTAAAACCGGAGATTGGCAGCACCGTATTACCCTGTGGGAGCGAGCCATGTGGCGAGGGGATTTATCCCCGTTGGACTGCGCAGCAGTCCCATTTTTTAGGGCCGCTTCGCGACCCGACGGGGATAAATCCCCTCGCCACATGGCTTGCTCCCACAGTAGATCTTCATTGTTTTGTAGATTGAGGCAGCTAAGCTGCACCGCACTGGATGTGCACCAATACCCAATGTGGGAGCGAGCTTGCTCGCGATAGCGGAGTGACAGTCGACAGTCATGTTGAAGGTGATGACCCATCGCAAGCCTGCATGCTTCCACAGTGATTCTCGAGGCGGGGAGGCGTAAGCCTCCCCGGTTCGTTTTTGGAAACCACATGAAAATTCTGATCGTTGGGCCCAGTTGGGTCGGTGACATGGTGATGGCGCAGACACTCTTTCAGTGTCTTAAACAGCGCCACCCGCAATGCGAAATCGACGTGTTGGCCCCCGAGTGGAGCCGGCCGATTCTGGAACGCATGCCCGAAGTCCGTCAGGCCTTGAGCTTTCCGCTCGGCCACGGCGCTCTCGAGCTGGCGACCCGCCGGCGCATCGGCAAATCCCTGGCCGGCCAGTACGACCAGGCGATCCTGCTGCCCAATTCCCTCAAGTCGGCGCTGGTGCCGTTCTTCGCCGGCATTCCCAAACGCACAGGCTGGCGTGGCGAGTTTCGCTACGGCCTGCTCAATGACGTGCGCACGCTGGATAAAGAACGCTATCCGCTGATGATCGAGCGCTTCATGGCGCTGGCTTACGAGCCCGGCGCCGAGCTGCCGAAACCCTATCCCCGGCCAACCCTGCAGATCGATCCGGTCACCCGCGAGGCGGCTCTGGCCAAATTCGGCCTGACCCTCGACCGCCCGGTATTGGCGCTGTGCCCAGGCGCCGAGTTCGGTGAGTCCAAGCGCTGGCCGTCCGAGCATTACGCCAAGGTCGCCGAAACGAAGATTCGTGAAGGATGGCAGGTCTGGTTGTTCGGCTCTAAAAACGATCACGCGGTGGGCGAAGACATTCGCGCCCGATTGATCCCTGGCCTGCGCGAGGAGTCGGTGAACCTCAGCGGCGGAACGTCCCTGGCTGAAGCCATTGATCTGCTGTCCTGCGCCGACTCGGTGGTGTCTAACGACTCGGGCCTTATGCACGTCGCCGCCGCACTGAACCGTCCTCTGGTTGCGGTCTACGGCTCGACGTCGCCAGGCTTCACGCCACCCTTGGCCGAGCACGTCGAAATCGTTCGCCTGGGCATTGAATGCAGCCCTTGCTTCGACCGTACGTGCCGCTTTGGTCATTACAACTGCTTGCGCCAGCTCATGCCGCAAGCGGTGAACGAAGCCTTGCAGCGGTTGCAGGGCACTGTGGTCGAGGTCAATTAGTTTGCGGGTACTGTTGATCAAGACTTCATCGCTGGGTGACGTGATCCACGCGTTGCCGGCGCTGACTGACGCGGCACGGGCAATTCCTGGCATCCAGTTCGATTGGGTCGTGGAAGAAGGTTTCGCCGAAATTCCGACCTGGCATCCCGCCGTGGGCAAGGTGATTCCGGTGGCGATCCGTCGCTGGCGCAAGAACATCTGGCAGACCCTCAAGAGCGGCGAGTGGAAGCGCTTCAAGCAAAGCGTTCGCGCCACGAAATACGATCTGGTCATCGATGCCCAGGGCTTGCTGAAAAGTGCGCTGCTGACCCGTTACGTCAAAGCGCCGGTGGCCGGGCTGGACAAAAACTCCGCCCGTGAACCGATCGCTGCGCGCTTCTATTCCCGGCGTCTTGCCGTCGCCCGTGGGCAGCACGCGGTCGAGCGTGTGCGTCAGTTGTTCGCCGTGGCCCTGGGTTATGACTTGCCCAAAGGCCTGGGCGACTATGGCCTGAACGTTGAACGACTGGTGGAGCTGCCACGCAAAAATCCTTACGTGCTGTTCCTGCACGGAACCACCTGGGACACCAAGCACTGGCCGGAGGCGTACTGGCGCGAGCTGGCCGAGCGCGTAGGCTATCTGGGCGTCGGGGTGAAACTGGCGTGGGGCAACCCGGCAGAGAAAGCCAGGGCCGAGCGCATCGCCAAAGACATGCGACACGTCGAAGTGCTACCGAAGCTGAACCTGGCGGGCGTTGGCAAAGTGCTTGCCGGGGCGCAAGCCTGTGTGGCAGTGGACACCGGTCTGGGCCATCTGGCGGCCGCGCTGGACGTGCCGACGCTTTCATTGTTCGGCCCAACCAACCCCGGCCTGACCGGTGCCTACGGCAAGTCCCAGATTCACATGGCGAGCGATTTCCCCTGTGCGCCGTGCCTGCAAAAGAAATGCACTTATCAACCGACGGCTGAAGATGCTCGTCGGTTCGACCTGAAACGCGAGTGGCCCCTGTGCTTCACGCGTTTGAATCCCGAGCGTGTCGCGACCCGACTGAGCACGTTGTTACTGGCTGAGGAGCTGCGCTGATGCAATTGGCATTCGTCTTGTACAAGTATTTTCCATTCGGGGGCTTGCAGCGTGACTTCATGCGCATCGCGCTGGAGTGTCAGCAGCGTGGTCATCAGATCCGCGTCTATACGCTCATCTGGGAAGGCGACATTCCGCCCGGTTTCGAAGTGCTGGTGGCGCCGGTCAAAGCGTTCTTCAACCATCGCCGCAACGAAAAGCTCAGCGAGTGGATGGCGGCGGACCTGGCCAGGCGCCCGGTCGACCGATTGATCGGTTTCAACAAAATGCCGGGTCTGGACGTCTACTACGCCGCCGACGGGTGCTTCGAGGACAAGGCGCAGAACCTGCGCAATTCCCTTTACCGTCGCTGGGGCCGCTACCGGCATTTTGCCGAGTATGAGCGTGCGGTGTTCGCCAAGGACGCCAAGACCGAAGTCCTGATGATTTCCGAAGTTCAGCAACCGCTGTTCATCAAGCATTACGACACACCGCTGGAGCGTTTCCATTTGCTGCCGCCGGGCATCTCCCAGGACCGTCGTGCGCCGCCGAATGCGGCCGAGATTCGCGCTGAATTTCGTCGCGAATTCAACCTGAAAGACGACGAGCTGCTGTTGGTGCAAATCGGCTCCGGCTTCAAGACCAAGGGCGTCGATCGCAGCCTGAAAGCCCTGGCCGCATTGCCCGCTGATCTGAAGAAACGTACCCGGCTGTTTGTAATTGGCCAGGACGACCCCAAATTATTCCAGATGCAGAGCGCGACGCTGGGGCTTGGCGATAACGTGACGTTCCTCAAGGGACGCAGCGACATTCCGCGTTTTCTGCTGGGCGCCGACCTGTTGATCCACCCGGCGTACAACGAAAACACCGGAACCGTGTTGCTCGAAGCCGTGGTGGCCGGGTTGCCGGTGCTGGTGAGTGCGGTGTGTGGTTATGCCCATTACATCGCCGAGGCCGACGCTGGCCTGGTGCTGGACGAGCCTTTCGATCAGACCCAGCTGAACCGTTACCTGACCGATATGTTGAAAGATCCTCATGCCCGCGCGGCCTGGAGCCGCAACGGTCTGGCCTTCGCTGAGACGGCCGACCTCTATAGCATGCCGCAGCACGCGGCCGATGTGATTCTGGCGGAGCACGCTTAATGAAGTTGATGCTGGCTGAACCGTTCAAGAGCCTGTGGGCTGGACGCGATCCTTTTACCGAAGTCGAACGCCTTGAGGGCGAGGTGTATCGCGAACTCGAAGCGCGCAGGACCCTGCGTACCGTCGTTGATGGCAATGGGTTCTTCGTGAAGATTCACCGTGGCATCGGTTGGGGCGAGATTTTCAAGAACCTGCTCACGGCCAAGCTGCCGGTGCTCGGCGCCGGGCAGGAATGGAAGGCCATTGAGCGCCTCAAAGAAGTCGGTGTGCCGACCATGACGGCTGTCGCCTATGGCGAAAAGGGCAGCAACCCCGCAGACCAGCATTCGTTTATCGTCACCGAAGAACTGGCGCCGACCGTCAGCCTCGAAGACTTCAGCATCAACTGGCGCAAGCAGCCGCCGGAACCCGCACTCAAGCGCGCATTGATTGCCGAAGTGGCGCGCATGACCGGCATGATGCACCGCGGCGGGGTCAACCACCGCGACTGCTACATCTGCCACTTCCTGCTGCACATCGACAAACCCGTGACGGCGGGAGACTTCAAGCTCTCGATCATCGATCTGCATCGAGCCCAGACTCGCCCGGCGATCACTCAACGCTGGCGCAACAAAGACCTGGCCGCCTTGTATTTTTCGGCCCTCGATATCGGCCTCACCCAACGCGACAAATTGCGCTTTCTAAAAGGCTACTTTCAGCAGCCGCTGCGCCAGATCCTGGCGGAAGAAGCGGCGTTGCTGGCCTGGCTCGAAGGCAAGGCCAACAAGCTTTACGATCGTAAGCAGCGATACGGGGACGCGCTCTGATGTCGGGTTGGAAACTTGAACCGGCTTACAGCGACCTGGCAGAAGATTTCGGCAGTCTCGAAGCGGTGTTTTCGCTTCAGGGCGAGCGCCTGACCCGCGACCCGTTGTCCGAAGTCATCCGGGTCGAGCGCAATGGCGTCAACTATTACGTCAAGCGCTACGTCGGTGCCGGTAAGGGCTTGCGTCGGTACCTGGGCAAGCCTCGTGTCAAAGCCGAGTGGCAGAACCTCAAACGCTTCGCCAAGTGGGGTATCCCGACAGCCGAAGTCGTGGCCTGGGGGCTGGAACGGCGCGGCGCGGCCTATGATCGCGGGGCGATGATTACCCGTGAATTGCCGCATACCGAAGATTTGTCGGTCCTGGCCGAGCGGCACGATCCGAAGCTGCGAGATCGTGCATGGGTCGATACCGTGAGCCGGCAACTGGCTGGCTATACCAGGATCATGCACGACCACCGGTTCACCCATAACGATCTGAAATGGCGCAACCTGTTGATCGATGATCAGGCCCGACTGTTCCTGATCGATTGCCCCAACGGGGATTTCTGGCGCGGTTTCTGGCTCAAGTACCGTATTACCAAGGATCTGGCGTGCCTCGACAAAGTCGCCAAGTATCAACTGTCGGCCACTCAGCGCCTGCGCTTTTACCTGCAGTATCGCCAACGTGATCGTCTGAATGACGCGGACAAAAAGCGCATTCGGCACGTTGTAAGATTTTTCGAGGGACGCGAATGACTGACTTTCTGGCGGCTGAAGACCGTGCGCTGCTGGAGCGTCACGGGCTCGGCAATTTTGATGCGCTCTGGGCCAAGCAACTCGAGGCGGTGGATGAACCCAACACCGCGCGCGGTGGCTGGAGCAGCGTGTTTCGCCTGGATCTTGAAGGTCATGGCTACTACCTCAAGCGCCAGAGCAACTATCAGATGCGCACGCTGCATGCGCCCTTTGGCGAGCCAAGTTTCTCTCGTGAGTTTCGCAATATCAGTCGTTACGAAAACCTTGGAATTCCAGCACTGAAAGCCGCGTTCTACGGCGAACGCAAGGTCGAGGGTGAAGTCCGGGCGATTCTGCTGACCCGTGCGCTGGATGGCTGGGACGATCTGGATTCGCTGTTGCAGCGCTGGTCGGAGCTGAGCGAGGCGCAGCACTCGGCGATCATGAACGCCTGTGGGCAGTTGGCTCGACGCCTGCACGGCGCTCGTCAGGTTCACGGCTGCTTTTACCCCAAACACATTTTTCTTCAGGCGACCGGCGACGGTTATCAAGCCCAGCTCATCGATCTGGAAAAGACCCGGCCATTGCTGTTCGGTCTTCGTGATCGGGTCAAGGACCTGGAACCGTTACTGCGCCGAGCGCCACAGTGGAACGACGCTCAGTTGCGCGAGTTGCTGGCGGCCTACCTGGTTCAATCGCCGGACAGCTCGCTTATCGACACCTGGCTGGTGCGGCTGACCGCGCGGCGCAGTTACAAGGGAGTGCGTTGATGCGTTTATCCGAACTGAAAAACGCGGGGCGCAGCCCGAGCCTGCCGCTGAGCATCTCACTGGCAGATGCTGCCGGGCCTGCTGACTTGCAGTTGCTGACCTTGTTGCGAGTGTTGCCGGGACAGCGCTATGTCGGTGCCGGTGTGTGGCGTGGTCGGCCGGTGCTGGCCAAGTTGCTGGTCGGTAGCAAAGCATCGCGACACTTTCAGCGTGAGCTCAACGGCGTGCGTTTGCTGGCTGATCAAGGACTGACAACACCCTTGCTGCTCGCCGATGGATTGAAAGAGGGTGAGGGTGGTTGGCTGCTGTTCGATTTTCTCGAAGGTGCCCACAGCCTGGGGGATGCCTGGCAACAGGTCGAATCCCTGCCAATGCTCGCGGACGAGCAATCGGCGGTGTTGGCCGATGCCCTGGGCGCGATTGGCCAGCTGCATCGAAAAGGCTTGTGGCAGGAAGACCTGCATCTGGACAACCTGCTGCGTCAGCGCGGTCGGTTGTACCTGATTGATGGTGCCGGTATCTGTGCAGAAACACCGGGACAGCCGCTTTCACGACAGAAAGTGCTGGAAAACCTGGGTGTGTTTTTTGCCCAGTTGCCTAAATCCCTGGAACCGTTCACCGAAGAGCTGCTGGTGTATTACCTGCTGAGCAATGGCGAACATGCGTTACCGATGGAGGCGCTGCAAAAGCAGATCAACAAGGTGCGTAGTTGGCGGCTCAAAGACTTCCTGGACAAGGTGGGGCGCGAGTGCACGCTGTTCAGCGTCCAGCGCGGCGCATTTGGATTGCGGGCTATACGGCGAGAAGAAGAGGCGGCGATGTTGCCGGTGCTGGATCAGGCAGACGCCTTGCTTGATCAGGGGCATCTTTATAAAACCGGTGGCGCTGCGAGCGTAGGAAAAGTCCAGATTGATGGTCGCACGCTGGTAATCAAGCGCTACAACATCAAAGGCTTCGCTCACTGGCTCAAACGCTTCTGGCGTCCGAGCCGTGCCTGGCACTCCTGGCGCGAAGGTAACCGCCTGGCGTTCCTTGGCATTGCGACACCCAAGCCACTGGCGATGCTGGAGAAGCGTTTTTTCTGGCTGCGGAGTCGGGCTTACCTGGTGACTGAATTTTTGCCGGGGCCGGACATTATCGAGCGCTTTGCGCCCTACGTTGAGAGCGGCGATGCGCCTGAAGCTGAGCTGCTGGCGCTGGATCATCTGTTCGCCGAGCTGATTGGCGAGCGGATCAGTCATGGTGATTTCAAAGGGCACAATCTGTTCTGGCAGCAGGACCGTTGGGCGCTGATCGATCTGGATGCGATGCGTCAGCACACTTCGGTAAGCAGCTTTGCCCCAGCCTATGCGCGGGATCGGGCAAGGTTCATGCGTAACTGGCCAGAGGGCAGTGCGCTGTATCAGGTTATTGATCAGCGTCTGCCCAGAGATATCTCCAGCGCTGCCTGAATCGCCTTCGCGAGCAATCTCCCGAGATCTGGCGGACAAGTTTTTATGAACTGTCCTACATCATCCTCAGATTCATGAGCTATGCCCTGAATAGTCGCGATGCTAGCTTGCCTGACGTTTTCGGAGGGCAGCTTGTGACTATAAAAATGAGTATGGCGATGGGTGCTGTCGCACTGGCCTTATCCGGCTGCGGAACCGTCGTTACGGTCTTTCAGGATGAGGCTGAAACGGCAAAGGATCTGCGGAAAAGGCAGACCTACTGTCAATCCATACCGCGTGTCTACAGCGGTCTGGCCTACGACTTCTGCATACTCAACTCGCCACCCAGCCAGACGGCAGGTTCAGCCCAAGTGGGCTCTATTCCACTGATCTTTCTCGACATTGTGGTTTCCGGCGTACTGGACACTGTCATCTTGCCTTACACCATTTATCGCCAGAGCGAGGACGGAAGCCTCTGGATCAAGTGAAGGCACCACCATGCGAAGCGTTCTGTTGCGACAGACCGGTGTAAACAACCGCCGGGTCATTCCCGCCATGTTTACGCTATAATCCCGCCCTTTAGCTGTCTCTCGCCCCTTGCGAGGGGCACATCAATTTTCGAGGCGCCTTGCGCCTGCATGCAGACTAAAGAGGCTAGACCCCTGTGGCATTGACGATTCTTGGCCTGTCCGGCGCCCTTAGCCATGATCCTTCCGCTGCTTTGTACATCGACGGCAAGCTGGTTGCGGCGGCTGAGGAAGAGCGCTTTGTGCGCGATAAACATGCAAAGAACCGCATGCCTTACGAATCGGCGAAGTTCTGTCTCGAACAGGCAGGTATCAAACCGTCCGACGTTGACGTAGTAGCGATCCCGTTCGCGCCTATCAGCCTGTTTGGCAAGGCCCGCTGGCACTACGCCAAGCGTTACTGGTATGCCCCGGACCGCGCTCTTGACGCGATCCTGATGGGCAACCGTCGCTACAAGCGCTATCGCAACAAGATTGTCTGGTGCCTCGAGCAACTGGGCTTCGATCCGAAGAAAATCAAGATCGAGCCGGTTGAGCATCACCTGGCCCACGCCTCCAGCGCTTACCACTGCTCCGGTTTCAAAGAGAAAACCGCGATCCTGGGGATCGACGGCAAGGGTGAGTACGCCACGACGTTCTTCGGTTACGGCGAAAACGGCAAGATTCACAAGATCAAGGAATTCTTCGATCCGGACTCCCTCGGCGGCCTGTACGGCGCGATCACCGAATTCCTCGGTTTCGAGATGCTCGACGGTGAGTTCAAGGTCATGGGCATGGCGCCGTATGGCGATGCCAGCAAGTACGATTTCTCCCGATTGGCCTCTTTCGAGAATGGCGAATTGGTGATCAACACCGAATACGCGAATGTCATCGGTCTGCGTCGTTATAAAGAGAAGGGCAAAGGCTTCTACTTCTCGCCAAAGCTGATCGAGTGGCTGGGTCCAAAGCGCGAAGGCGACATTGCCGACGAGCCTTACATCCACTACGCCGCGAGCATGCAGGCGCTGTTCGAAAAGCTCTCGCTGCAGATGATCGACCACTACCTGGGCGATGTGCTCAAGGAAACCGGCAAGCTGGCCTTCGCCGGTGGCTGTGCGCTGAACGTCAAGCTCAACCAGAAGATCATTGCCCGCGATGACGTCAAGGAACTGTTCGTACAGCCTGCATCCGGCGACGCCGGTACTGCGGTGGGTGCGGCGGCTTATGTGTCCCACGCCCGTGGCGTGCCGGTCGAGAAGATGGAACACGTCTACCTCGGCCCGTCGTACACCAACGAAGACGTGCTTGCCGCGTGTGCTCGCCACCCAAGCAAGCCTGTTTGGCGCAAGCTCGACAACATGCCGGAAAACATCGCCAGGATCATGGTCGATGGCAACCCTGTGGCCTGGTTCCAGGGCCGGATGGAGTTTGGTCCGCGTGCGTTGGGCGGTCGTTCGATCATTGGTTGCCCAAGTGCCACCGGCGTGGCTGACCGGATCAACCACCAGATCAAGTTCCGCGAGCGCTGGAGGCCTTTCTGCCCGTCGATGCTCGACACCGTCGCGCCGCAGATGATCAAGATCGATCACCCGGCCCCGTTCATGACGTTCACTTTTGAAGTGGCGGAAGAGTGGAAGACCCGCGTACCGGAAGTCGTCCACGAAGACGGTACGTCCCGCGCCCAGGTGCTCAAGCGCGAATACAACCCGCGCTACTACGACATGATGAAGGCACTTGAAGTGCTCACCGGTAACGGCGTGTCGCTGAATACGTCCCTCAACCGCCGCGGCGAACCCATGATCTGCTCGCCGACCGACGCCCTGAACATGTTCTTCGGGTCCGATCTACAGTATCTGATCATGGAAGACATTCTGGTCGTCAAAGAGGGCGCGGACGCATATGACTCGCTCGGCTGAACGCCATGTGCTGCAGTTCTGTCACGGCTATGACGGGCCGTTTCTGGACTGCGCCCGGCAGTATGCCAGTCTGTTCGCGGGTACCGGCTATCGAGTGACCACCGTGTTCCTGACCGGGGTCGCCGATGCCGACGTGGCTGCGGGCTGTGCCAGCGATGAAGTGTTGTTCATGGAATACAGCTCCAAAGCCATTCGTGGCCTGAAGCTGGGTGCCATCGGCGATCTGCGCAAGATTGCCGCTTCGCGCAATTTCAGTTTCTGCATTGCTCACCGTTTCAAACCCATCTATATCGCCTTGCTCGGTACTTCATTACCGGTCATTGGCGTGCATCACGCGTTTGGTGATTACAAACGCGGCACACGCAAACTCTTCGCCCATATTTTTCGTAAACGCCTGAGCCTGCTGGGCGTTTCCGATGCTGTGCGCGACGACATGCGCGAGAGCCTGCCGAAATGGCCGGCCGACCGGATTCAGACGCTCTACAACCGAATTGACGTGCAGGCGTTGCTAGACGGCCAGGTATCGATTCAGGAAGCCCGGGAAACCCTCGGCCTTTCGATGGATGCCTGGATCGTGGGTAATGTCGGTCGGCTGCATCCAGACAAGGACCAGACTACGCTGCTGCATGGTTTTGCTGCGGCATTGCCGGGTTTGCCGAGTCACAGTCAGTTGGTCATTCTGGGTACCGGTCGGCTGGAGCAGGACCTCAAAAGCCTGGCGCGTGAACTGGGAATCGGCGATCGCGTGCTGTTTCTCGGTCAGGTGCCTGAGGCCCGACGTTACTTTCGTGCCTTCGATGTCTTTGCCTTGAGCTCCGATCACGAACCCTTCGGCATGGTGCTCCTGGAAGCCATGGTCGCCGGTGTGCCGTTAATCGCTACAGCGGCGGGCGGTGCCAGGGAAGTCGTTGAGGGTGTCGGCATTCTGTTTCCGCTGGGCGATGCCGAGCGTTTGGCTCAAGGACTTCAACATTTGGCAGCGATGGATGAGCAACAGCGTCGCCAGTGTGCCGAGCTGATGCTCGACCGCTTGCATGAACGCTTCAGCGATCAAGCCGTGCGTGACGCTTTCTGGCGTTTGCCGCGTGTTCGCGAACTGGCACCGAGGGCCTGATGCTCAACAGATTTCAAAGCTGGCGTGAACGTGGCTGGTCGGTCATCGATGCCTCGACTTATGCCGACGCCTGGCAGCGTTTTGGCGGTAGCGTCGCCACTCATCCCATGGTGGTCGAACGGCTGGCACAATTGGCCGCAATCCCGGTGCGATATCTGGCGTGGGAACAAGACGGGGAGATCAAAGCAGCGATTCCGACCTGGGGCCGCGACCTTGCCTTGTCCAAGGATGTGCTTAAGCGCAGCGGTAAAAAGGGTTTGTTCGACTTGGGTAATGCCGAACTCATCCTGCCGGCTGTTGCCGATGCCCAGGCGCCGTTGCGTCATCGCGCGCGTTATCTGTCGGCGCTGAACGAAGGCCGCTTTATCGGCCTCAAGGCGCAGACCGAGCAATTGGCCATGGCCCGCACTCCTGAAGAACTGTCGAAGAAATTTCGCTATAACCAGCGCCGTGAATTGCGTTTGCTGGAAGAGGCGGGCGGAGTGGTGCGGCCGGTCACCGACTTTTCCAGCAGCGAGCTGGCAGCGATCTATTGCGACCTGTTCCAGCGTCGCTGGGGTTTTCCTGCAACGGGGGCCGAGCGCATGGCTGAGGTCATCGAGTTGCTGCGAGAGCTGCTGATCGGCTCGGTGATTTTCCTTAACGATGCGCCGATTGCGATTCAGCTGGTTTACCGCGTTGAAGCACCGCAATGGATCAGCGTCGAGTACATCAACGGTGGCGTCGACCCCGAAACCAGCGAGTTCAGTCCTGGGAGCGTGTTGAGTTTTCTCAATACCCAAAGTGCGTGGGAGCATGCCCGGGCGCTGGACAAACCGTTGCGTTTTTCCTTTGGTCGCGCCGACCGTGAATACAAGGATCGCTGGTGCAATCCTGTGCCGGTATTCACCGTATGAGACAGCCCATGAGCCGCAAACAACAACTGCTCAAGCGCCATCGGCGCAATAAACGTTTTGGTCTCATCATTGCGCTTTTGTTGCTGATCGCCATAGGGGTGTTGGTGGTCTGGTGGTTGCCGGTGGTACTTGCGGTGCTGGGCTGGGTTGCCCACGAAGCCTGGTTCGCTGACCATTTGTTTTATTCCCCCGCAGACGATTACCAATACATTTTTCCGCCCTACACTCAGCAGCCGAAGGTCCATCTGGACGGTGAGCGCTTGAGGCTGGATGACGGTGTCATGCTGGTCGACGACGCCACGTTGATACTGGCGCTGCGAATTAAAAGTAACTGGCTGGGGCGCTTCATTGACCCGGTTGTCGAGCTATCGGGCGGCAGCAACCCCGACCGGCAAACCTTTGAACGCGGCGTCGATGGTCTGCGTTACCTCAATCTCAGTGGTCAATCGTCGGCGTTATCCCAAGGCGAATTGCAGCTTCGTGGTCGATTCTGCCGACTACTCGGCGAGCCGGTGCTTTGGGCGTTCGAGTACCCGGACTACCGCAACAAGCGGGTGATGGTCATCGCCCCCCACGCCGACGACGCCGAACTGGCCGCGTTCGGGCTGTACAGCAGCGCCGAGCAAAGCTGGATCGTGACGTTGACTGCCGGTGAAATCGAGGCCGGGCACTATCAGCAGATGGGGCTCGATCGCGTTGAAGCGTCGCGGCTGAAAGGCTCTCTTCGTGCCTGGGACAGTGTCAGCGTGCCGTTATGGGGCGGTGTTCCGCAGGAGCGCTGTATCCAGTTGGGTTACTTCTGTCTTCAGTTGCCCGTCATGCAACGGGCACCTGCTGAGCCGGTGGCATCGAATGATGCGCAACTGGGAGATACCCGATACTTCCGACGATTCAATCCGTTTGCCCTGCACAGCGATGTCGATGGCGTGCCGTCCTGGAACAATCTGCTTGGGGATCTGCACGAGCTGATCGAGCGCATCCAGCCTCAAGTCATTGTGTTGCCGCACCCTCGCTTCGACCCTCACCCAGATCACCTCTGCTCGCAGCAGGCTGTCCTGCAGGCGCTTGCCGCGACAACCTGGCAGCCTGAAACCCTGCTGTACTACGCCAACCATTTGCACGACAACGATCGCTGGCCGATGGGCGACGCTGGCACGGGAGTGGCGCTTCCGCCGCAGATCACGGCGGATGAGCCGTTGCGGCCATGGACGCTGGGCCTGTCGACCGAGAAACAATGGCACAAGGCAATGTCGCTGGGCATGATGCATGACCTTCAGCCGCGACTTCCCCTCAAACGACTTCTTCGGCGTGTGATACAGCGATGTCTGGCTGCCCGACGCTGGCCGGTTTATGGCGAGAATGAGTTTTTCCGTAAAACGGTGCGGCGCCACGAATTGTTCTGGGTCCAAGAGCTGTCTGGAAAGAGAGAAAACAATTGAAAGTTCTGTTTCTGGTGCAGAAGGAGCAGAGGGCGATCCTGGATCGACTCTATGACGGCATCGCCGAGCATTGCGATTGCGACAAACGTGAGCTGACCAGTGAAGAACAGGGCGACTTGCGCGGCTACTTTCGCAAGCACGTCGACGTGACGCTCTACGATCGCATTGTGTTTTTCCTGCGATTCAAAAAAGAAATAAGGCAGGTAAGGTTCATCCAGACCGTGCCCAACCTGGTCTTTCTGGAACACGATGCTTACCAGAATTACATCCCGTGCAAGTACACCGGTAAATTCAGCGCCCATTATCGCAAGCTGCCATGGGTGCGGGTGATCAGCTCGGGGTATGTGGTCACCGAGCGTCTGCGTGGGGAAGGCTTCGATGCGGTGTTCGTTCCCAAGGGATACGACCAGACACTGCTGCAGGACCGGGGTCGTGAGCGGGATATCGAGCTGGCATTTGTCGGCAGTACCAACAGCGTCGCCTACAGCGGTCGTAAAGCCCTGCTTGATGAGTTGGGGCGCGTAGAGTCGCTGGTGGTCACTCGGACCAAGTCTGGCGAAGAGTATTGCGAAACCCTCAACCGTATTCGCTTTTTCGTCAGCGCCGATGTCGGTATGGGCGAGTTCATGATCAAGAACTTTGAAGCGATGGCGTGCGGTTGCGTGTTGCTGGCGTATGACCAGGGCGAGGCAGAAAGCCGCGCGCTGGGGTTACAGGACATGCACAACGTGGTGTTCTACCAGACCATCGCGCAGCTTCAGGAAAAACTGGCGCAGCTGCGGGCAGACCCGGAGCTGGCGCAACGTATCGCTCGCAATGGCCGCGAACTGGTGGTTGGTCAACTCAGTTTTGCGCGTATCGGACAGCGTATTGTCGAAGAACTCGAGCCGACATTACGTCCTCGCTCACCGTTGAGTTTTTTGGAAAAGGCGCGCTTGAAACTGGGCGTTTGACAAGGGGTAGCCAGCCATCGATATTGCTGGCACTTTGGCTTGATTGGAGGTCTGGTGCAGTTTTCTAAAGGAAGTGACATCACATTAGTGGTTACCAGCTGTGGCCGTCTTGATCTGCTCAAGGCGACCCTTGAAAGCTTTGACCGCTTCAATACGGCTGCCATTCGCGAGGTCTTCATCACCGAAGATGCAGGCGACGATGCCGTTCATTCGGTCATTCCGGCTAGCTGGAAAGGTCATTGCACCGTTTTCGTCAATCGACCCAAGCTGGGTCAGTTAGCGTCCATCGACCTGGCCTATGAACACGTCACGACGCCCTACATTTTCCATTGTGAGGATGATTGGGAGTTCTATCGTCCAGGTTTCGTTGAAGACTCTTTGGCGGTTCTTGAGGTGCGACCGGAAATCCTCCAGGTCTGGATGCGCAGCTATATTTATGATCTGAGTGTTCATAGTCCTTACATCCGTTTGGGCGAGCGGGAATTCATCGCAGGCGTGGCCTGTTATCCGCTGATTTCCGACAAGCCTGAGTGGCAAAGTTTTTCTCTGAACCCAGGTTTGCGCCGCATCAAGGAATATCGGCTGTGTGCTCCATATTCCGCGCACGACGGAGAGAAGGCGTTGTCCAAGCGGTACGCGCAGCTGAATTTGACGGCTGTGACGCTGGAAGGCGATGCTGTCTGCCACACCGGATTTGGGCTCCACGTCCAGACATCGGAAGAGCGTCAACGCAAGGCGCGTCGCAGTCGGCGCGAAAAGATCAAGTTTGCATTGTCTCTACTGTTGGGAGTCTGCATTGGCTGGTTCATCAATTAAGTGCACCAGAGCATCTCTCCCCAAGGTCCTGCATGGGCTTGGGGCGCTATGAGCATTCTCAACGTCATGTGGTCAGGCGGTGCGCCATTCGCGTCGATTCACAAGGTTCATCAGCAGATACTGTCGCAGACCAGTTCTACAACACCGGTAGAGACCTGGTTACTCCAGGGCGGTGTTTCTGACTGCGGCGTGAATGTTGATGGTGCCAGGGAATGGAAGCTGTCTTCTGCTCGCTTGAAAGGGCGACATTTCTGGCGGCTGGCTAAACCCTGGATGCGGGCTGGCTTCAAGAAGGCGCTGGTGGAGAGCGGTGCGAAACTACTGCTCCTTGATGGCCTTGGGGTTGCGCGCGCACTTTTGCCTCTGCTCAAAAAACTCCCCCATATCCGTGCTGTCGTTATTTTCCATGGCTCAACGCGGATACGTGCCGAGGATCGAGTCCTCTTTCAACACTTCAAGCCGTCTCAGCTGACATTGGTTGCCGTGTCGGACACCTTGGCGACCAAGCTGGGGCAGGATCTTCAACTACCCATCATTACGCTACGCAGTGCCTTCGATCCAGTTGCCTTTCGCTCGCAAGTATTGTCGCGAGACGATGCTCGTGTCCGTCTGGGTTTGCCGGTGGACGGAACGCCGGTACTTGGGGCGGTGGGGCGACTGGAAGACAAGAAAGGCTTCGGATGCCTGCTTGAGGCATTTGCCGGCGCTTTGAGGCAGCGGGCCGATTTGCGCCTGGTCATTATCGGTGAAGGGTCGAACCGGGCGGCCCTGCAGGGTCGTATCGACCACCTCGGGTTGGGTTCCAGTATCTCGTTGCCAGGTCATTTGACTGACGCCGCGCAGCTTTACCGTGCTTTCGACTGGGTCGCGATACCTTCGCTGAGCGAGGGACTCGGGTTGATCATGCAAGAAGCTGTGATGGCGGGTGTGCCGGTGGTGTCCAGCGACTTGCCAGTGTTCCGTGAACAGCTCGCTGACAAGGGGTTGTATGCAGCTGCCGCTGATGTCGATGCCTGGAGCGATGTCATCGTTCGCGCATTCAACAACTCCGCAACGACGGTCGCTGCCGACCAGCGCCAGGAGCTGGCGCCCGAGCAGGCTTGGCTGAACTTCAGTCAGGCTGCCCGCGCATTGCTTTCATGACGACAGGACAGCCTGCTCGAGTGCTTGCATTGGAAAGCTCCCGTTCAGGTTCTCGCGCGCAATATATCGCGCGAAGTGTCGCAGGTTGCGCTTGATCAAATGCTTGGGCAGTGGCGCACGCAAAAAACGCATGTCAGCGACATCGATCAGGCCCATCCGGTTGTCTGGCGTGACCACGATGTTGCCCAGATGCAGTGAGCGAAAGTAGATCCCCGACGAATGAAGACTGCGTATCAACCCGGCCAGTGCGGGCAAGGCCTGTTGCCAGGTGAAGCCTTCCTTGCCGGCGATCTGGCGCAAGGTTTCTCCCGGCAAAGGTTCATACAGCACAGCCGTCATGCCAGGCGCTTGCAGGCGATAGAACTGCAGTACCTGAAGGGTGGGTACGCCAAGCTTTTGCAGTCCCGCGACATTGTCGATGAAACGTTTCGAGTACGGACGGAACATCGCAGAAGAAAATATGCGTTTACGTCTAAACAGTTTGAGGATATTCCCATCCTGCAACAGGTAGACTTTCGGGCCGTAGCTGTCAGCCTCCAGTACTCTGGCGCCTTCAATCATGCGATTTAAAGCGTCTTGCGGAAGTCGGGAACATTGCATCGTATAAAGCCTTGTCGGAATAGCGGGCACTGTGGCGGGCAATGATGCCCAAAAGTTTCAGTTTTAACCATGCCGGGTTGGGCAGGGTGAATATCCAAGGAGCAAATTGATGCAGGAAACACGCTGGGCGCAACTATGGATGTCGACGGGGCTGCTGTGGTTTTTGCTGGCTATTGCCGTTGCGCCGTCCAACAAGGTCTACCAACAGGGCCTTATTGCCCTGATCTGGCTGCCGGCATTGGTGTTTGCCTGGCCAGCGCGAGCTCGCTTCAGGGAACTGTTCCATGAGCAGCGTTGGGTCTACCTGCCTATGCTCGGGTTGCTGGTCTGGTCAGTGATCAGCCTGTCCTGGACCAATGTCGAAGAACCGAGTCGCGAAGCGAAGCGCTTGCTGTATATCGTCGTTTTCCTGCTGTTCTTCCCGGCTTTCGCCAATTCCCGGCCCGAGCGCGTGATTCGCATCATGCAATGGGGCGGTATAGGTCTCGCGCTGACGGCGCTGGCCGCCATCGTTAAGTTTTATGGGCTCCATGCCAACAGTTGGGTCGCGCGTCTTGAAGGGTTGGGCGAGCTATCGCATCCAATTCTGGGTGGGTATGTCATTGGGCTCGCAGCGGTGTGGCTTGTTCTTTGGGTGCCGAGCAATCGCTGGTTGCAAGCCGTCTGGGTGGTCGCGCTGAGCCTGCTGGGCTTGTTTGTGGTGCTCAGCCAAAGTCGAGGTGCTGGTCTGGCGTTGTTCTTCACATTGCTCGCCATGCCACTCTGGTGCCGCAATCGACGCAGTTGTGTCGTGGCGATCGGTGCGTTGATCGTGGCGATGGCGGCATTCTGGCTTTTCGAGCCGTTGGTGATGGCTCGCGGCGCTTCTTTCCGCCCGCAAATCCTGATGGCAAGTATGAATATGGTCGCGGAGCACCCATGGCTCGGTCTCGGCCTGGGTGGAAACTACAAAGTCTTTGCCGAAGGCATGTACTTTGATCACGCCCATAATCTGTTCAGTCACGTGGCGATCGAGCTGGGTTTGCCGGGCCTGCTATTGTGGTGCGCGGTGTGGTTCGCGGTCTTGCGTGAAGCCTGGAAAGCCCGGGAAACCCTGTATGGCCAAGGCATCATCGGTATTTGGCTCTTCTCGACACTTGCCATGCAGTTTGACGCGGCCAGCCTGACCGGAACGCCAAGGGCCGAATGGTTCATCAGTTGGTTGCCCATTGGCTTGGCCAGTGTTTTGGTATGGGCACGGGTCAACTCCAGCGGCTGTGATAAAATTTCGCGTTCTTCCTAACAAGTGAGCTCTACGATGAGTGACGCACCGCCCAAAGCGGGACAGGATTCCAGCCTGAAAATCTATCTTCGGCTGTTGGGGTATGTAAAACCCTATGTGGGCCTTTTCCTGCTGAGTATCGTGGGCTTCGTGATCTTTGCCTCTACCCAGCCGATGCTGGCGGGGATTCTCAAATATTTCGTCGATGGCCTGAGCAACCCTGAAGCGGTGCTCTTCCCCAACGTCCCCTACCTGAAAGACTTGCAACTGCTGATGGCGGTGCCGTTGCTGATCATCCTGATCGCCGCGTGGCAGGGGTTGGGTTCGTTTCTGGGTAACTACTATCTGGCGAAAGTTTCGCTGGGACTGGTACATGACCTGCGCGTCGAGCTGTTCAACAAGCTGTTGGTGCTGCCGAACCGCTATTTCGACACCCACAACTCCGGTCATCTGATCTCCCGCATCACCTTCAACGTCACCATGGTCACTGGTGCCGCCACGGATGCCATCAAAGTGGTCATCCGTGAAGGCCTGACGGTGGTCTTCCTGTTCGCGTATCTGTTGTGGATGAACTGGAAGCTGACGATCGTGATGCTGGCAATCCTGCCGGTGATCGCTTTCATGGTCGGTAATACCAGCAAGAAATTTCGCAAGCAGAGCAAGAAGATCCAGGTGGCGATGGGGGACGTGACTCATGTGGCGTCCGAAACCATCCAGGGCTATCGCGTAGTGCGCAGCTTCGGCGGCGAGAGCTACGAGGAGCGTCGCTTCGCCGAAGCCAGTCAGGGCAACACCGACAAGCAATTGCGCATGACCAAGACCGGTGCGGTCTACACGCCGATGTTGCAGTTGGTGATTTATACCGCCATGGCCGTGTTGATGTTCCTGGTCCTGTTCCTGCGGGGCGATGCCACAGCGGGCGACCTGGTGGCCTACATCACCGCGGCGGGACTGTTGCCTAAACCGATTCGTCAGCTGTCAGAAGTCAGTTCGACCATCCAGAAAGGCGTAGCCGGTGCCGAAAGCATTTTCGAGCAGCTGGATGTCGAGCCCGAGGTTGATCACGGTACAGTCGAGCGCGATCGCGTCGATGGTTACCTGGACGTACGCAACCTGAGCTTCACCTACCCGGATACCGAACGTGAAGTGCTGAAGAACATCAGTTTCACTGCGGCGCCAGGGCAGATGATTGCGCTGGTAGGTCGCTCGGGCAGCGGCAAGTCGACCCTGGCCAGCCTGATTCCGCGTTTCTATCATCACGAAACCGGCGAGATCCTGCTCGATGGCGTAGAGATCGAAGATTACCGCCTGCGCAATCTGCGCCGGCACGTGGCGCAGGTCACGCAGCATGTCACCCTGTTCAATGACACCATCGCCAACAACATTGCCTACGGCGACCTGGCCGGCGCCCCGCGTGCCGACATTGAAAAAGCGGCCACCGACGCCTACGCAATGGATTTCATCTCGCAAATGCCCGAAGGCCTGGATACCCAGGTTGGCGAAAACGGCGTGTTGCTGTCCGGCGGTCAGCGTCAGCGCCTGGCGATTGCCCGGGCACTGTTGAAGAACGCCCCGTTGCTGATTCTCGATGAGGCAACCTCGGCGCTCGATACAGAGTCCGAGCGCCATATTCAGGCGGCACTGGATCAGGTCATGAAAGGTCGGACCACACTGGTGATTGCTCACCGCTTGTCGACCATCGAAAAAGCTGACCTGATCCTGGTCATGGATCACGGTGAAATCGTCGAGCGTGGCACCCACGCGCAACTGTTGGCGCAGAATGGCTACTACTCGCGTCTGCACGCCATGGGGCTCGATGCTCCGGTGGAAAACATAGCCTGACGTGACGAGAGGGTGGGTCCAGGCTCACCCTCTCGGATCACCGGCGTGCAATGCGTCCGGTGTTTAGACAATACCTTTATTTCGGCTCAATTTTTGAACAGAAAATCCCCTGTATTCATCCTCTTGCAGCCGTCACGCAAGCCTGTGCCAACCCTGTGTTAATATCGCGACCCTGTTCATTTTGTATGTGGGTTGCACCATGAAGTTGTCCATGCCGCGATTCGATCAAGCCCCTGTCTTGGTGGTCGGCGATGTCATGCTCGACCGTTACTGGCATGGTGGTACCTCACGGATTTCTCCCGAGGCGCCAGTACCGGTAGTCAAGGTCGAGCAAATCGAGGACCGTCCGGGCGGTGCCGCCAACGTTGCGTTGAACATTGCCGCCCTCGGTGCGCCAGCCTCATTGGTTGGCGTCACTGGCGACGATGAAGCCGCCGACAGCCTGGTCAATAGCCTCAAGGGCGCGGGCGTCCGGGCATTGTTCCAGCGCATCGCGCACCAGCCGACCATCGTCAAGCTGCGAGTCATGAGCCGTCACCAGCAGTTGCTGCGTATCGACTTCGAAGAACCCTTCGCCACCGACGCCCTGGCGTTGGGCGAACAGGTCGACGAGCTGCTCGACGGCATCAAGGTATTGGTGTTGTCCGATTACGGCAAAGGCGCGTTGAAAAACCATCAGGTGCTGATCCAGGCTGCGCGAGCTCGAGGCATTCCGGTGCTGGCCGATCCCAAGGGCAAGGATTTCTCCATCTACCGTGGTGCGAGCCTGATCACCCCGAACCTAAGCGAATTCGAAACCATCGTCGGCAAGTGCGTTGATGAGCACGAGTTGGTGAGCAAGGGCGCGACCTTGATGCACGAGCTCGATCTCGGCGCCTTGCTGGTCACCCGTGGTGAACACGGCATGACCTTGCTTCGTCCGGATCATCCCGCGCTGCACTTGCCGGCGCGAGCGCGTGAAGTGTTCGACGTGACAGGTGCTGGTGACACGGTGATATCTACCCTGGCCGCAGCGATTGCTGCAGGCGAAGAACTGCCCCACGCAGTGGCGCTCGCCAACCTGGCCGCAGGCATCGTGGTAGGCAAGTTGGGTACCGCGGCCATCAGTGCGCCCGAGCTGCGTCGTGCGATTCAGCGTGAAGAGGGCTCCGAGCGCGGCGTGCTGGGACTTGAGCAATTATTGCTGGCGGTCGACGATGCGCGTGCGCACAAAGAGACGATCGTCTTCACCAATGGCTGCTTTGACATTTTGCATGCGGGTCATGTGACCTACCTCGAGCAGGCGCGAGCCCAGGGTGATCGCCTGATCGTTGCGGTCAATGACGATGCTTCTGTGAGCCGCTTGAAGGGACCGGGTCGCCCGATCAATAGCGTCGACCGTCGCATGGCTGTACTTGCCGGTCTGGGCGCTGTGGACTGGGTGATCAGCTTCGCCGAAGGCACTCCGGAAAACCTGCTGCGCGAGGTCAAGCCGGACGTGTTGGTCAAGGGCGGGGACTACGGAATCGAGCAGGTGGTGGGTGCTGACATCGTGACGGCTTACGGCGGAACGGTGAAAGTGCTGGGGCTGGTGGAAAACAGCTCGACCACGGCGATTGTGGAGAAAATCCGCAAGTCCGAGTGAAACAACAAAAGATCGCAGCCTTCGGCAGCTCCTACAAGGTTATGTGTACACCTGTAGGAGTTGCCGAAGGCTGCGATCTTTTGATTTCAAGAACTCACCTTCTTGCGCGGCACGATCTTCTTCAACAACTGCTTCGCCTTCCCGCGCAATCGCGCCAGACCTGAATCTTTACCCTGCGGGCTCAAGCCCTGCTGGCGTACCCAATCCTTCCACTTGATCCGCTCATCCCGCACCAGCCAGCCATCCTGCAGTGCAAAGCTCTCCGCCAGGTACAACCCTCGCGTACTCGCCGGATACAGCTGATCTTTTTTAAGGGTATAGAGTTCAGCCATCGGCTGGCCGTCCTGCAAGGGCATCAGATACAAATCGGGCCGTTTGCGATCGAGTCGCGCGACCAGTTGATCGCCCTCCAATCGTTCATCGACATGAAACAGGCTCAAGGATTTCGCTTCCTTGGGCACGTCCAGTCGCAAGTCATAGATCAGTTGCAGCGACGCCGTCGGCAAATGCACATAGGCCCGCGGCCGTTCGATCAACTGCATGTTGGCGCAACGCACTGGTCGCGCCGAGCCGGACAATGGCGTCAGGCGAAACGGCAGGGCTTCGCGATAATGCAGGGCGGAGGAGTAGGGTGCCGGTAGCCAAGTGTCATTGAAACGCCCTCCCAGCCAGCCTTCCGGTGTTTCCAGCAGACACTCTTCAGCAATCTCCTGGATGGCCGTGTGCAGCGGCAGGTTCAGCTCATGGGCGGGCACGTAACCTGAGATCAGCTTCAGCACCACATCGCCACGGTCTTGCCGGCGTTGACGGACCAGCACCCAGTAATCCCGATTCTGCCAATGCAGGGTCAGTCGCACCGACACCCCAAGGTTGGCGAGCTCGACCGCAAAGCGCTCGCTGTCAGGCACTGCCACCGGGCGGCGACGTTGCAGGGTCTGGGAAAAATTGAGCGGCATCCCGACGCTCTGATAACTCAAGCCTTCGGGAGTCGCTTCAACGAATAATGGCAGGGTCTTGAAGTTGCTCGGGTTCTTTCTAATGAGCGTACGCGGCATGTCGGCTCCTGCTTAAGGCCGCGTGGGCGGCGTCAGTGACTACGTAGGACCTTGGCAACGGTCGCGACGTTGTGGGCGAGGTGCAGCGGATTGATGGTCCCGACAATAGCACTGGCTACACCCGGATGCTCAAACAACAACTCGAAGCTGGCACGCACCGGATCGACACCCGGACTCAGGCAGACGTGACCGCTGGCGAGTGCTTTTTTTACCAGAATGGCTTTGCCGTGAGCAGCAGCATAGTCAATGACGGCTTTCTCGCTCAATTCGTTCAGATTGTAAGTGACCATCGCGCAATCACCCTGTTCCAGAGCCTTCAATCCACCTTCGACGGTTTTCCCGGAAAAACCGAATCCACGAATTTTCCCTTCGGCCTTGAGCGCTGCGAGCGTTGCGTAGACCTCGCAGTCGTTGAGGATGGCAAGGTCGTTGCCGTCGGAATGCACCAGCACCAGGTCGATAAAATCCGTTTCCAGACGTTGCAGGCTGCGCTCGACCGACAGGCGGGTATGGGCGGCGCTGAAGTCGTGACTCGATAGACCGTCGGCAAACTCTTCGCCGACCTTGCTGACAATCACCCAGTCCTGACGCTGACCGCGCAACAACGGGCCAAGCCGCTCTTCACTGCGACCGTAGGCCGGTGCGGTGTCGATCAGGTTGATGCCCATGTTCTGCGCCAGTTTGAGCAACATGCGTGCTTCATCGTCGCCCGGGATCTGGAAGCCGTTCGGGTACTTCACTCCTTGATCGCGACCCAGTTTGACGGTGCCCAGGCCTAGCGGTGAAACCATCAGGCCCGTGCTGCCCAAGGGGCGATGCAAATCGTGCAGGGTCGGTTGGGTCATGGTAGCAGTTGCTCCCAGGCAGGAACGCCCATCGGTGGTTTGGGTAGCTCCGGCAGTGGCGCGCAGTGGCTGGGTTCAATGCCGTCGCGCTGCAGAGAGGCGATGACACGGTCAGCGAAGTCCGGGGCCAGCGCCAGTTTGGTAGGCCAGCCGACCAGCAGTCGGCCTTCTTCGGCGAGAAACGCGTTGTCCGGTCGCGTCAGTCCCGATTGCAGCGGCTCGGCGCGATCTACCCGCAACGTCGCCCATTGCGTGGTGCTCAAATCGATCCATGGCAGCAATTGGCCAAGCTCTTTCTGCGCCGTGGCAATCTGCTCGGCGGGTTCGCGGGCAACACCTTCGGATTCAGCGATGTCACCGCCCAGGTACCAGACCCATTGGCCATCGGCGGCCGGATGAGTGGTGACGGTGATGCGAGGTTTGGTACCGCCTCCCAGGCAGTGGGCATACAGCGGTTTAAGGCCTGGACCTTTGGCGATGATCATGTGCAGCGGCCGACGTTGCATGGCTGGCCGACTCAGCGCCAAGGTTTCGAGCAGCGCTGCCGTGCCTGCACCGGCGCTGAGAACGATGCGCTGGGCGCGAATGTCGCGCCCATCGACCGTCAATCCCACCAGAAGGCCACCTTCCAGCAACGGTTCGATCTGCTGTCCGGCCAGTAGACCGTCACCCGACAGGTCGGCGAGACGCTGAATCAGACTCGGGACATCGACCACCAGCTCGGCCAGACGATAAACCTTGCCCTTGAAGCGCTTGTCTTGCAGCGCAGGTGGCAGTTGATCGCCCTTTACCTGGTCAACCCGGCCGCGCACGGCTTTGCTGGCGAAGAAACTGGTGAGGTTTCCAGCGAGTGTGCCGGGTGACCACAGGTAATGCGCTTCGGACAGCAGGTGCACGCCGGACAGGTCGAGTTCGCCATTGCCGGCCAGCGCTTCACGCCAGCGCCGTGGCATGTCGGCGATTGCTTCCGACGCGCCGGTCAGGGCGCCGTGCAGCGCGTACTTGGCGCCGCCATGGATGATGCCCTGGGACTTCAAACTCTGACCGCCGCCGAGGCTGGCGCTTTCCACCAATACCGTCGAAAAACCCTGACGGCGCAGACGCGCATTCAGCCAGAGGCCGGCGACACCAGCGCCGACAATCAGAACGTCGGTGGAAATAACGGATGGCATGCAGCGACCTCAGTGTTCAAGACGAGGGCGCAGTATACAGACTCGACGGAAAGGGGATTTATTGCTGATCTTTAAGAGTACGCAAAACCTGTGGCGAGGGAGCTGGCTCCCGCTGGGCCGGGCTGGCGCTCCAGCGCAAAGCGGCCCTTGAAACCATTCGCCGCAGTTTTTCAGACTGACCGCGTCTAATGGTCCTGCAACTGCTGCGCAGTCGAGCGGGAGCAAGCTCCCTCGCCACAGGTTACTGTTTGTCTCCAAGGTTCGGTCAATGCCCCGCCGTTTTGGAAAATAGCTGGATGACCACAACCCCCAGCACAATCAGCCCCATCCCCAGCATCGCCGGCACATCAAGCTTTTGCCCATAGATGAACAATGCCGCAACGCTGACCATCACGATCCCCATCCCGGCCCATACCGCATAGGCCACGCCGACCGGAACGCTGCGCACCACCAGCGTCAACATCCAGAAGGCAATGCCATAACCGACGATGACCAGCACCAGGGGCAGGGGCGTGCTGAATCCTTTGACGGCTTTCATCGAAACGGTCGCGATCACTTCGGCGCAGATGGCAATGGCCAGGTAGTAGTAAGCGGTCATAGGTGCATCCTCAAGTGAAGTGTTGCTGTCTTGGCTGGGCATTCTAGAGCTTCGTCAGATGCGGTAAAGTCATTACCTATCTGTTTTGGAGATGGGTTGGCCATGAACACGCAATGGAATCTGGAACAGCTACGACTGTTTGTCAGCGTAGCGGAGCAGCGATCGTTTTCGGCCGTTGCGCGGGATCAGCGCAAGGCGCAGTCAGCTGTCAGCAGTTCAATTGCGATGCTTGAAGAGGACCTCGGCGTCAGCCTGTTTGATCGTAGCAGTGGCCGTCAGCCGACGCTGACCGAAGCCGGCAACGCGTTGCTTGAAGAGGCGCGGGAAGTACTGCGTCAATGCGAGCGCCTCAACGGACGGGCATGGGCGATGATGCGCGGCCAGGAGGCGCGGCTGCGTTTGGCCCAGGATGAGGCAATGCCTTATCAGGCGGTGGTGGATAGTTTTGAAGCCCTGGCGGAAAAATTTCCCAGCCTTGAGGTTCAATTGACCAGCGCCGCCCAAGGGGAAGTGGCGCGCAAGCTGGTGGAGCGTCAGGCCGATCTGGGTTTGCTGTTTTACCACGATCAGATTCCCGAAGCGCTTGAGCGGCAAGTGCTGGGCAGCGTTGAGATGGTCACCGTGTGCGGTGCCGGTCATCCGTTGGCGGGGAAAGCGGCGGTGGACTGTCAGCAACTGGCGCAGCACCGGCAACTGCTGATGTCCACTCAGTCCAGCGTCTACCCCGGCAGCGAGCCTGCCAGCCCGCAAGTCTGGCGCGCCGACAGTTTCTACGTCATGGCAGAGTGGCTGGTTCGCGGTCTCGGCTGGGCCTGGC
The DNA here is from genome assembly GCF_010095445.2 of Pseudomonas sp. TNT3. GTDB lineage: Bacteria > Pseudomonadota > Gammaproteobacteria > Pseudomonadales > Pseudomonadaceae > Aquipseudomonas. The sequence goes on from NZ_WFGV02000010.1 coordinate 32,912, forward strand.
TGCCGCGTCATGTGGTGCAATACCCCGCTTATCAGGGGCAGATGATCGAACTGGCCAGCGAATGGACCCCGCCTGCGTTGGTCGTGGAGTTGGTCTGGCGCCGTGATGAGCCGCTGGGGCCGGCAGCTCGATGGCTGGCGGAACGTTTTGCTGTGCACTTGCGGGCGATCGGCGATAAAAGCCGATAAACTCCGCCGCCATGAATAGAACTCTCTACACCGCGCTGTTTTACCTGGGGCTGCCACTGGTAGCGATTCGGCTTTGGTTGCGAGCGCGTAAAGCGCCAGCCTATGCCAAACGTATCGGCGAGCGTTTTTCCTACGGGATACCGGCGATGAAACCAGGGGGCATCTGGGTGCACGCGGTGTCGGTGGGCGAGAGCATCGCCGCAGCGCCGATGATTCGTGCCTTGCTGCAACGTCATCCACAGTTGCCGATCACCGTGACCTGCATGACCCCGACCGGCTCGGAGCGAATCCAGGCCTTGTTCGCCAATGAACCGCGCATCCAGCACTGCTACTTGCCGTATGACTTGCCCTGCGCAGCCAAGCGATTTCTGGATCGGGTTCAGCCGAAATTGGCAGTGATCATGGAGACCGAACTCTGGCCTAACCACATTCACCAGTGCGCCAGGCGCGGGATCCCGGTGGCGCTGGCCAATGCGCGGCTGTCCGAGCGATCGGCCAAAGGCTACGGTCGTTTCCGAAAACTGACCCAGCCGATGCTTGCCGAAATGAGCCTGCTCGCGGTGCAGACCGAAGCAGAAGCCCAGCGCTTTCGTGACCTAGGGGCGCGCCCGGAGACTGTCGAGGTGACCGGTTCGATCAAGTTCGACCTGACCATTGACCCGCAACTGCTTCAGCTTGCCACCGAGTTGCGCGGGCAATGGCAAGCACAGGAACGCCCGGTATGGATTGCTGCCAGCACCCACGACGGTGAAGACGAAGTGGTGCTGGCGGCCCATCGTCAGCTGTTGGCCAGTCATCCGGATGCGGTGTTGATCCTGGTGCCCCGTCATCCGGAACGATTCAACGCCGTGTTCGAGCTGTGTCAGCAGCAAGGTTTCGCCACTGTTCGTCGTTCCTCCGGTGAGCCAGTCCGCAGCGATACTGCTGTGCTGATGGGCGACACCATGGGTGAGTTGCTGTTTCTCTACGCCTTGGCCGATACCGCGTTCGTCGGCGGCAGCCTGGTGCCCAATGGCGGGCACAACCTGCTGGAGCCGGCCGCGTTGGCCAAACCGGTCTTGAGCGGTCCGCACCTGTTCAACTTCCTCGAAATCGCCGCGCAATTACGCAATGCCGGCGCATTGCAGGAAGTGGAGGATGCCGAAGGGTTGGCTGTGGCGGTGCAGCGCCTGTTTGAACTGCCGCGGGATGCGCAGCGAATGGCGGATGCCGGATTGAAGGTGATGCGCAGCAATCAGGGTGCATTGCAGCGATTGCTGGAGGGGTTGGGGCGGTTGATCGAGCGTTAATTCAGCTCATCCTGTGCCTCGCGCCGGCGTCCTTCGACTGATTCTGCCGCGACACTGCACCTGTGGCGAGGGAGTAAACTCCCTCGCCATGGCACCTCGGTGTTTAGTCGCTTATGGCCGGGCTTTCAACTGTTCCGCCGCAGCCTTCGCCAGATCGGGTGGCAGGAAGTCCTTGTCCGGGTTGTAGTCAGGCTTGAGGTAACGTTTGAGGTCCTCCAGGTCGCCCGGGTTCAGCGTGCCGGCAGCCTGCTTCAAGCGCAGGTTGTCGAGGATGTAGTCGTAGCGGGTGTTGTTGTAGTTGCGCACCGAGGTGTACAGCTGACGCTGGGCATCCAGGACATCGACAATGTTCCGTGTCCCCACCTGATAGCCGATTTCAGTCGCTTCCACCGCACTCTGGTTGGAAATGATCGACTGTTTGCGCGCTTGAACCTGCTCAACGTCGGTGTTCACCGCGCGGTGCAGGTTACGGGTGCTTTCGACGATTTGCCGACGCAGGCCTTCGCGCTGTTGTTCCGTCTGGTCCAGGCGCGAGTAGGACTCACGAACCTGCGAGGTGGTCAGGCCGCCGCTGTAGATCGGGATGTTCAGTTGCAAGGCCAGGGTGGTTTGTTCGACCGGGCCCCGATACGACTGACCGAACGCGCTCGGGTTGCTGAAACCAAAGGCGTCGTTGTCACCTTTCTCGTATTTCGCCACCGCATCCACAGTGGGCGCATGGCCGGCCTTGCGCTGCTTGAGGGTTTCCTCGGCGGCGCTCACCGCATAGTTGCTGGCCAAGAGATTGAGGTTCTGTCGGGCGGCGGTGTCGACCCAGGCCTTGGCATCGTTCGGTGCCGGCGGCAGGATCGGCAAGCTGTGAACAATGCCCTGAATCGAGTTGTACTGACGGTTGGTCAAGGTGATCAGTGCTTCGAATGCATCATCCACCTGGCGCTGAGCGAGGATTCGGTTAGCTCGCGCCGTGTCATAACTGGCTTGAGATTGCAGCACGTCGGTCTTGTCCGACAGGCCCACGTCAAAGCGTTCGTTGGACTGGTCGAGCTGGCGTTTGAACGCGGCTTCTTCGGCCTTGGTCGAGGCCAGGTTATCCTGGGTACGCAACACGTTGAAGTAGTTTTCGGCGGTCTGCAGGATCAGGTTTTGCTCGGTAGCCGAGAGTTGCAGTGCAGCCTGTTCGTTGACGTCTTTGGCGGCCTGGTACTGGAACCAGCGATCGGCCCGGAACAGTGGCTGAGCCAATGTTGCCTGATAGGAGTTGGCGCTGCGATTGGCGACGGCGGCCGGTTGATCGATATCGGTACGCACACTGGCCATCTGAGCGCCGCCGGAGATGTTCGGCAACAGGCCGGCACGTGCCTGAGGCACTACTTCTTTCTGGGCGCCGTACTGGGCGCGGGCGGCAGCCAGGTCGGCGTTGTTGTCTACCGCTTCCTGGTAGACGCTCACAAGATCGGTTCTGGTCGATAAGGGCGCTTCTGCTGCCCAGGCCAATCCATTGGAAGCACAAGACACGGCAAGGGCCAGTGAAAGTTTGCGCAGCATGCGGCCATCCCTAAAAATTACGCTGATAATTTGCGCCAAAGGTACGGCGCGGCTTCGTCCATCGTCAATGCACAGCGTCGATGCGCGGCACGGCGTAGCGAGTGTAGTTGGGCATCCGTCCGGCAACAATCCTGTAATTACGCCATTCATCATGGTGTTTACCTTGGGGTTGGCGTTCTTTGCCAGTTGTGTCTAGACTGGCCGGGTTCTTGTCGGGGTGCCTTGCTATGAGGCTGAGATCGAATAATTTCGGATCCCGTTGAACCTGATCAGGTTAACGCCTGCGTAGGGAACAAGATTTCTCGTCACCCGGCGAGTCCTCTTGTGCTTCGTCCGGGATGTTGTTCGACAATCGAACACCCCTCGAGTACTGAGCACAGCACCAACAGCGCCATAGCTGATTGGTCGCGTCCATTCGTTACAGGTTCGCTCCGACAAAATTCCACCGCCTGGATGCTGTCTGGAGAGCCCGTGATGACGATAAAACTAAAAAACGTAACGAACCTGAGTGACTCGGCCCAAGTCGATCAACAGTCCGTTCAACCCTTTACCCGCTCGCAAAAAATCTACGTTCAGGGTTCACGCCCGGACATTCTCGTGCCGATGCGCGAAATCAGCCTCGATGTCACCCCTACCGACCTCGGCGGCGAGATCAATGCACCGGTGGTGGTCTACGACACCTCGGGCCCTTATACCGATCCCAATGTCATTATCGACGTGCGCAAAGGCTTGGCCGATGTGCGTTCGCCGTGGATTGAAGCCCGTGGTGACACCGAGCGTCTGCCTGGCCTAAGCTCGAATTTCGGGCGTGAACGCCTCGCCGACGCCGAGCTGACCAAGCTGCGATTTGCCCACGTGAACAACCCGCGTCGCGCCAAAGCCGGCGGCAACGTCACCCAGATGCACTACGCCCGCAAAGGCATCATCACGCCCGAGATGGAATTCGTTGCCATCCGCGAAAACATGAAGCTTGAAGTGGCCCGCGCCGCCGGTCTGCTGGACCAGCAACACGCCGGCCACAGCTTCGGTGCCAGCGTGCCGAAAATCATCACCCCTGAATTTGTCCGCGAGGAAATCGCCCGCGGTCGCGCGATCATTCCGGCCAACATCAACCACACCGAACTGGAACCGATGATCATCGGCCGTAACTTCCTGGTGAAGATCAACGGCAACATCGGCAACAGTGCCTTGGGTTCGTCCATCGAAGAAGAAGTGGCGAAACTGACCTGGGGCATTCGCTGGGGCGCGGACAACATCATGGACTTGTCCACCGGCAAGCACATTCACGAAACCCGCGAATGGATCATTCGTAACTCGCCAGTGCCAATTGGTACCGTGCCGATCTATCAGGCGTTGGAAAAAGTCGGTGGTGCGGCCGAAGACCTGACCTGGGAGCTGTTCCGCGACACGCTGATCGAGCAGGCCGAGCAGGGCGTCGACTACTTCACCATCCATGCGGGCGTGCTGTTGCGTTACGTACCGCTGACCGCCAAGCGCGTGACCGGTATCGTGTCCCGTGGCGGCTCGATCATGGCCAAGTGGTGCCTGGCGCACCACAAGGAAAACTTCGCCTATACGCATTTCGAAGAAATCTGCGAAATCATGAAGGCCTACGACGTCAGCTTCTCGCTGGGCGATGGCCTGCGTCCGGGTTCGATTGCCGACGCCAATGACGCCGCGCAATTCGGCGAGCTGGAAACCCTCGGCGAGCTGACCAAAATCGCCTGGAAGCATGACGTGCAAACCATGATCGAAGGCCCGGGCCACGTGCCGATGCAGTTGATCAAAGAGAACATGGACAAGCAGCTCGAGTGCTGCGACGAGGCGCCGTTCTACACCCTCGGCCCGCTGACCACTGACATTGCGCCGGGCTACGACCACATCACCTCCGGTATCGGTGCGGCGATGATCGGCTGGTTCGGTTGCGCCATGCTTTGCTACGTCACGCCGAAAGAGCACTTGGGCCTGCCGAACAAGGATGACGTGAAAACCGGGATCATCACCTACAAGATCGCCGCCCATGCGGCCGACCTTGCGAAGGGCCATCCGGGCGCGCAGATCCGTGACGATGCCTTGAGCAAGGCGCGTTTTGAATTCCGCTGGGAAGACCAGTTCAACCTGGGCCTGGATCCGGATACCGCTCGTTCGTATCACGATGAAACGTTGCCGAAGGATTCGGCCAAGGTCGCGCATTTCTGCTCGATGTGCGGGCCGAAATTCTGCTCGATGAAAATCACTCAGGAAGTCCGCGAGTACGCGGCCAACCAGCAGCTCGAAACCATTGACGCCGAAGTCGCCCAGGGGTTGGCGGAACAGGCCGAGCGGTTCAAGCAGGAAGGCAGTCAGCTGTACAAGAAGGTTTGATCTGACCTGAATGGGTGGGGCCTACACAGGCCCCATCGCCAGCAGGCTGTCTCCCACATTGGATCTGTGGCGTTCACAAGTCCCCTGTGGGAGCCAGCCTGCTGGCGATAGCGATCAATACAACAACAAAAGTCCCTCTGAGATAACACCCTTGAGCATTCAACCCAGCACTTATTCCCCAGACATCGCGGTGCCCACGGACAAACGTGTCTTCGGCGGCCGCGATCTCTTCTCCTTGTGGTTTTCCCTCGGCATCGGCCTGATGGTTCTGCAGACCGGCGCATTGCTGGCGCCAGGTCTGGGCCTGTCCGGCTCGTTACTGGCGATCTTCCTCGGCACGCTGGTAGGTGTTCTGCTGCTGGCCGCCGTCGGCGTGATCGGCAGCGACACCGGCCTGTCGTCGATGGCCGCACTCAAACTCAGCCTCGGCAAACGCGGCGCGAGCCTGCCTGCGGTGCTGAACCTGCTGCAATTGATCGGTTGGGGCTCATTCGAAATCATCGTCATGCGTGACGCTGCCAGCCTGTTGGGTGCCCGTGCATTCAGCGAAAGCAGCGTGTTGTCCAGTCCACTGCTCTGGACCCTGTTCTTCGGCGGCCTGGCGACCTTGCTGGCCGTCAGCGGCCCATTGACCTTTGTGCGGCAGATCCTGCGTAAATGGGGTATCTGGTTGCTGTTGGCTGCCTGTATCTGGCTGACCTGGAACCTGTTCGCCAAAGCCGATCTGGCTGCCCTGTGGGCCCAGGCAGGTGATGGGTCGATGCCGTTTGCCGTGGGCTTCGATATCGCCATTGCCATGCCGCTGTCATGGCTGCCGTTGATTGCCGACTACTCGCGTTTCGGCAAGCGAGCCAGGAATGTCTTTGGTGGTACCGCTGTGGGTTTCTTTATCGGCAATTTCTGGCTGATGAGCCTGGGCGTGGCCTACACCCTGGCCTTCGCGCCGAGCGGAGAAGTGAACGCATTGCTGCTGGCATTGGCCGGTGCTGGGCTGGGGATTCCGCTGCTGTTGATTCTGCTGGATGAATCGGAAAACGCCTTCGCCGACATTCACTCGGCGGCCGTATCCAGCGGATTTTTGCTGCGCTTGAAAGTCGAGCATCTGGCCCTGGCCATCGGCGTGATTTGCACATTGATCGCCTTGCTGGCGCCATTGGCCCAGTACCAGAACTTCCTGCTGTTGATCGGTTCGGTGTTCGCGCCGCTGTTCGGCGTGGTGCTGGTGGATCATTTCATCCTGCGCAAGCGCAGTGCTCAGGTGGCGTCAGCCGCATTGCGCTGGCCGGCGCTGCTCGCCTGGTTGGGCGGGGTAAGCACGTATCACTTGCTGGCCAATCTCTACCCGGACATCGGCGCAACCCTGCCGTCGTTGATTCTGGCAGGGTTGCTGCAGCTGGTGCTGGGTCGGGCCTTCAGTTACGGCCGGGAAACAGCTCGGGCTTGAGAATGCCGTTCAGGCGAGGGTAGGGGATCTTCAGTTCGACGTGGCCCAGCGCGTAAGGCGCGATGGTGCTGGTTTCGTACTTGAGGACTACCGCGCCATAGGTCAGCGCCACGTTCTGGGTTTTCTGGAACGGCCAGCTCTTCACGAACTCTGCTTCCTGATCGAGCTTGGTGCTGATCAACCAGCTGTTATGCGCCACTTGTGCGGCTTTCCAGAATGCTTCTTCCTGCCCTGGCAACAACATGTCCGACAGCGTCAGCACCTTGTGCTGCTGGCGCGAATAGTTGATGAAGCTGCGCCCCGGCGTGCCATGTGCGCCGCCGGTGTCCAGGTAGCTGGAAAACTCGACGATCACCAAGCCGTCATGCTGCTCACGTACCTTGGCCTGCAGGTAGCTGCTGTAGCGCGGGGCGGCGGTGCGCAAAAACTCGTCACGATAAGCCGTCAGCGTTGGCGCCACCGGTGCGTCGGGTGAGGTGCGGGTCATTTGCAGCAGGCGTTTTTCGATGATGCCGTCCAGCGCAGGCTCGGCAGGGAAACGCAGCGTGTCGATATTGACCAGCGGGCAATCAGGTGTCGTGCAGCCAGGCTTCAGCTGCTCGGACGCATCGCGGGTCGTTTCCAGCGGCGCCCGATAGTTGGGCTGGAACAGGCTCTGGCAAGCGCCCAGAGTCAAAGCGATTGCGGCCACGGAGGCGATTTTAAAAAGCGACATGGGCGTCCTTGATAAAACTGGGAAAGGCGAAAAGTTATCCGCTTCGACTCTCAACGAAGCAGTCAGTTCGCCACTAAGCTAATTAGAGTTGGTTTCGCCCTCACCGTCTATCCCGCTGACGGGAAAGGGGCTGCATCAAACGTCACGGGCGCGTTAGGATGGCGCGAAGTCGAGGCTGGAGCCTCGGTGTGTGTAGATACGAGGATTGTCATGACTGATTTTGCCAACGCCATTCCGACCGCCGTTGATATCGTTCGGCGTGAAAAGTGCTACGTGGGCTTTTACAAGCTCGATCGTGTGCACTTGCGCCACGAATTGTTTGGCGGGGGCATGAGCCGCGAAATCAATCGGGAAGTGTTCGTCCGCCATGATGCCGTCTGTGTGTTGCCCTACGACCCGCAACGTGACGAAGTGGTGTTGATCGAACAGTTCCGCGTCGGCGCCATGGGCAAGACTGATAATCCTTGGCTGATCGAACTGGTCGCTGGTCTGATCGACAAGGATGAGGTGCCGGAAGAAGTTGCTCACCGCGAAGCGCAGGAGGAAGCTGGGCTTGTGTTCGGGGCGCTCTGGCCGATGACCAAATATTTTCCATCGCCGGGCGGCAGTAACGAATTTGTGCATCTGTTCCTGGGGCGTTGCGACAGTACTGGCGCTGGCGGCCTGCACGGGCTGGAGGAAGAAGCAGAAGATATTCGCGTCACGGTCTGGGCGTTCGAGGATGCCTTGCAAGCCGTACGCGACGGACGAATTGCCAACGCGGCCAGCATCATTGCCTTGCAATGGTTAGCTTTAAACCGCGCTGAAGTGAGGGGGCTATGGTCGTAAACAAACTGCGCGATCGCTATCGGGTTGACCTCGTGGGGCTGCAAGCGTCCTGCGAGGCCAACTACGCGCGCCTTATGCGACTGCTCCCGGACATGCGCAACGAGCCGGCAGCCCGGCGCATAGCCGTGACCCATGGCGACCAGATGCTCGGCGTATTGGCGCTGGAGGTGCTGCAGGTCTGTCCGTACACCACCACGTTGCAAGTACGCCAGGAGCACAGCCTGCCGTGGCTGCCGGTGCCCCAGCTGGAAGTTCAGGTCTATCACGATGCCTGCATGGCCGAAGTCGTCAGTGCCGAGCATGCACGACGCTTCCGTGGCATCTATCCTTATCCGAACGCCTCGATGCATCAACCGGACGAAAAAGCGCAGCTGAATATGTTCCTGGGGGAATGGTTGAGCCATTGTCTGGCGTTGGGGCATGAGTACGAAGCTGTTCGTTAAGTGCCAGATGTGAACTGTGTTCGGTTCGCAGCGTTCCTCTTTTGGTCGTCCCCCAGCATAATTGCGGCACTTACCCACACCCGTGATTCAGCCTTGGGAGAACGCCTTGCCGAGCGTATCCACATTGACCACCGCCGATTCGGCGTTGCTGGTGCAACTGTCCGACAGTCATCTGTTTGCCGAAGCGGACGGGACGTTGTTGGGGATGAATACCCGCGACAGTCTGATGAAGGTCATCGAGCTGGTACGCGCTCAGCAGCCGAAAATCGACCTGATCGTCGCCAGTGGTGATCTGTCTCAGGACGGGACGCTGGAGTCTTATCAGCTGTTTCGTGACCTGACTCGGCAGCTCGACGCACCGGCGCGCTGGATCCCCGGAAATCACGACGAACCACACATCATGGCCGAGGCCGCGGTGCAGAGCGCGCTGCTGGAACCAGTGGTGGATCTCGGCAACTGGCGCATCACCTTGCTGGATTCAGCAGTGCCCGGATCGGTGCCGGGTTATCTTCAGGACGAACAGCTGCAACTGCTGGCCCGTTCGTTGAGCGAGGCGCCGGAGCGGCATCATCTGGTGTGTTTTCACCATCATCCGGTGTCGATCGGGTGTGTATGGATGGAGCCTATCGGATTGCGAAATCCCGAAGCGTTGTTTGCGGTGCTGGATCGGTTTCCCCAGGTGCGCGCGGTTTTATGGGGGCATGTTCACCAAGAGATCGATCGGGAGCGCAATGGCGTACGGTTGATGGCCTCGCCGTCTACCTGCATACAGTTCGAGCCGGGCAGTGAAGAATTCAAGGTGGGCGATCAAGCGCCAGGCTATCGGTGGATGCGGTTGTTGCCCGATGGTCAGCTCGAAACCGGCGTGGAGCGGGTCACCGGGTTCGACTTTCAGGTGGATTACGGCTCCAACGGCTACTGAGTATCTGTGGTGCTGCCATCGCCAGCAGGCTGGCTCCCACATTGAATCCGCGTCGTGCACAAACCCCTGTGGGAGCCAGCCTGCTGGCGATGGCGTCCGCTCAGGCGACCTGAATTCCACGGATATCCCCGATTCCCCCGACTCCCTGTAAACTCCGCCTTCTTTACCCGACGCACAGGGCGCTCAAATGTCTGGTTCGATCCTTTATATCCATGGTTTCAACAGCGCGCCTGCTTCGAAAAAGGCCACTCAGTTGATGGACGTGATGGACCGCCTGGGTTTGAGCGATCAATTGCGCGTTCCGGCCTTGCATCACCACCCGCGTGAAGCCATCGGTCAGCTGGAGCAGGCGATTGGCGAGCTGGGGCGGCCTCTGCTGGTCGGCAGCTCACTCGGCGGCTACTATGCGACTCACTTGGCCGAGCGCCATGGCCTCAAGGCCCTGTTGATCAATCCTGCCGTGAGTCCGCACCGGATGTTCGACGGGTTTCTGGGGCCGCAAACAAACCTGTACACCGATGAGACCTGGGAAATGACCCACGACCACGTGACGGCCCTGGCCGAGCTGGAAGTGCCGGCGCCTCAGGACCCGCAGCGGTATCAGGTGTGGTTGCAGACTGGCGACGAAACGCTGGACTATCGCCTCGCCCAGCAGTACTACCGGGCCTGTGCCTTGCGCATCCAGGCCGGTGGCGACCATGGTTTCCAGGGTTTTTCCAGGCAATTGCCGGCCATGTTGAGTTTTGCCGGCATCGGCGCAGATGTTTATCAGTCGATCGATTTCGAAGCGCTGTGACCGGCCTCTTTTTCACAGAACACTTTTTTCACTGAAGGACGACGAGACCCCATGGCCACTCCCAGCGCTAGCTCTTATAACGCAGACGCCATCGAAGTCCTCTCGGGCCTCGACCCGGTGCGCAAACGCCCCGGCATGTACACCGACACCAGTCGGCCGAACCACCTTGCCCAGGAAGTCATCGACAACAGCGTCGACGAAGCCTTGGCCGGACATGCCTCCTCGGTGCAGGTCATCCTCCACGCCGACCACTCCCTGGAAGTCAGCGATGACGGTCGTGGCATGCCCGTGGACATCCATCCGGAAGAAGGTGTGTCGGGCGTTGAACTGATCCTCACCAAGCTCCATGCCGGCGGCAAGTTTTCCAACAAGAACTACCAGTTCTCCGGCGGTTTGCACGGGGTGGGTATTTCCGTGGTCAACGCCTTGTCGACCGAAGTCCGGGTGCGTGTGAAGCGTGACGGCAACGAATACCAGATGACTTTCGCAGATGGTTACAAGAAAACCGATCTGGAAGTGATCGGTACCGTCGGCAAGCGCAATACCGGCACCAGCGTGTTTTTTGCTCCGGATCCCAAGTACTTCGACTCTCCGAAATTTTCCATCAGCCGCCTCAAGCACGTGCTCAAGGCCAAGGCTGTACTGTGCCCGGGACTGCTGGTCAGTTTCGAAGACAAAGCCTCAGGCGAAAAAGTCGAATGGCATTACGAAGACGGCCTGCGTTCCTACCTGGTCGATGCGGTCAGCGAGTTCGAGCGCCTGCCGGACGAGCCTTTCTGCGGCAGCCTGGCCGGTAATAAAGAAGCGGTGGATTGGGCGCTGCTGTGGTTGCCGGAAGGTGGCGACAGCGTTCAGGAAAGCTACGTCAACCTGATCCCGACGGCCCAGGGCGGTACTCACGTCAACGGTTTGCGTCAGGGCCTGCTCGATGCCATGCGCGAGTTCTGCGAATTCCGCAGCCTGCTGCCCCGTGGGGTGAAGCTGGCGCCGGAAGACGTCTGGGAACGCATTGCTTTCGTCCTGTCGATGAAAATGCAGGAACCGCAATTCTCTGGTCAGACCAAGGAACGCCTGTCATCCCGTGAAGCCGCGGCGTTTGTTTCCGGTGTGGTCAAGGACGCATTCAGCCTGTGGCTCAACGCCAACCCGGAAACGGGCATGATGCTGGCGGAACTGGCGATCAATAACGCTGGCCGTCGCCTGAAGGCCAGCAAGAAGGTCGAGCGCAAACGCATCACCGCGGGCCCGGCACTGCCCGGCAAACTCGCCGACTGCGCCGGCCAGGACCCGATGCGTTCCGAACTGTTTCTGGTGGAAGGTGATTCCGCTGGCGGTTCGGCCAAGCAAGCGCGAGACAAGGAGTTTCAAGCGATTCTGCCGTTGCGCGGCAAGATCCTGAACACCTGGGAAGTCGACGGCAGCGAAGTGCTGGCGAGCCAGGAAGTGCACAACATCGCCGTGGCCATCGGTGTCGATCCCGGCTCGGCGGACATCGCCCAGCTGCGCTACGGCAAGATCTGCATCCTCGCCGACGCCGACTCCGACGGTCTGCACATTGCCACGTTGCTGTGCGCGTTGTTCGTCCAGCACTTCCGGCCGTTGGTGGATGCCGGTCACGTCTATGTCGCCATGCCGCCGCTGTACCGTATCGACCTCGGCAAAGAGATCTACTACGCCCTGGACGAAGCCGAGCGCGACGGCATTCTCGATCGCCTGGTGGCCGAGAAGAAACGCGGCAAGCCGCAGGTCACCCGATTCAAAGGTCTGGGTGAAATGAACCCGCCGCAGCTGCGCGAAACCACCATGGACCCGAACACTCGGCGCCTGGTGCAGTTGACCCTGGAAGATTACGACGCAACCGCAGAAATGATGGACATGCTGCTGGCGAAAAAACGCGCCGGCGACCGCAAGTCCTGGCTGGAGTCCAAAGGCAACCTGGCCGAGGTTCTTGGTTGATGCGGGTTGGCTTTGCCCTGTTGTCTGCGTTATTCCTGAGTTCGACGGCACTGGCCGAACCGACTCCGCAGCTGCGCCTGTTATCCGAGCATGCCGTCGAAGGCATGCGCGGTGGCAACCTGTCGGGGCTGGCGCAGTGCGGCGAGGCGCTGTGGACGATCTCCGATCGAGACGATAAACAGATCTACCGTCTCGATACCCGCCAAGACACCTGGCAAGCTGAAGCCGTGCCGATCGATGTCCCGATCGTGCCTGCCAGTGGTTTGCCGTGGGGGTTGAGTTCGCGCAGTTGGGCGGCGTCGTTCATTCGCGGTGGCGACCTCGATTTTGAAGGCATCACCTGCGACAGCGCCGGCAATCGCTACATCGTCAGCGAGTCCCATGCCGCGGTGCTGCAAGTACCACCATCGGGACCGGCATCCTGGCTGAAAATCTCGCCGATGCTGGTTCGCGAGGCACGGGCCAGTGGCATGCTGTTGCATTTCAATGCGCTGTTTGAAGGTCTCGCGGTTAACCCTGAAGGTGACAAATTGTGGCTGGCCGCCGAACGCGATCGCCGCGGTTTGCTGTTGATCAAGCGCAAGCAAGTCGTCTGGGATTGCGACGGGGGTTGCGTGCTGTTGAGCGAGGCCGGGAAGGAAATGCAGCCTGCGCAGTTTCGCAAGGCCAAGGCGGTTTCCCGGGATTTTGCCGACCTGTCATTGTTCGACGGCAAGCTGTTTACCCTTGAACGCAACGCTTACAAGATCTGCCGCCGCGATGCAGTAACGGCAAAGGTCGAGCGCTGCTGGTCCTATGCCGCCGAGTTGTTGCAGGAAAACCGGCAATACCCCCAGGGCTTTGGCCTTGAAGAAGCATTGGTCGTGGACGCCAAAGGTGCCTGGATCGGTGTCGATAACAACGTTGGTGCCCGCGATGATGGCGAGGTTCGTCCGATCGTTTGGCGTTTCGCCGCACCTGAAGACGGTTGGAGTGCCAAGCCGTGAGTCAGCAGACGCCGGGCAAGCGCGCCGGTCGAGTGTTGATGGTGCTGGCCTGGTGCGCGGCGTTATTCCTGGCGACGCGGTTTTTTGGCCAATGGGAAGCGCGACAGGAAAATCCCAATGTCGTCGTCAACTCGGAGCAGGGCGAAGGTTTTATCGAAGTGAAACTGGTCAGTAACCGTCAGGGGCATTTCGTCGCCAGCGGCCAGATCAACGGCCAGCCGGTGGATTTCATGCTGGACACGGGGGCAACCGATGTTTCTATCCCGGCGGAAATGGCCAAGCAGCTGAAGCTGGAAGAAGGCTTCGGCGTCACCCTGAGCACGGCCAACGGCTTGAGCCAGGGGTATAGAACCCGAATCGACCGTTTGCAGGTGGGCGATATTGTCTTGCGTGATGTACGTGCGCTGGTCGCGCCCGGCCTGGGCGGTAAACAGGTGCTGCTCGGTATGAGCGCGCTGAACAAACTTGAATTTACCCAGCGCGGTGGCACCATGCTGCTGCGCCAGACAACGAACCGATGAGGCCCGCATGAGCGACTCCCTTGATCTCAGCCTGGACGGTGTAGAACGCCGGTCGCTGGCTGACTTCACCGAAAATGCCTACCTCAACTACTCCATGTACGTGATCATGGACCGTGCCTTGCCGCATATCGGCGACGGCCTGAAGCCGGTACAGCGGCGCATCATCTATGCGATGAGCGAGTTGGGGCTGGACGCCGATTCCAAACACAAGAAATCGGCGCGTACCGTCGGTGACGTGCTTGGTAAATTCCATCCGCACGGCGACTCGGCCTGCTACGAAGCCATGGTGCTCATGGCCCAGCCGTTCAGCTACCGCTACACGCTGGTCGACGGGCAGGGCAACTGGGGTGCGCCGGATGATCCCAAGTCTTTCGCGGCCATGCGATACACCGAGGCGCGGCTCTCGCGTTATTCCGAAGTACTGCTCAGCGAATTGGGCCAGGGCACTGCGGATTGGGGCCCGAACTTCGACGGCACCCTCGACGAACCCCTGGTGTTGCCGGCACGTTTGCCGAACATCCTGCTCAACGGTACCACCGGTATTGCCGTGGGCATGGCCACCGACGTTCCGCCGCACAACCTGCGCGAAGTCGCCACCGCCTGTGTGCGCTTGCTCGATGAGCCTAAAGCCACGGTCGAACAGCTCTGTGAACACATCCAGGGCCCGGACTACCCGACCGAAGCGGAGATCATCACGCCGCGTGCCGATCTGCTGAAAATGTACGAAACCGGCAAGGGCTCGGTGCGCATGCGCGCCGTTTACCACATCGAAGACGGCGACATCATCGTCACCGCGTTGCCGCATCAGGTGTCTGGCGCCAAGGTGCTGGAACAGATCGCTGCGATGATGCAGGCCAAACCGTCCAAAGCGCCGCAGATCGCTGATCTGCGCGATGAATCCGATCACGAGAACCCGTGCCGGATCGTGATCATTCCGGGTGCCCGGAAAAATTTCGACCACGATGCGCTGATGCAGCATCTGTTTGCCAGCACCGAGCTGGAATCGAGCTATCGGGTCAACGTCAACATCATCGGCCTGGACGGCAAGCCGCAGCTGAAAAACCTGCGTGCGTTGCTGGTTGAATGGCTGGAATTCCGGGTGCAGACCGTGCGTCGTCGCCTGCAATTCCGTCTCGACAAGGTCGAGCGCCGTCTGCACCTGTTGGACGGTTTGTTGATTGCCTACCTCAACCTGGATGAAGTGATTCACATCATCCGCACCGAGGAACACCCTAAAGCCGCGCTGATCGCCCGTTTTGCGCTGAGCGAAATCCAGGCCGACTACATTCTCGACACCCGCTTGCGCCAGTTGGCGCGACTGGAAGAAATGAAGTTGCGTGCCGAGCAGGATGAACTGCTCAAGGAACAAGCCAAACTGCAAGCCCTGCTGGGCAGCGAAGCCAAGTTGAAGAAACTGGTGCGCACCGAGCTGATCAAGGACGCTGAAACCTATGGCGATGACCGTCGTTCGCCAATCGTCGAACGCACCGAAGCCAAGGCGCTGACTGAGCACGATCTGCTGCCGAATGAGAAAGTGACGGTCGTCTTGTCGGAAAAAGGCTGGGTGCGCTCCGCCAAAGGCCACGAGATCGACGCTACCGGGCTGTCCTACAAGGCCGGGGATGGTTTCAAGGCGCTGGCAGCGGGGCGCTCGAACCAGTTCGCGGTGTTTATCGACTCCACTGGCCGTAGTTATTCGGTGGCCACGCACACGTTGCCATCGGCCCGAGGCCAGGGCGAACCACTGACCGGTCGTCTGACGCCACCGCCAGGCGCTACGTTTGAATGCGTTTTGATGCCGGAAGACGATTCGCTGTACGTGATTGCGTCCGACGCCGGTTATGGCTTTGTAGTCAAAGGCGAAGACCTGCAGGCCAAGAACAAGGCGGGCAAGGCGCTGTTGAGCCTGCCGAACAACTCGAAGGTCATTCTTCCGCGGCCGGTGACGGATCGCGAGAACAATTGGCTGGCGTCGGTGACGACCGAAGGTCGCCTGCTCATCTTCAAGATCAGCGACCTGCCACAATTAGGTAAGGGCAAAGGCAACAAGATCATCGGCATCTCTGGTGAGCGTGTGGCCAATCGCGAAGAATATGTCACAGACATCGCCGTACTGCCGGAAGGTGCAACGCTGGTGCTTCAGGCCGGAAAACGTACCTTGTCACTGAAAGCAGACGACCTCGAACACTACAAAGGTGAACGTGGACGTCGTGGTAACAAATTGCCACGTGGCTTTCAGCGGGTCGATGCACTGCTCGTCGAAAACCTCAATTAAGCGTCCTAGAGCGCTCGATCTACGATTTAACGCGTAGATCGACGCTTTGCCGCTGGAGTCGGAACGCATATTCACGGATGATATGGCCTTTCAAGCGCCGGCGTGGCCGAGCGTTCTTCATATTTATTGAGTATTTTCACAGTGGTTAGCCTTGTGGCAGCCACCTGGATGGGACGATGACTGCTCTGCGCCTTCCTTTTATTTTGATGCTCGCCGGGGTTCTTGGCCTGGCGGGTTGCAGCGTTCACCAACCGGTGTCGCTGTATCAGCTGGACAGTGGAAGTCCGGCTGCCCCTGCACAAACTGCAGGCATGGCGGTATTGATTGGCCCGGTAACGATTGCTGACTATCTGCAGCGTGAAACCCTGTTACAGCGTCAACCGGATGGCAGCCTCCAGGCGTCGACCGATGGTCGCTGGGCCGGGAGCTTGTCGTCGGATATCGATCAATTGCTGTTGCGTCAGGTTGCCGGTCACCTGGACAGCCAGCGCGTTGTCCTCGCCCCCGCAACCTTGGGCTTCACGCCAGATGTACAGGTGTTGTTGACCATCACCCGTCTTGATTCGGGTGAGTCGCAACCGGCAATCCTTGACGCGCAATGGCGACTGATCGATCGCCGTGGTCAGGTTCGCGATAACCGCATTGTGCATTTGCAGGAACAACACGCAGGTGGCACCGCGGCTCAGGTTCAGGCACAAGGTGTGTTGCTGCAGCGTCTGGCCGAGCAGCTGTCGGTGGCACTCAAGCCACTGGCTAATCAGCCTCCAATTGCTGAAGCCCCGAAAAAGCAGGCTGCCAAGCCTGTGGCACCTGCGGCTGAGAAGGATAAACAGCCGAAGATCCCGATGGCCTCGCCGATCCGGACAGATATGGAAGTATTCAGGTTCTAAGCCTGGATTGATTCAACACAAAGCCTGCAGCGATGCGGGCTATGTTGTTTCTGCGGGGCACTTGTAGCAGCTGTCGAGCCTGCGAGGCTGCGTTCGAGGACGAAGTCCTCGCAAGACTTGTCAGTGCGGTCTATCAGAATTTACCCATTGCCTCACGACTGCTGCGCAGCCGAACGCAGCCTCGCAGGCTCGGCAGCTGCTACAAGATCAAGTGGCAACAAAAAGCCCGCAGACAATCACTCATCTGCGGGCTTCTTCACATCAGGGCTTCAGGCCCGGCGTTCATGCATCCGCGCCAGTTGCCGCTCCAGCATCGACGGATAAGGTTCCATCAACCGCTCCACACAGCAAGCGCCCTCGGGGCTGGCGATCGGCCGGATGCGCGCACGCTGACGGATCAGCACGTCATCGCTGATCTTGCGTTCCACCAGCAACAGGTTGCGGCTGTGTTGGGACAAGGCCAGGGCGTCCTGCGCGGACTCGGTCAGCAGCAGGTCGATCTGACTCAGGCCAAACAGACCATCGCCCAAGGTCAGGCCCAGTTGCAGTTGCAGGGTGATGCCGCTGTCAGCCACTTCTATCTGCAGTTGATGCCCCAGCGCGCGCAGCAACTCGCCGCAGCAGATGGCATTGGTCAGGTAATCGTCGCCGCTGTCTTCGGTGTGGAACAGCATCAGCGTGCTGCCGTCGTTCAGGGTATGCAGTTCGCTCTGGTAGAGAGAAGCCGCCTGATCGAGGCAATCGCGGTAGCGTTTGAGCAGTTCTTCCAGGCGTGTGCGCGGCAGGCGGCGCAGTTGATCCTGGGCGCCCAGTTGCACGGCCAGGACAGCGCTGTGCTGAGGTACGCTGGACACTGGCGGTTTGACGACAGGTTTGGGTGCGCTCGCGAGCGTTTCTTCACGCAGATCGGCAAACGGATCCTCGTCGTCATCATCTTCGACCGTGCTGACAATACGCCGAGGCGCAGGCTTGAGGCCGGCGACAGGCTTGGTCTCATCGAAGCTTGGATCACGCAGGTTGCGGACTTCGAAGGCCGGCTCGTCGGCTTCTTCGTCTTCGGTTTCGTCGTACTCGGGCTCCGGTTCCGGCTCGGGCTCTACGGGTTCCGGGGCGAAGTTGGCGTGCAGTTGACGGGCCAGATCGCCGATTTCATCCTGGCGCTCGGTGGCCGGCGTGTACTCATCGATGTTGCGCAGCCAAACCCGCAATTGCAGCAGTGGCGTGGAGATGTGTCGACCCAGGCGCAGGCTCAAGGCCAGGGACAGCGCCAACAGAATCGCACTCAATATACCCATGCTTTGCAGGCTGATGGTCATCGGCTGCTGGAACTGATCCATGTCCAGGCTGATGCGCAGCTGCCCGGCAGTCACGTCCTGGAACGTGATCTTGCTCTGGTACATGCCTTCGGCTTCGCCCAGCAGGCTGTGCTTGGGACGCTGACCGGCTTCGGCGAGGATGCGGTTATCCACGCTATAGATGGCGGCGTGCGCCACCAGCTTGTTCTTGGTCAGGTTATTGAGCAGCACGTTGAGGCTGAGGATGTCGTTGGAGACCAACAACTCCGTAGCGGACGTGGCGGTTTGCGTGGTCAGGCTTTCGCCCAGCGCATCTGCCTGCTCGTGCATGGCCTGCTTGAACTGCAAACCCATTACGCAGGCATAGATAACCAGGGCCAGAGCGACCAGGATCACGTTATGGCTGGCAATGCGTAATGCAATCGGTACACGGCGATGGCGCAGTGCCCGGAAGATCAGCAGAAAGAAGTTATCGGTTTTTACTGGCGTGGGCCGGTTCACTTGAGCTCGGCTCTTTTGTCCGTGAAGTTGACGCGCAGTATAGCGACAGGCCCTAGACCGGCAAAGCGCTGACGGTGCCCGATGGTCACTGAAAGTGGGTAGAATGCGGTTTTTTTCCACCTGCGGGGGTGCGCCTTGCGCGAAATCGTCCTGATAAACATCACGGGAGTCGACCGTCCGGGTCTGACTGCTGCCATTACCGGCGTTCTGGCACAAGGTGGTGTGAACATTCTCGACATCGGTCAGGCGGTCATCCACGACACCTTGTCGTTCGGGATCCTGGTTGAAATTCCTGACACCGAGCAAGGCAAGTCGGTCCTCAAGGACATCCTGTTCACCGCCTACAAGCTCGATCAGCAGGTGCGGTTCACGCCGGTGTCCGAAGAGGATTACCAGCAATGGGTCGGCAATCAGGGCAAAAAACGCCACATCGTCACCCTGTTGACCCGCAAAGTGACGGCCGAGCAGTTGCAGGCCGTGAGTTCGATTACCGCGAAATACGGCCTGAACATCGACCACATCGATCGTCTGTCCGGGCGTATGCCTCTGGACACTCCGGCCGACAAGGGCAAAGGGTGTATCGAGTTTTCCGTGCGTGGCGAAGCGGCCGATCCGCAAGCGCTTCGGGCTGAGTTCCTCAGCGTGGCGCAGGACCTGAATGTCGATATCGCTTTCCAGGAAGATTCGCTGTTCCGCCGTAACCGTCGTCTGGCGGTGTTCGACATGGACTCCACGCTGATCGAAGCCGAAGTCATCGACGAATTGGCTAAAGCGGCCGGCGTAGGTGAGCAGGTCTCCGCGATTACCGAGCGGGCGATGGCCGGCGAGCTGGACTTCCGTGCCAGCTTCAAGGAACGCCTGGCGTTGCTGCAAGGACTTGACGTCAGCGTGCTGGACTCGATTGGTGCCTCTCTGCGTCTGACCGAAGGCGCAGAAACCCTGTTTGCCGAACTCAAACGCCTGGGTTACAAGACCGCGATTCTGTCAGGTGGCTTCACGTACTTCGCCAAGCAGTTGCAGGCCAAACTGGGCATCGACTACGTGTTTGCCAATGAGCTGGAAGTGGTCGACGGCAAGGTCACCGGTGTGGCGGTCGAGCCTATTGTCGATGCGCAACGCAAAGCGGATCTGCTCAAAGAACTGGCGCACAAGGAAGGGTTGCGACTGGAGCAGACGATTGCTGTCGGCGACGGCGCCAACGACCTGCCGATGCTGGCGATTGCCGGTTTGGGTGTGGCGTTCCGCGCCAAACCGCTGGTGAAACAGTCGGCGAAGCAGGCGATTTCCACGCTTGGGCTGGATGGGGTGCTGTATCTGCTGGGCTTTCGGGATCGTGACGGGCAGCTCTGATTCTTGTATTGATTGACCATGCCTGATCGCGGGCAAGCCTTGCTCCTACTGGTCTACGCTAACCTCTGTGGGACCAAGGCTTGCCCGCGATTGCAACATCGCGGTCATCAAGATGTACTCGTCAAAGCGATTTCCACAACGAATCAAATTCCTCTTCAACGCCGCTCTCTGCGGCGTTTTCGTGTCTGACAGTCTCCAGTGCACGGTAAGCAAACTGATTGAAGCTGTTGGTGCTCGCCACCCGCCGATCCAGGCCGGCGCGGCGTTCGTCGCCATTGGTGTTGATCATGACCTTGTTGCCCTCCTGAAAAGGCAATCGGGGAGCGAGCAGTGTGGCGGGCAGGTCGGCCGCGCTGATGGCTGGCAATAAAAGGCCGCGCAAATAGTGACTATGGTCATCACTCGAACGCATCAGTTGCAGGCCGCAAGGCTCGGCATAAGGTGCGACCTGTTCGATGCCCATTTGCGTTCCTCCGCCACGGACCTGACGAATCCAGCGCACTACCGCGATGCTCCAGCCTTGCCCCGCAACGTCCTCGATGCCGACCATCTCGCCCGCCTGAAGCTCGGTCGGTACCGCACCAGGCCAGGCCAGGCAATAACCGCCGGGGCTGTGATTGATCACGGGCAGTGCATAGGTGGGAAAATGCCGGTTGCTGTCGGACGCTTCATTACTGTCATCGCTTTGCAGCTGCGGGTATTCGATCTCCTCGTAAGGCAGCATGGCGTCGGTGTTGCCATGGGGCGCTGCATCAAAGGCGTGGCTCCATTGATCATGTCCCTTCGCAGTCGGGGACGTCGCCGCAAATTTCGCGTGCCGGGAGCCCTGATGTTTCAGCAGATCACTGAATGAACGTTGTCCACCCAGGTAATAATGCAGGGCGCTCATGCCCACGCACAGGGTCAAGGTGCCCTGGCTGGCGGTGCGCTGAAAACTGCGTTCGGCCGTCTGGCCCCAGGCCGCGATCAGGTGCTGCAACGTGTCGAGGTTCAACCCCGCAGGAACGAGCAAGGGGTTGGCACCTTCGGTTTTAAGCACATGGGCTTCGATAGCGGCGACTAACGGCTGCGGATCGATGGCCAGCAACTGCTCCTGCTGCTCGAGCCGGAATTTGGAGCGGTAACGAGGCCCGGTGTCGAGTTCGGGTGCGACGGCAAACAACCCGTTCGGTTTGCCGGGTTGCAGCTTGATCAAATGGCTCCAGGGTTCCAGCACTTCGGCGAGGCGAGCGATTTGGTTCTGGCGTAACTGATTACAGCGCGCGGCGCCCATCAGCAGCGCTGCGACATAGGTTTGCTCGATGCTCAGGGTGTGTGTCTGGCTGGCCAGTTCGTCACGCAGGTTCAAATGCTGGAGATGGTGCGAACAGGCGATCCGATACAGTTGATGCAATTCCAGCCATAGACCTTCGGGCACAGGACAATAAAGCTGAGTAGCGCGAACCATGGGGCCGTTGAGGCAATGAATCGCTCGCTGCAACGCCTGGGTCAGCAGTGGCGCCCGGTCCTTGCTGAAGCGCGGGACGATGCGCACGACGATCTGTTTATAGCCAATCGCCAGATGGCTTTGCAGTGCCTGGCACAGGTTGGCGATTTTGCGTGAGCGTTCGTCGAGCACAATGGCCTGATGCAGGAAATGCCGCTCCAGGTGCTTGCAGACGTAGTACACCTCGGGTCGCATCAGTTCGAGCAGTTGCAGGCGGTTTTCACTGGGGGTAAGCAACTGGTTGAGTTCGCCCAGGCCCTTATAGAGCTGGCGAGCGGTCTCACCAATGTTGGCTTTGGGCAGATTAGCTATCCAGCGCTTCAGGTCGCGCGGGGTGGGCTCACAGAACGACAGTCGCAACTGTTCAGGGACGGGCGCGCGGAGCAGCAGGAGGGGATTGGTCTCATTCATGCCGGGTAAAAACTCCAACCGGGAAATGGGCAGTGAATGACCTGACTGTAGCAGCTAAGTTGGGTGAAGGTATCGCGACATGTTCACCATCCCCTGTGGTAGCAAGCTGCTCCCACAGGGGATGGTGCGGGGTTGAATCAGACTTTCGGCAAACCCAGACCCTGGCCCATCTGCACCGGGGAAAGAGCGCCCAGGCCTTCAGCCCACTTCACCTGATCAGGCCCGAACAGCACGACCGCGGTGGATCCCAGCTTGAAGCGACCCAGTTCAGCACCTTTCTCCAAATGGATTGGTGCGCGAGCTGCTTCGTCGTAGCGGAAGGTTTTCAGTTCGCGTTTTGGCGGTGTCACCAATCCGGCCCAGACGGTTTCGATCGACGCCACGATCATCGCGCCGACCAGCACAACGGCCATTGGTCCGCGCTCGGTGTCGAAAATGCACGCCACACGCTCGTTACGGGCGAACAGCTCTGGCACGTTTTCAGCCGTGGTCTGGTTGACCGAGAAGATGCGGCCCGGAATGTAGACCATTTCACGCAAAGTGCCGGCCAGTGGCATGTGCACGCGATGGTAGTCCTTCGGCGACAGGTAAATGGTCGCAAAATCACCGCCCATGAACGGCGCAGCGTTGGCCGCATCACCGCCCAGCAGTTCCAGCACGCTGAAACTGTGACCCTTGGCCTGAAACACGCGGCCGTGCTCGATCGGGCCAAGCTGGCTGACCGCGCCATCGGCCGGGCTGAGGATCGCGCCCGGCGTCTCGTCCAGTGGACGGGCACCGTCTTTCAGTGCGCGGGTGAAGAAGGCATTGAAGTGTTCATAGGCGGTCAGGTCTTCGACCAGTGCCTGAGACATATCCACCTGATAACGCTTGGCGAACCAGGCCGTGAACGCATTCTTGAACCAGCGCACGCGGCATTCGGCAATGCAGCCGGCCAGTCGCGAGAGCAAGTGGTGGGGCAGCAGGTATTGGCTGAGGATAAACAAACGCTTATTCATTAACTGTCCTTAAAAACCTTAATTCTCTATAGGGGTGTCGGGATGGTTGCCCCATTCGCCCCAGGAGCCGGCGTAGCCCTTGACGCGCGGATAACCGAGCGCCTTGGCCACCAGATAAGTGAAGCCAGAGCGATGGTGAGTCTGGCAGTGAGTAATAACTTCTTTGTCCGGGGTGATCCCGAGTTGTTCCAGGATCTGCGGCATGTCTGTGCGGATGCGCAGGTTGCGCGCCTGATCCATGCCTGCGGTCCATTCAAAGTTGACCGCGCCGGGAATGTGTCCGGCCCTGGCCGCCAGGACCTTCTCGCCGGAATACTCCAGCGGACCGCGTGCGTCCCAGATCGCCAGGTCGGCGGCACCCAGGCGACTTTGCAGGTATTCGCGGGTGGCCGTGGGTTCGTCATGCAGGGTCAGGCTCACCGGGCCACCCACCGGGGCAGGGACCTCGGTCGATACCGGCAAGTCCTGCGCCAGCCACGACAGCAGGCCGCCATCCACGTAGTGATAGTTTTTGTGGCCGATGACATCGAGCAACCAGATAAACCGTCCGGCCCAGCCGCCGCCTTCGTCGTCATAAACCACGTAGACCGCGTCTTTGTTGTGGCCAAGTTCGCCGAACAGCGTTTCGAGCGCAGCGTGCGGCGGCATCAGGCCTGGAGCGGGTAGTTGGCCGAGTTGCGTGCGTTTGGGGTCGACAAACCGCGCGCCAGGTATATGCCCTTCGGCATAGCGGGCGCTGCTGGTCAGGTCCACCAAAATCAGATTGCGGGCGTCAAGACGGGCGAGCAGGTCGCCGGGCTCTATCACCAGCGCCAAGCCAGAGAAGTCAGACATGTGAGGTCTCCAGAGCACAAAAGGAGGGATTGTAACGCAGCCTTATTGGCCGCGGTGGCTAAAGCTGTGCAGGGCCTTCTCGATGCACTGGGCGGTTTTGCCGAAGGCTTGCACGGTGATTTCCGAGAACGGCCCGCCACCCTGGTCGGCCACGACCAGCATGATCACCCGCCCATTGTTGACCAATGACCTTAGCAGCAGATGCTCGCCACCAAAAAGTGAGCGCAGGCTCGCCGGTAACAGCGCCGAAAACTGCGCGCTGTTTTCCGGCGTCAGGCGGACCTGAGCCTGTTGCGCGAGCAGTCGTTGCAGCACGGTGCTCTGACTCACCTGCAGATTCAGGCTGGATGCGTCCTTGGGCAAACCGGCGCACTGGTGCACGCGAAGATTGGCGTGAGTGCGATCGGCCATCAGGATCATCACCCGTCGCATGCCGCAGGCGAGCAACGCGTCCCGGGCAGACGTGGTCAGGTGCATCGCATTGGCGAAGCGACTCGGTTCCGCCAGCAGCTCGGCACATTGTTTACGCCATTTGGCTAAATCTTGCGCAGTGGGCGCCGGGGCCGCAAGCGAACCTGCCGCCGCCCGGTTCATGCCCCACGGCCAGATCAGCGAGACGGCGGGGTGCCAAAGGTCGGGCATCGCGTGGTAACGGGCGCTATTGGCAGCCTGTTGGTGCAACTGCTGCTGCACGTGGTCCATCGGTACCTGGAGGTAAAGGCTGGTCAGGTACTGCCAGCGTTCACTGTGCGGACTGTCCCAGGCGTGTTGCGCCGACAGCGCCAGACCATTGGCCAGCAATACTGTATTGGCCGGCTGATTGAGCCAGCGGCGCAGGGTCGGGTCGTCATCGAGGCGATTTTGCTGGCGCAATGGGTGATCGCTGTCACGGGCGATGCGCAGGACCTGGACCAATTCGCGCTGCTCGCTCATCAACAGTCGATAACCCTGCTGCACCCAGATCGGCAGGCGCCAGATATCGGCCAGGGCCTGGCAGATGTCCAGCAGGCGTACACCGAACAACTGCTTTTCAACCTTGCGCGCGGATTCGCCTCTGTGGATCACCCGCAGTTCCCATTCCTGGAGCAGTTGCGGATGAGTCAACGCCATCGGCCAAAGTGGCGAGAGGAACAACAGGCTGCCCCAGTGGATGTCCTGCCACAGTCGCGCCAGGCGATGGGCAAAAAAACCGTTGGCCTGTTGTGTGGCGTGCTGGCTGATCATTTGCAGCTGGCGCAAGGCGACGGGAATTTCCGACAACGGGAGCGCGGGCAGGCGAGCGAGCAGTTCTTCGGTACGCTTCAAACCGAGGCGATTGATCGCCACCTCAAGGTTCTCCGCCGGTTCACTCAAACCGCCGTGCAGTTGCCGGTTGGCTTCGCGAATCACACTCAAGGCCAGGGCCGGACTGCCCTGCATCAATTCGGCAATGTCGCGCAACGAACTGCGGTTGTTGCGAATCGCGCTGCAAACGCGGTCATGACTGGCTTGCGGAACCGGCAGGCGAACGCCGTCGAGAAGCTTGATCCAGCCTTCGAGCGTGGAGGGTGTTGGTGTTGGAACGTTCGTTTCGTTAGCCATGGTTGGACGCAATCATCGTCTGCATTACCTACGCCCTGAATGGGTCAAAGTGGCTTTTCGCCTGAACGGCCTATAGTCTGGCGCAGTTTTGCCGATAAGTAGAAGAAGAGATTTTTTAACTTCCGAATATGACCTTGAACCCGACTCAGTAAGTGCTCTCCTACCTATGGCTAAAATAATCGGCATCATCGTCGTATTCGCGAGCGTGCTCGGCGGATACGTACTTTCCCACGGCAAAATTGCCGCCCTGATCCAGCCTTTCGAGGTATTGATCATTGGCGGTGCGGCCCTCGGCGCATTCCTGCAGGCCAACCCCGGCTATATGACCATGCACGTGCTCAAGAAATCCTTGAGCATGTTCGGGTCGCGCTTCACTCACGCCTTCTATCTCGAAGTGCTGGGCCTGATCTACGAGATCCTCAACAAGAGCCGCCGCGAAGGCATGATGGCGATTGAAGGTGACATCGAAGATGCCGCCGCGAGCCCGATTTTTGCCAAGTACCCGACGGTGCTCAAAGACGAGCGCATGACCGCTTTCATCTGCGACTACCTGCGCATCATGTCCTCCGGCAACATGGCACCCCACGAGCTGGAGGGTCTGTTCGATATGGAGCTCTACAGCCTCAAGGAAGACCTTGAGCATCCCTCCCATGCGGTCAACGGGATTGCCGACGCCATGCCCGGTTTCGGTATCGTCGCAGCGGTATTGGGGATCGTGGTGACGATGGCGTCCCTGGGCGAGGGAGACCAGAAAGCCATCGGCATGCACGTGGGCGCAGCATTGGTCGGTACCTTCTTCGGTATTCTCGCGGCGTACGGTTTCTTTGGTCCGCTGGCGCATTCCCTGGCTCACGATGCCAAGGAAGAGCTGAACGTCTACGAAGCCATCAAGGCCTCGCTAGTTGCATCCGCATCGGGCAT
Source organism: Pseudomonas sp. TNT3 (assembly GCF_010095445.2). GTDB lineage: Bacteria > Pseudomonadota > Gammaproteobacteria > Pseudomonadales > Pseudomonadaceae > Aquipseudomonas. Next base: position 59,451 of record NZ_WFGV02000010.1, read on the forward strand.
GCCGCCGTCGCTGGCGGTGGAGTTCGGTCGCAAGGTTCTGTACCCGGCGCACCGTCCAAGTTTCTCCGAGTTGGAACAAGCGGTTCGCGGTCGCTAAATCATGGAAAATAACCAGCCGATCATCATAAAGCGCGTCAAGCGCATCGCTGCCGGGCATCATGGGGGCGCCTGGAAAATCGCTTTCGCCGACTTCGCGACGGCGATGATGGCGTTCTTCCTGGTGTTGTGGCTGCTGTCCACTGCGACGCCTGAACAGAAGATTGCCATTGCGGGCTACTTCAAGGACCCGATCGGTTTTTCCGAGAGCGGCACGCCCTACATTATTGATCTGGGTGGCACGCCTACCCTGGCGCCGGAAAACACCCTCAACCCTGAAGTGAAATCCCAGCCGCAGCCGGACAAGGTCACCATCGATACCGAACAAGTCGAAGGCATGGCCGAGCAGGTCGAGAAAGAACGCCTGGAACTGTTGCTGCAGGAACTGCAGAACAAGGTCGACGAAAACCCGCAGTTGCAGAAATTCAAGGATCAGATCCTGTTCGAGATCACGCCGAACGGCTTGCGCATCCAGATCATGGACGCGGAAAACCGGCCGATGTTCGACTCTGGCAGCGCCCGTCTGAAGCCGTACTTTGAAGACATCCTGCTGGCCATGGCCGATACCATCAAAGCGGTACCCAACAAGATCAGCATCAGCGGTCACACCGACGCCACGCCGTACACCGGCACAGGCGAGTTCGGTAACTGGGAACTGTCGACCAATCGTGCCAACGCCGCTCGCCGTGCGCTGGTCGCCGGGAGTTATCCGGAGTCTCAGGTGGCGCGCGTTGTCGGGTATGCCTCTTCGGCGCTGTTCGATCGGGAAAAACCGTTCAATCCGGTCAATCGTCGAATCGACATTGTCGTGCTGACGAAAAAGGCTCAGGCAGCGATTGAAGGCGCACAGGGGGCCGATCCTTCCGGTCAGCTGCCCCAAGGCCAGGGCGCTCCGGATGAAGTGCCGGCCGAACCGGTCGATCCGAATGCCCTGCCGGCTGACAAGCAGCCAGTGCCGGCGCATGAAATTCGAGAACGGTTGAATCTGTTCGAGGACGCCGCACCGAAACCCGGCGAGGCGCCGAAGCAGTAATCTACAAAAAAAGCCGACAGTGAATGTCGGCTTTTTTGTGGGCGCTGGCGCTTGTCTCAGACGCCGCGGCGGATTCGGTTTTTGAGATCAGTGTGGAAGCGGTCAGCATTGGTCTTGTTGTAGCTGCGCGTGGACTCGCTGCCCGTGATCGATTCCAGGGATGCGGAGCGCTTGAGGTTCACTTCGATTTTGTAGGCCTCGATGAAAAAATCGAGGTCCTTTGCACTGCTCAGTTTCGGCCACTTATCCAGGTACAGCGGCAACTCCGTCGGCCCGGTCCTGAAGGAGCAGATGCGGCGATTACTGATCGTCGCTTCGCCAATTTCGAACGGCACCCACCACGACAGTGCGGTTCTCTCCGAGACGACTGCCAGCAAGTGTGTGCATTCGCTGATGTTGCGAGTGATGACCTCGGTGATGTCATCGGTGGTCTGGGATTCCGGATCCAGCACGTCCAGGTAGGTTTTTATATTGGCTTGCATCAGACGACTGTTGATCTGCATCGCATGGGCGCGATCCATGTGGCGGTAGCTGATAAACACTGGCATCAGAAATGTCCCTTGATCGCGAGTTCACGGTAATAGGCGCCAAGCGCGGTGAGGCGGCAGCCAGTGGAGTTGAGCGCGGCGTAGTACATGTGTTCGGCGTCCACCGGTTCAATCAGGCTGTGGCGGTTGCACTTTTGCAACTGGGCGAAGACTTCGCCGTGAGCCGGTTCAAACCGGGCTTCGGTGGGTTCGTAGCTCGGGTCCAGCGCGAATATCGACTCGGCTTCGGCGAACCAGTCAGGCAGCTTGCGTAATATTTCTTTGGGGATTAACGGTGAGACTTCCCGCAACGAAATGAACTGCGAGACGTTGGTCTTGAACACCGGGCGCTGTTCCCAGGCGTCGAGCGCATTGTCGACAAACGAATAGAGGCTGCCGGGAGTGATTTTCCCAAGGATGTTCGCAGCACCACCGTGCAATGCCTGAAGCAGCAGTCCGGTGAAGACGCCATGGTTGGCGCCTTCCATGGCCGGTTCTTCTTTCTTGCAGGCCGTAAGAATGGTCATGCCTTCGCCAACCATGCTGCTTTCGCTACGCAAAGCGCGCACTTCGCCTGCCGAGCCGCCCTGGCAGCAGTCGAGAATGATGATCTTGTTCTTGATTTTTACGGCTTTGGACGCCCAATTAAGGATGTCGCTGATTCGGATCCCGTCCTTGCTGGACTTGTAATCCTGAGGCAACAGCATCCCTTCATCCGTATCCCCGTCGAAAGCGCCGTGGCCTGCGAAGTACAACAGGGCGACATTGCAGTCGCCTGAAAACAGTTCACGAATCTGATCTTCGATTTTTTCGCGGCTCAAATAATCTTCGGCGGAGGTCAGCACGATGTTCTTGAAATTCGGGTCGCCATTGGCATCAGTCTTGAGCACCGAAGCCATGGCCATCGCATCGTTGTTGCAGCCGTTCAGCTGGGAGAGATGGCGGTAGTTATTGATTCCGATAAACAGTCCTCTGCGCATGGTTCAGTCCGCCGCGTGAGTGCGAATGGCACTGATGATGCTGAGGGTGTTCCAGGCGCATTCCGCATGCGCGGCCCGGCGCACCACGGTGGAAATCCGCTCGGCCCCGAACGGTTTGATCGCGATGATGACCTTGCCCATGCGCTTGGCGATCGCGATCTCCTTGTTGATCCACTTGCTGTAGGTGGAATACATCCCGGCCATGATCAGCACGGCGGAACAGGGACGAATCTTGTTTTCGATGGCGATTTCAAGTTGCTGGTCGGTCAGGGCGCCGACAATCGGATTGTGCGGTGGTACTGAAAAGTTCTTGAAGGTGAATGTCGGGTGCGTAGAGAGCATTTCGACCAGCCTGTCGTGTTTGTCGGCGTAGTTCCACGAATGGCTGATGAACAGGTGGTAGGTTTGCATGGGGGTATCCCTCGATATCGCTGGTGCGAAGAGGGCTTGAATGTAGGTAACAGGCGGGCGCTAACAAGTGCCGAAAGGTAAAAGAGAAAAGTCCTACAAGTAGGCGTGCAGAAGCCCTTCAGAAATGTCTGACGTTTAAAAATGTGGATTTTGTTTAGGCAGACAACAGCAGCCCGCGACTCCTCGGGGTCGAGGAGGGCGGGCGCAGCTGTTTAGTAGGTGCTTTCCGGCAAACTGGCGATGATCGAGCGGTAGCTGTTCATCCGTTGCTGTTGCACGCGACCTTCTTCCAGCGCCTTGAGCAGCGCGCAGCCGGGTTCACGGTCATGCTTGCAGTCGCGGAAGCGACAGGTGCCGATCAAGTCATTGAACTCGATGAAGCCCGCTTCGACGTCGGCACGGCTGACATGGCCAAGACCGAATTCGCGGATACCCGGGGAGTCGATCAACTCACCGCCACCGGGGAAGTGGAACAAGCGCGCGGTGGTGGTGGTGTGGGTGCCCTGGCCAGACAGCTCGGAGAGCGGGCCGACGCGGGTTTCGACTTCTGGCAACAAGCTGTTGACCAGCGAGGACTTGCCGACGCCGGATTGGCCGACGAACACGCTGATGCGCCCGTCCAGCTGCTCTTGCAACTGTTCCATGCCATTGCCGTGGTGCGCCGATACTTCCAGCACCGGGTAGCCCAGCGTGCGGTAGACCGCCAGCAAAGCGTTGAGCGCCGGGGCGTTCTGCTCGTCGATCAGGTCGAATTTGTTGAGCAGCAGCAGCGGCCGGATACCGGCGTGCTCGGCGGCAACCAGGTAGCGGTCAATCAGGTTGGCGTGAGGCTCAGGCAGCGGTGCGAAGACAATGACGATCATGTCGACGTTGGCGGCTACAGGCTTGAGCTGGCCACGGCTGTCCGGACGGCAGAGTTCGGTTTTACGTGGCAGTTGCGCCACGATCACACCGATGCCCTGGTTGCCGGCGCGCCAGACGACCTGATCGCCGGTCACCAGCGCAGGCAGGTTGGCGCGCAAATGGCAGCGGAACACCTGGCCGGCCAAATCGCCATCAAGGGCTTCGACTTCGACCTGCACACCAAAGTGAGCAATCACCAGGCCGGTTTGTTCCGGGCCCAGGTCGCCACCTTCGAGGGCCTCGACAGCCGAGGACTCGCGTTTGGCGGCGCGGGCAGCGCGTTCGCCCTGAATCTTTTCGATGCGCCAGTTTTGACGACGATTGAGTTGGCGTTTGGCCATGGGTGTTCCGTATCAAGAATGCAGCGATTAGGTAAAACGGCCGCGAGTTTAGCACGCCCGGCCGCCTCCCTAGGCTAAACTGCGCAGCATTGCCTAGGAGCCGACACATGCAAAACCCGCAGAATCTGATCTGGATCGACCTGGAAATGACCGGTCTGAACCCTGATACCGATGTCATCATCGAAATGGCCACCATCGTCACCGACAGTGATCTGAACACCCTGGCCGAAGGGCCGGTGATCGCGATTCATCACAGCGATGAAATCCTGGCCGGCATGGACGAGTGGAATACCCGTCAACACGGCGGTTCCGGCCTGACCCAACGGGTCCGTGACAGCCGCATCAGCATGGCCGAAGCCGAAGCCGAGACCATCGCCTTCCTGGAAAAATGGGTGCCGAAGGGCAAGTCGCCGATCTGCGGCAACAGCATTTGCCAGGACCGTCGCTTTCTTTATACCCACATGAAATCCCTGGAAAGCTATTTCCACTACCGCAACCTCGACGTGTCGACGCTCAAAGAGCTGGCCGCACGCTGGGCACCGGACGTGCGTGACAGCTTCAAGAAGGGCAGCACGCATCTGGCCCTGGATGACATACGCGAATCCATCGCCGAGCTGCAGCACTACCGCAAGCATTTCATCAAGTTCTGATTACGAGCCTCGATTCCTGTGTAGGAGCTGCCGCAGGCTGCGATCTTTTGATCTTGCTGCTAAAGCAAAATCAAAAGATCGCAGCCTGCGGCAGATCCTACACAGGTGGTCGCGTTGCTCTTGCGCTCTTTTGGTGCCGCAACTAAATGGCTAGACTGCGCGCCTTCTTGCAAGGACCGCCACCATGTTGCTGATGCTCTACCTGATCGCCATCACCGCCGAAGCCATGACCGGTGCCCTTTCTGCTGGCCGGCGTGGCATGGACTGGTTTGGCGTGGTGCTGATCGCTTGCGTGACAGCACTGGGCGGCGGGTCGGTGCGCGACGTCTTGCTCGGGCATTACCCGCTCACATGGGTCAAACATCCGGAATACCTGGTGTTGACGTCCATTGCCGCGATGTTCACCGTTTTCGCGGCACGCTGGATGCGCCACCTGCGCTCACTGTTTCTGGTGCTCGATGCCGTGGGGCTGGTGGCATTCACCCTGATCGGCTGCATGACGGCACTGGAAATGGGGCATGGCATGTTGGTGGCGTCGGTCAGTGGCGTGATCACCGGGGTGTTTGGTGGCATCCTTCGAGACATCTTCTGCAACGACATCCCGCTGATCTTCCGCCGCGAGCTCTATGCCAGCGTGTCATTTGCTGCGGCCTGGTGCTACATGCTCTGCATCTATCTGCAGATGCCAGGCGAACAGGCGATTCTGGTGACGCTGTTCGGCGGGTTCCTGCTGCGCTTGCTGGCTATTCGTTTCCACTGGGAAATGCCCAAGTTCGTTTACAACGACGAAGCGTGATTCCGGCACGACCGGTGTAGCAGCTGCCGAAGGCTGCGTTCGGCTGCAAAGTAGGCGTGGAATTGTTAAGCGAGTCCTGTGGCCTCGAACGCAGCCTTCGGCAGCTGCTACAGGAGTCCATGCTGTTTCAACGCCCACTCGACGTGTTCTTGCACCAACTCGGACGGATAGTCCCGGCGCGCTTTCAACGCCTCCATCACCGGAATGCTCGACGGTGCATTTCCCAAACCTACCGCCAGATTGCGCAGCCAGCGCTCGTAACCTGCGCGACGCAACGGTGAGCCCTCGGTGTTGCTGAGAAACTTCGCCTCATCCCACATGAACAACTCCGCCAGTTCGGCATTGTCCAGATTGTGTCGCGGCTTGAAGTCGCTTTCCCCGGACGGACGGGCGAAGCGATTCCACGGGCAGACCATCTGGCAATCGTCGCAGCCGAACACACGGTTGCCGATCAGCGGTCGCAGCTCTTCCGGAATCGCGCTTTTGAGTTCGATGGTCAGGTAGGAAATGCAGCGCCGAGCGTCCAGAACATAAGGTCCGACGAAGGCGTTGGTGGGGCAGATGTCCAGGCAGGCGGTGCAGCGACCGCAATGCTCGGTCGCGTGGGGCGGATCTTCCGGCAGGGGCAGGTCGACGAACAATTCGCTGAGGAAGAAGTAACTGCCCGCCTTTCGATTCAATACCAGGGTGTTTTTGCCGATCCAGCCGAGGCCGGCTTTTTCGGCGATGGCCTTTTCCAGCACCGGGGCGCTGTCGACGAAGGCGCGATAACCGAACGGGCCGATGACCGCCTGAATTTTTTCTGCCAGTTGTTGCACACGTTTACGGATCAATTTGTGGTAATCGCGGCCCAAGGCATAACGCGAAACGTAAGCTTTTTCCGGTTCGGCCAGGCGTTTGGCCATTTCGGTGTCGCCTGGCAGGTAGTCCATGCGCAGTGAAACCACTCGAAGCGTGCCGGGTACCAGCTCTTCCGGGTGCGAGCGTTTGCTGCCGTGGGCGCCCATGTATTCCATTTCGCCGTGGTAGCCAGCTTCGAGCCAGCGTTCCAGGTGCTGCTCATGCTCAGCCAGGTCCAGACCGCTGATGCCGACTTGCTGGAAGCCCAGCTCGCGGCCCCAGTCCTTGATGGATTGGGCGAGGGCGGGCAGGTCTGTAGTAATAGCGGGCATGAGGCGAGAGAAACCGGAGCTGAGATGCGTATAATTCTGCCAGACATCGGAGCCTGAAGACGCATGCCGCACACTAAAGATGATTTACCCGACGCGCTGTACAGTGCCGCGCAAGTGCGAGGGCTCGATGCGAGCCTGATAGCGGCAGGCACATCGGGCTTCGAATTGATGCACCGGGCGGCGCGCGCGACCTGGCGTGCGCTGGTCCGACAATGGCCGACGGCGGACACGTTAAGCGTGCTGGCCGGGCACGGTAACAATGCGGGCGATGGTTATCTGGTCGCGGTACTTGCCCAGCGCGCCGGCTGGACAGTGCGGGTGTTGGCCGTCGGTGAACCCCAGCGTTTGCAGGGCGATGCAGCGTTGGCTCATGCCGAAGCCGTGTCCGATAACGTGACCATCGACGCTTGGAATCCGCATTTGCCTTTGCGCGGTGTTGTGCTGGATGCCTTGCTGGGCACCGGTCTGACAGGTGACGTGCGCGAACCCTACGCCAGCGCGATTGCCGCGATCAATGCCAGCGGTCTGCCGGTGGCGGCAGTGGATATCCCTTCGGGCCTTTGCGCCGATACCGGGCGCATGCTCGGTGATGCGGTGCGAGCCGACCTTACAGTGACGTTCATCGGTTTGAAACTCGGGTTGTTCACCGGTGACGCGGCGGATTGCGTAGGTGCGTTGGTGTTCAACGATCTGCAGGCTGATTCGCAGTTGATTAACCAGGCGGACGCCAGCGCTCGACGACTGACGACGGGTAATCTCCCGCGTCTGGCGGCCAGGGCGCCCACTTCGCACAAAGGTAAATTCGGTCATGTACTGCTGATCGGCGGTGATCATGGCTTCGGCGGGGCAATCCTGTTGAGCGCGCAAAGTGCGTTACGCAGCGGTGCGGGCATGGTCTCCGTGGCCACTCGCAGCGAGCACGTGCCTGCGGCGCTGGCCCGAATCCCCGAGGCCATGGTGCTGGGGACTTCCTCCGCCAATCAGCTGATGGGGTTGCTGCAGAAGGTTTCCGTGTTGGTCGTCGGGCCTGGTTTAGGGCAGGCTTCCTGGGGGCGCAGTCTTTTGTCAGCGGCCGCCAATGCGCCACTGCCGCAAGTCTGGGACGCTGATGCGCTGAACATGCTGGCTGAAGCACAGGTGAGTTTGCCCAAGGGGTGTGTGATCACGCCGCATCCGGGGGAAGCGGCGCGGTTGCTGGGTATCACGACTGCGCAGGTTCAGGCAGACCGCCCTGCGGCGGCCCATGCGTTGAGCAAAAAATATACAGCGGTAGTGGTGCTCAAGGGGGCCGGCAGCCTGATTGCCAGTCCCGATGGGCGATTGGCGCTGTGTCATCAGGGTCATCCGGCCATGGCCACTGCTGGACTGGGCGACGTGCTGGCGGGGCTGGTTGGCGCATTGCTTGCGCAAGGCATGGACACGTTCGACGCCGCTTGCCTGGGGGTGTGGCTACACGCCAATGCCGGCGCGCGAGAAGGGGAATTTGGCCGTGGGCTGGCGGCCAGTGATCTGATTCCAGCCATTCGTCAGTTGTTGGAGGAGCAAGCACCGTGTCTGAAGTAACCCTGTACCTGGCTGATGAAGAAGCAATGACCGCGTTTGGGGCGCGTATCGCACAAACCACTGAAGGGCATGGTCTGATTTTTCTCGAAGGCGATCTCGGCGCGGGCAAGACCACGCTGTCCCGGGGCATCATTCGGGGGCTGGGGCATGTGGGGGCGGTAAAAAGTCCGACGTTCACTTTGGTCGAGCCCTACGAGATCAGTGACATCCGGGCCTTCCATTTTGACCTGTATAGACTGGTCGATCCCGAAGAACTGGAATACCTCGGCATTCGTGACTACTTCGAAGATGATGCGTTGTGCCTGATTGAATGGCCCCGTAAAGGTGCAGGCTTTTTGCCAAAGCCCGACCTGACCATTACCATTAGCCCGCAAGACAGCGGGCGTTCGCTGCAAATAGTGTCCCAGAGCTCGCGTGGCGAGTTGTGGTGTGCCGCTTTGGCATTGGAATCCAATTAAATGATGGGGTCAGGTATGCGCTTTCGCGCGATGGTAGCTGCCGTAGGATTGTTGCTTTTGGCGGTAACCGTCAACGCTGTGGCCGAATCGAAGGTCAGTAGCGTGCGCCTGTGGCGGGCGCCGGATAACACACGGCTGGTGTTTGACCTGACCGGACCTGTCCAGCACAGCGTCTTCACCCTGACGGCACCTGATCGACTGGTCATTGATATCAATGGCGCATCGCTCGGCGCTCCGCTCAACGTCAATACGTCGAACACACCTATTACCGCCATGCGTTCGGCACAACGCACGCCGACGGACCTGCGGGTGGTCATCGACCTGAAAAAAGCCGTCACACCGAAAAGCTTCACGCTGGCGCCGAATGCCCAGTACGGCAATCGCCTGGTGGTCGACTTGTTTGATGACGCCGCCGACGCCGCGCCAATCCCTGCACCGACCAACGTGGCTACCGTGGCCCCGGTCCCGGTAACGCCGATCGATCCGCCGGTGAAACTGCCGCCTGCGCCTGCGGGCAAGCGCGACATCATTGTGGTGATCGATGCCGGTCACGGTGGCGAAGACCCGGGTGCGTCGGGTTCTCGGGGTCAGCGTGAAAAAGACGTCGTGCTGGCCATCGCACGTGAGCTGCAACGTCAGGTGAATGGCATGAAAGGTTTCCGCGCCGAACTGACCCGTACAGGCGACTACTTCATCCCACTGCGTGGCCGTACCGAGATTGCGCGCAAGAAAGGCGCCGATCTGTTCGTGTCTATCCATGCCGATGCCGCACCTTCTGCAGCGGCCTTCGGCGCCTCGGTGTTTGCCTTGTCTGATCGCGGCGCCACGTCCGAGACAGCGCGCTGGCTGGCCGACAGCGAAAACCGTTCCGACCTGATCGGTGGTGCCGGCAACGTCAGCCTCGACGACAAGGACCGCATGCTGGCGGGCGTATTGCTTGACCTGTCGATGACCGCGTCGCTGACCTCCAGCCTGAACGTCGGCCAAAAGGTCCTGACCAACATTGGCCGCGTCACGCCGTTGCACAAGCAGCGCGTGGAACAAGCCGGGTTCATGGTATTGAAATCCCCGGACATCCCGTCGATCCTCGTGGAAACCGGGTTTATCTCCAACGCCAACGAAGCCTCGAAACTCGCGGCAGCGAACCATCAGCAGGCGCTCGCGCGTTCCATCAGCAGCGGCGTGCGCCAGTTCTTCCAGCAGAATCCACCGCCGGGCACCTATATAGCCTGGCTGCGCGATTCCGGCGGGATTGCCCAAGGTCCTCGGGATCATCGGGTCAACCCTGGCGAGACGCTGGCGATGATTGCAGTGCGTTACCAGGTGTCCCCGGCGACCTTGCGCAGCGCCAACAACCTGAAGAGCGATGACTTGAAAGCGGGTCAGCACCTGACCATTCCTGGCACCGAACTGGCGGCCAAAGAATGAATCAGGTGGTGACGAACGGTGCTCGCATCGAGCTGCTGAGCCCTCGGCTGGCGAACCAGATTGCCGCTGGCGAGGTGGTCGAGCGTCCGGCTTCGGTGATCAAGGAGTTGCTGGAAAACAGTCTCGATTCTGGCGCCAAACGCATCGACGTCGACGTCGAGCTGGGTGGCGTCAAGCTGCTGCGGGTGCGCGACGATGGCAGCGGCATTTCGGCAGATGATCTGCCCTTGGCCCTGGCCCGTCATGCCACCAGCAAGATCCGCAACCTGGAGGATCTCGAGCAGGTCATGAGCCTCGGGTTTCGCGGTGAGGCCCTCGCGTCCATCAGTTCCGTGGCGCGCCTGACACTCACGTCCCGTACCAAAGATGCCGATCAGGCCTGGCAAGTCGAGACCGAAGGCCGGGATATGGCGCCTCGCGTGCAGCCGGCGGCTCACCCGGTGGGAACCTCGGTTGAAGTGCGTGACCTGTTTTTCAACACGCCGGCGCGTCGCAAGTTTCTCAAGACTGAAAAAACCGAATTCGATCATCTCCAAGAAGTGATCAAGCGCTTGGCGCTGGCGCGCTTCGACGTGGCGTTCCATCTGCGCCATAACGGCAAGACCATCCTCAGCCTGCACGAGGCTCACGATGATGCGGCCCGTGCCCGGCGGGTGGCTGCCATCTGCGGTGCGGGTTTCCTTGAGCAGGCACTGCCGATCGAAATCGAGCGCAATGGCCTGCATTTGTGGGGTTGGGTCGGGTTGCCGACGTTCAACCGCAGCCAGGCAGATTTGCAGTATTTCTTTGTGAACGGGCGCGCAGTGCGCGACAAACTGGTGGCGCATGCCGTGCGCCAGGCCTATCGCGATGTGCTGTTCAATGGTCGGCACCCGACGTTCGTGCTGTTTTTCGAAGTCGATCCGGCGGGCGTCGACGTCAACGTGCACCCGACCAAGCATGAAGTGCGCTTCCGTGACGGGCGCATGGTCCACGATTTCCTTTACGGCACCTTGCACCGCGCCCTGGGCGATGTGCGTCCGGAAGATCATCTGGCGGCCCCCGTTGCCACGGCTATTGTTCGACCGACCGGCATCGATGCCGGAGAATTCGGTCCCCAGGGCGAAATGCGCCTGGCAGCCAATGCGTTGCTGGAGCAACCCCAGGCTCAGCCGTCGTTAAATGCGCCTGCGGGCTCGGGCGCTGGAGCCGGTTACCAGTATCAATACACGCCGCGGACTCAATCCGCCGGCGTGCCCGTGGCCGAAGCCCAGGCGGCCTATCGTGAGTTTTTCGCGCCGCTGCCAGAAGCCAATGCCGCCGCGTTGCCGGCCGGACAGGATGATATTCCGCCGCTGGGTTATGCGCTTGCGCAGCTCAAAGGTATCTACATCCTTTCCGAGAACGCCCAAGGGCTGGTGCTGGTGGACATGCACGCCGCTCACGAGCGGATCATGTACGAGCGTCTGAAAATTGCCATGGCCAGTGAAGGCTTGAGTGGTCAGCCGCTGTTGGTGCCGGAGTCCCTGGCCGTCAGTCAGCGTGAAGCCGATTGCGCCGAAGAGCATGTCGACTGGTTCAAGCGCCTGGGTTTCGAACTGCAGCGCCTTGGTCCGGAAACGCTGGCCATTCGGCAGATTCCTGCCTTGCTCAAGCAAGCCGAAGCTAACCGTTTGGTCAGTGATGTACTGGCGGACCTGATGGATTACGGGACCAGTGACCGGATTCAGGCGCATTTGAACGAGTTGCTCGGGACGATGGCCTGTCACGGCGCAATTCGGGCGAATCGGCGTCTGGCCGTGCCGGAAATGAACGGTCTGTTGCGCGATATGGAAAACACCGAGCGCAGTGGTCAATGCAACCATGGCCGACCGACCTGGACCCAACTGGGACTGGACGATCTGGACAAACTGTTTCTGCGCGGTCGTTGATGAATCAGCTCCCTCCTGCGATTTTCCTGATGGGCCCGACTGCAGCGGGTAAGACCGATCTGGCCATCGAACTGACCAACGTTCTGCCCTGCGAGCTGATCAGTGTCGATTCGGCATTGGTTTATCGCGGTATGGATATCGGTACGGCCAAGCCTTCAAAAGAGACTCTGGCCGAATTTCCACATCGCCTGATCGATATTCTCGACCCGGCCGAAAGTTATTCTGCAGCGGATTTCCGTCGAGATGCCCTTGAGGCCATGGCCGATATCACCGCGCGCGGGAAAATTCCGCTGCTGGTGGGCGGCACGATGCTTTATTACAAGGCGTTGGTCGAAGGTCTGGCGGACATGCCCGCCGCCGATCCAGACGTTCGCGCGCAGATCGAAGAAGAAGCTGCACGGCTTGGCTGGCAGGCCCTGCACGATCAATTGGCGGTGATCGACCCGGAATCGGCTGCGCGTATTCATCCGAACGATCCGCAGCGCCTCAGTCGCGCGCTGGAAGTTTACAGAGTGAGCGGTCAAAGCATGACTGCGCTACGCTTGCAACAATCTGCGCAAAGTACTGAAGCAGCCGCTTCGGGGCGTCAACAATTGCCCTATACTGTCGCGAACTTGGCCATTGCTCCGGCAAATCGCCAAGTACTGCATGAGCGAATTAAACAAAGATTCACGTTAATGTTGGAACAGGGATTCATTGATGAGGTCGTAGCCCTGCGTAAGCGAAGTGACCTGCATTCCGGGTTGCCGTCTATACGTGCAGTTGGCTATCGACAAGTCTGGGACTACCTGGATGGCAAGCTGACGCAAGCCGAGATGCAGGAACGTGGAATCATTGCCACGCGCCAGTTGGCGAAGCGTCAGTTCACCTGGCTGCGCAGTTGGGCTGATCTACATTGGTTGGACAGCCTGGATTGCGACAATCTGCCGCGCGCCTTGAAATACTTGGGGACCATCTCCATATTGAGCTGAGTCCTTGCAATTGCCGTCTATCCTTGGGGGTGTGACGGCCACAAGCCATCTGTTTACCTATTTTTTTATATTGAATCCTTAAAGGAGTGCGGCACATGTCAAAAGGGCATTCGCTACAAGACCCTTACCTGAATACTTTACGTAAAGAGAAAGTTGGGGTTTCCATCTACCTGGTCAACGGGATCAAACTGCAAGGCACGATCGAGTCCTTCGACCAGTTCGTCATCCTGCTAAAAAACACCGTTAGCCAGATGGTTTATAAACACGCTATCTCTACAGTGGTACCTGTTCGTCCAATTCGTCTGCCTAGCGCAACCGAATCCGAAGCGGGTGACGCTGAGCCAGGTAACGCCTGATAGGAGTCTCCTTTGTTCTTTGAGCGCCACGGTGGTGGTGAGCGAGTAATCCTCGTTCACTTGGATGGACAGGACCCTGAGGCGCGCGAAGATCCGCAGGAGTTTCAGGAATTGGCTAATTCGGCCGGCGCCGAGACCGTTGCGTTTTTTAACGTACCGCGTCATCGGCCAACCGCCAAATTCCTCATCGGTAGCGGCAAGGTCGAGGAACTGCGTGACCTGGTTCACGCTAAAGAAGCCGACCTGGTGATCTTCAATCACACGCTAACGCCCAGTCAGGAACGTAACCTCGAACGTGTTTTCGAGTGTCGCGTGATTGACCGCACCGGTCTGATTCTCGATATTTTCGCCCAGCGCGCCCGTACCCATGAAGGCAAGCTCCAGGTTGAACTGGCTCAGCTTGACCACATGAGCACCCGGCTGGTTCGTGGCTGGACTCACCTTGAGCGTCAAGGTGGTGGTATCGGCATGCGTGGCCCGGGTGAAACACAGCTTGAAACCGACCGCCGTTTGCTACGGGTTCGCCTGCGACAAATCAAAGGCCGGCTGGAAAAAGTGCGCAGCCAGCGAGAGCAGTCGCGACGTGGCCGTTCCCGTGCGGATATTCCTACCGTGTCTTTGGTGGGGTACACCAACGCCGGCAAGTCCACGCTCTTCAATAACGTGACGAAATCCGACGTGTACGCGGCCGACCAGCTGTTTGCCACGCTGGATCCGACCTTGCGCCGTCTGGAACTGGACGACCTGGGGCCGATTGTCCTGGCCGACACCGTGGGTTTCATTCGCCACTTGCCCCACAAGCTGGTTGAGGCATTTCGGTCTACCCTCGAAGAGTCGAGCAATTCCGACCTGCTGTTGCACGTTATCGATGCGGCCGAACCGGATCGCATGTTGCAGATCGAGCAAGTGATGGTGGTGCTGGGCGAGATTGGTGCCCAGGACTTGCCGATCCTCGAGGTCTATAACAAACTCGATTTGCTCGAAGGCGTTGAGCCACAAATCCAGCGCGACGAAAACGGCAAGCCTCAACGGGTCTGGCTTTCGGCGCGTGATGGCAGTGGTCTGGAATTGCTTGAACAAGCTATTGCCGAGTTGCTGGGCAGTGAGTTATTCATCGGTACCTTGCGCTTGCCGCAACGATTCGCTCGACTGCGTGCGCAGTTCTTCGAACTCGGAGCGGTGCAGAAAGAAGAACACGACGAAGAAGGTGTCAGCTTGCTGGCCGTTCGATTGCCGCGCTCGGAGCTCAACCGGCTGGTTAGCCGTGAAGGCGTTGTACCGACAGAGTTCATCGAGGAACACACTTTGCAATAAAAGCCTGAGAAAGCGGTTGTGCCGCAGTGACAGGCATTCTGTAGCATTGGTCGGCGCGCCGTGGGTGCGTCTTTGCTTTATCAGATGGAGAGCGCTATGGCTTGGAATGAGCCGGGTGGCAACTCGAATAATCAGGATCCTTGGGGTGGCAAGCGTCGTAATAACGGCGACCGCAAGGGACCACCAGATCTCGACGAGGCCTTCCGAAAGCTGCAGGAAAGCCTGAATGGGTTGTTCGGTGGTGGTAAGAAACGTGGTGATGACGGCGGTGGTTCGGGCAAGGGTGGCGGCTTCGGCGGCATTCTTGGCGTCGTTCTCGTTGTGCTGGCGGCCGTGTGGCTGTACAGCGCGGTCTATGTCGTGGACGAGCAGGAGCAAGCCGTGGTGCTGCGCTTCGGCAAGTACTACGAGACCGTCGGCCCGGGTCTGAACATCTATTTCCCGCCGATCGATCGCAAGTATCTTGAAAACGTCACGCGTGAGCGTGCGTACACCAAGCAAGGTCAGATGCTGACTGAAGACGAGAACATCGTCGAAGTTCCGCTGACCGTGCAGTACAAGATCAGCAACCTGCAGGACTTCGTGCTGAGCGTTGATCAGCCGGAAATCAGCCTGCAACACGCGACTGAAAGCGCCTTGCGCCACGTGGTGGGATCCACCGCAATGGACCAGGTGCTGACCGAAGGTCGTGAATTGATGGCCAGCGAAATCAAGGAGCGTCTGCAACGCTTCATGGATACCTATCGCACCGGTATCACCGTGACGCAGGTCAACGTACAGAACGCAGCAGCACCGCGTGAAGTGCAGGAAGCCTTCGATGACGTGATTCGTGCCCGTGAAGACGAGCAGCGTTCGCGCAACCAGGCTGAGACCTATGCCAACGGCGTCGTGCCGGAAGCCCGTGGTCAGGCCCAGCGCATCCTCGAGGATGCCAATGGTTACCGTGACGAAACCGTCTCGCGTGCCAAGGGTGAGGCTGATCGCTTCACCAAACTGGTGAGTGAGTATCGCAAGGCACCTGAAGTGACTCGTGAGCGTCTGTACCTGGACACCATGCAGGAAGTCTTCACCAATACCAGCAAGGTTCTCGTGACCGGCAACAAGAATGGCCAGAGCAATCTGCTGTATTTGCCGCTGGACAAGATGATCGACAGTGGTCGCAGTACTACCAGCGCCCCGGTGACGGGTGCGGCAGCCACCAGCAACGAAGCGAATGCGCGTGCAGCAGCTGACCTGCAGCAACAGCAAGCACGTACCAGGGAGAGTCGCTGATGAGCAATAAATCGCTGATCGCCCTTATTATCGGCGTCGTCGTGGCGATCGCTGCCTGGAACTGCTTCTACATCGTGGCTCAGACCGAGCGTGCGGTGTTACTGCAGTTCGGTCGCGTGGTCCAGGCTGATGTACAACCGGGTCTGCACGTGAAAGTGCCTTACGTTAACCAGGTGCGTAAATTCGACGCACGCCTGATGACGCTGGACGCACCGACGCAACGCTTCCTGACGCTGGAAAAGAAAGCCGTCATGGTCGATGCCTACGCCAAATGGCGCGTGAAAGATGCCGAGCGCTTCTACACGGCAACGTCCGGCCTCAAGCAGATCGCCGATGAGCGTCTTTCACGTCGTCTGGAATCGGGCCTCCGTGACCAGTTCGGTAAGCGCACGCTGCACGAGGTTGTTTCGGGCGAGCGTGATGCATTGATGTCCGACATCACCGCCTCGTTGAATACGATGGCGGAGAAAGAGTTGGGTATTGAAGTGGTCGATGTTCGGGTCAAGGCTATCGATCTGCCGAAGGAAGTGAACCGCAGCGTGTTCGAGCGCATGAGTTCCGAGCGTGAGCGTGAAGCTCGCGAGCACCGCGCCAAGGGTAACGAGCTGGCAGAAGGCATTCGTGCCGACGCCGATCGTCAACGCCGCGTGCTGCTGGCTGAAGCCTATCGTGAATCTGAAGAGGTTCGCGGTGACGGTGATGCCCAGGCTGCTGCGATCTACTCCAAGGCCTACGGTCAGGATCAGGAGTTCTACGGTTTCTATCGTAGCCTGCGAGCCTACCGTGAAAGCTTCGCGAACAAATCCGACGTCATGGTCCTCGACCCAAGCAGCGACTTCTTCCGTTACCTGGAAAAAGCCAAACCTTGATGCACCGTTGACCTGATTCATCCCGCCGGGCGGCTAAAGCCTCTGGCGGGGTGATCCTTTGGGAAAACGTGTGTATGATGCGGCAGCCGGGAAATTCCCGGCTTTTTTGCGTCTGCATGTTTGATTGCTGTTTTTATGCAGGCGACCGAGTTGAATGACTCGAAAGATTTTTCGAGGAAAGTGATTGGCGAAGCCGGTTCAAGGCTTTTTGCCGCGTCGTTCATGCGCGAAGTTTGTGTGCATGGGCCAGGCACTTTCTGCTTCACTCAAGGCTCGCCCCAAGGCTGGCCGCCCGGATCATAGGGGAATGGCGTAATGGCAACGGTAGACCGCTGGCTGCTGCCAGATGGCATCGAAGAAGTACTGCCACCAGAAGCGGCGCGCATCGAAGTAGCGCGCCGTCAGGTGTTGGATCTGTTCCAGAGCTGGGGTTACGAGTTTGTCGTGACCCCCCATATCGAGTACCTGGAATCCCTGCTGACCGGCGCGGGCTCGGACCTTGATCTGCGTACCTTCAAGGTTATCGATCCGCAATCGGGTCGGCAGATGGGTTTCCGGGCGGACATCACGCCGCAGGTTGCGCGCATCGATGCGCACACCCTGCGACGCGAAGGCCCAAGCCGCCTGTGCTATGCAGGTAGCGTGCTGCATGCGCAGCCGCGCGCCTTGTCGTCCTCGCGCAGCCCGATTCAATTGGGTGCCGAGTTGTACGGCGATGGCAGCCCGAGCAGCGACGTGGAAGTCATCAGCCTGATGCTGGCCATGCTGCAACTGGCCGACGTGCCGGATGTGCACATGGACCTCGGTCATGTCGGTATCTACCGTGGCCTGGCCCGCGCTGCCGGTCTGTCCGGTGAAGTGGAACAGCAGCTGTTTGACGCATTGCAACGCAAGGCCATCGATGAGGTCATTACCTTGACCGAAGGCTTGCCTGCCGATCTGTCAGGCATGCTGCGAGCGTTGGTTGACCTGTGTGGCGGTCGTGAAGTGCTGGACGCTGCCCGTGAACGCCTGGCCAATGCACCGGTGCCTGTTCTGGCAGCGCTGGATGATTTGCTGGCCATTGCCGAGCGACTGTCCACGCGCTTCCCGCAATTACCGCTTTACTTCGACCTGGGCGAGTTGCGCGGCTACCACTACCACACCGGTGTGGTGTTCGCGGTGTTCGTGCCGGGTGTTGGCCAGTCCATTGCCCAGGGCGGTCGTTACGACGACATCGGCGCCGACTTCGGTCGCGCCCGTCCGGCAACCGGTTTCTCCACCGATTTGAAAACCCTGGTGACCCTGGGGCGTGCTGAGATCAAGTTACCGTCTGGCGGTATCTGGATGCCTGACAGTACGGATGCGGCACTCTGGCAGCAGGTTTGCCAGTTGCGCAGTGAGGGTCAGCGTGTCGTTCAGGCCTTGCCTGGGCAACCTTTGGCCGCCGCCCGTGAAGCGGACTGCGACCGGCAATTGATTCAGCAGAACGGGCTTTGGCAACTATCGCCACTGGCTTCTTGAGTTTTCCTGCCGGCCGCCGCCGGCACCAAGTTTGCGCGAATGAGGACAAGTGTTATGGGTAAGAATGTCGTAGTCCTGGGCACCCAATGGGGTGATGAGGGCAAAGGCAAGATCGTTGATCTGCTGACCGAACATGCTGCCGCCGTAGTGCGCTACCAAGGTGGCCACAACGCTGGTCACACCTTGGTGATCGACGGCGAGAAAACCGTTTTGCACCTGATCCCGTCGGGTGTGCTGCGCGAAGGCGTGCAATGCCTGATCGGCAACGGCGTGGTGGTTGCACCTGATGCCCTGCTGCGCGAGATCACCAAGCTGGAAGAGAAAGGCGTACCGGTGCGCGAGCGCCTGCGTATCAGCCCGTCCTGCCCGCTGATCCTGTCGTTCCACGTTGCGCTGGACCAGGCGCGTGAAAAGGCCCGTGGCGAGCTGAAGATCGGTACTACCGGTCGCGGTATCGGCCCGGCATACGAAGACAAGGTTGCGCGTCGTGGCCTGCGTGTTGGCGACCTGCTCAACATGCCGCGCTTTGAAGACAAGCTGCGTGAACTGGTGGATTACCACAACTTCATGCTGGTGGGTTACTACAAAGAGCCAGCCATTGAATTCGACAAGACCCTGGCCGAGTGCAAGGAATACGCTGAGCTGCTCAAGCCGCTGATGCTCGACGTGACTGCCGAGCTGCACGACCTGCGTCGCGCTGGCAAAGACATCATGTTCGAAGGCGCCCAGGGCTCGTTGCTGGACATCGACCACGGTACCTACCCGTACGTGACCAGCTCTAACACCACTGCTGGCGGGGTTGCTACCGGTTCGGGTGTGGGTCCTATGTTCCTGGACTACATTCTGGGCATCACCAAGGCTTACACCACGCGTGTAGGTTCGGGGCCGTTCCCGACTGAGCTGTTCGACGCAGTCGGTGCGCACCTGGCCAAGCAAGGTCACGAGTTCGGTGCGACTACCGGTCGTGCTCGTCGTTGTGGCTGGTTCGACGCCGTAATCCTGCGTCGCGCTATCGATGTGAACAGCATCTCGGGCATCTGCCTGACCAAGCTGGACGTACTCGACGGTCTGGAAACCATCAACATCTGTGTCGGCTACAAAGATGCAGAGGGTAAGGACATTGCTCCGACTGATGCTGACAGCTACGTAGGCCTGCAGCCTGTGTACGAAGAAGTGCCGGGCTGGACCGAATCGACCGTGGGTGCCAAAACCCTGGAAGAGCTGCCAGCCAACGCTCGTGCTTACATCAAACGCGTTGAAGAACTGATCGGCGCGCCGATCGACATTATTTCGACGGGCCCGGACCGCAACGAAACCATCGTTCTGCGTCATCCGTTCGCTTAATAAGTTATTGATGTAAAACACAAAGGCCCCTTAATTGGGGCCTTTGTCGTTTCTGCCCTCCGGGCGGCATGGCCTTTGCTGTGAATACCTTTTCTGGCGTGCCATCAATTTAATGGCGTCAATACAGAGGGCTTTCCTGTGTCAGCCGTTCTCTCACTGTTACAAAGCCGTTTGTTGCGGCCTGTGTTCGTTACCCTCGGTATCGCCCTTTTGGTGCAAGTGCTGGTTGCTGTTGCTCTGACGCGGAGCACGGTGACTGCGCTGGAAGCTGACCTGGGTGTACGCCTGGGGGCGGACAGTCAAAAACTGTCCGGCGAACTTGAGCAGGCCGGGCGTGAAGTCACGTCGAGTCTCGAAAGTTTGTCGACCAGTACGCGTCAGCGTCTGACGGCCGGATTGTCTTCGAAGCTGGAGGAAGAGCAGGCCCAACTGCGTGCGACGCTGGAAAAGGATTTGAAAGATTCGGCGAACGACATGGCGCAGTTGCTGGCCTCGGTAGCACCTCGTGCCATGTGGGACAGCGACGTTCCAACGCTCTCCGAATTTGCCCGTCGGGCTCAGCGTAATCCCAACGTGCTGTTCGTGGTCTACGACGACGCGACGGGTCAGCATTTGACGCGTTATCTGAACCGGGAAAATCCGATTAACAAGGCCCTTCTGGAAAAAGGTCAGGGCGAGCGGGCGCTGGACAAAGTGTTGGATGCGGCGAAGAACGACCCGTCGGTCTACTACCTCGAAGCCTCGATCAGCCCTAACGGCGTCGAGATCGGGAAAGTCTTGATGGGTGTCTCGACCGCCTCGGTGGAAACCGATCTGGCGGCCCTGGACAAGCGTTTCTCGGCCCTGATCGCCAGTAGCGATCAACTGGTCGCCGACAGTCTCAAGGGCGCAGCTGCTGACAGCGCAACGGCAATGCGTGCGCGTCTGCAGTCGGCGCAATCCACTGCATCAGACATGAAAGCCAACACCACCAACACCGTGCAAGAGGCTGCGTCGACATTGCGTTGGCGCATCGGCATGAGCCTGGCGGTGGTTGGTTTTGGTGTGTTGCTGTTGCTTGCGGTCGTTCTGGGTCGTCGCGTGGTCAATCGCTTGAAGCTGTTGATTGCTGCCATGGATGACCTCGCGGCAGGTGAGGGTGATCTGACCAAACGTGTGCAAATCAACAGCAAGGACGAGATCGGCGACATGGCTTCGGCGGTCAATCGCTTTGTGGATAAGTTGCAGCCGATTGTGCGCGAAGCAGGCGACGTGGCGCAGCGTACCGGTGTGGAGATCGGCGCGATGACCTTACGCAACGCCGGTGCGGATGCGGCGGCGGGCATGCAGCGTGATGAGGTGGCTGAGAGCCTGCGTGCGCTGTCGCAGATGGCCGACGATGCCCAGTCTGAAAGTCATGCCATGCAGGCTGCCTTGCAGCAGGTGGTGGACATTCGTTCGGCGACGGATGAAAACACCCGGACTTCGGCGAAAGTCGGCGGTCTGATCGAGGCGTTGGCGGGGCAGGTCGATACCGGTGCGAAAGTCATCGAGCGACTGGCGCAACAAAGCGAACAAATTGAAGTGGTGCTGACGGTCATTCATGGGATCGCCGAGCAGACCAACCTCCTGGCGTTGAACGCGGCCATCGAGGCGGCGCGCGCGGGTGAAACCGGTCGCGGATTTGCGGTGGTGGCTGACGAAGTGCGCGCACTGGCGAGCAAGACGCAGAGCTCCACGGGGGATATCCAGGCGCACATCGTAGCCTTGCAGCAAGGTGCGCGTGAGGCGGTCGCAGCGATCGGCCAGGCCGGGCGTCAGGCCAATGAAGGGTTGCTGGTGCTGCGTGACAGTGCGCGCTTGCAGCAGTCGGTGCAGACGTCGGTCGAGCAAGTGCATGCGGCGATTGGCCTGGCGACACAAGCAGCAGCGCATCAGGCGCAAGGTGCTCAGGCTGTGCGCGGACGTGTCGAGACCATTCATGCGCAGGCTGAGAAGGCGGCGCAGGCGGTGGTGGAAACCACGGCCAGCGGCAAGGTGCTGGATGGGTTGGCGGCGCAGCTGAAGGCGAGCCTGGGGCAGTTCAGGGCTTAAGAACAAAAGAGCGTCCGAACGCGGCCCGAGCTTGCGGCAGCTCCTACAGGGTGAGCATCAATCCCATGTAGGAGCTGCCGCAAGCTCGGGCCGCGTTCGGACGATCTTTTAGCGGCTCAAATACATCCGCGTCGTCAGCAGATAAACCGGTAGTCCGGAAACCAGAATCAACAACGCCGCATACGGCGCCGCCGCCGCGAACTCCACATTGGCCGTATGCGCCCAGACTTCCGTCGCCAGCGTATTAAGGCCGGTAGGACTTAAAAGCAGCGTCGCCGTCAGTTCCTTCATCGCATCCAGAAACACCAAGGCAAACGCCGCGCCCAGTGCCGGGAAAATAATGGGCAAGGTCACCCGGCAGAATGCACTGAAAGATGACGCCCCAAGCGTGCGGGCGGCCTCCTCCAACTGTGGTGCTGCCTTGTTCAGTGCCGTGCGAATCGGCGCCTGCGCCAGAGGCAGGAACAGCAGCGCATAGGCGATCAGCAACAGTGCCGACGTTTGATACAGAACTGGCACATAGTGCAGGGCGAAATACACCAGCGTCAGGGCAATCACCAGGCCAGGCAGGGCATGCAGCAAGTACGGCAGCCGTTCGGCCCAAATCGCCAGTTGGCCTTTATAGCGCACTACCAATAGCCCCACAGGCACCGCGAGCACGAGGCACAACGCTGCACCACCCAACGAGAGTGCCAGTGACGACAGCAATGCTTCACTGATCGCAGCCACCGGGAAGGCTGCTGAAGAACCTACCGCCAGCCAATACGCGAGCATTCCCAGCGGGATGCCGCTGCCGATGATTGCCAATGCCAGGCAATAAGCCTGGCCCCCCAGCGCCCAAGGTCCCAGGCGTACCTGCTCAGCACGTCGCGCGGCGCCTTGGCCGGTACGCACATGCCGGCCTTTGCCGCGTACCCGAAGTTCCAGCCACAGCAGGATCAGGCATAGCGCCAGCAGCACTGCAGAGAGCATGGCGGCATTGGCGTTGCTGAATTCCAGTTCGAATTGCTGGTAGATCGCGGTAGTGAACGTTTGCAGGCCGATGATCGACAGAGCGCCGAACTCGACCAGCATGTGTAATGCGATCAGCAGCGAGCCGGCCAGCAAGGACGGCCAAAGCAGTGGCAGGGTCACCCGGAAAAATACACCCCAACGGTTCTGGCCCAGCGTGCGTGCGGACTCTTCCAGAGAAGGGTCCAGATTTCGCAGGGTTGCAGCGACCGGCAGAAATATCAGCGGGTACTTGGACAGCGTCATCACCAGGATTGCCCCGCCCAACCCTTCGAAGTTGGCGCTCAGGGATACCCAGGTAAAACTGCTGACAAACGCCGGTACCGCGAACGGCAAACACAGGATGACTCCCCAAACTCGCCGTCCACGAAGATCGCTGCGCTCCAGCAGCCATGCCAATGACAGGCCGATGACGCCGCAGGCGAAAGTAACGCCGATCATCAGCGCCAGCGTATTGCGCAACAGGCCAAACACATAGGGCCGCCACAGCAGATGCAGCGCTTCTGCCCAGCCCGCCTGCCAGGTCTTGAGTGCGACATAGGCAAGCGGCAGCAGGCTGAGAACCACCAATAGCAAAACCGGCAGCAACAGCCAGATCGACGGACGCTTGCGTCGCGGCACGTAACCCCCGCGCGAGGCGGGGGCGGATAACGATGCGCTCATCAGTTCAAGCCAACGTCACGTTCCAGGTCCAGAGCTTCTTCAGCGTTGCCGAGGTCGGCGGGGGTGACTTTAGGTGCTTCCAGTTCACTGAACGGCTTGAGGCCGCGATCCGATTCCATGCCTTTGTGCAGCGGATACTCGGCAGTTGTTTGAGTGATCACGCGCTGCCCTTCTTCGCTGGCCATGTAGGCGAGCAATTGCTGGGCTTCTTTTGGATGTTTGCTGGACTTCAATACCGCGGCGCTGGAAACAGTGATCAGGCCGCCGACGTCGCCGCCGGTGAAATAATGCAGTTTCGAATCGAGCTGACCTTTTTCGCGTTGCAGGGCGAACCAGTAGTAGTTGTTCACCAGTACCGTGGCGACTTCGCCATTCTCGACGGCCTTGAGTGCGACCATGTTGTTGCTGTAGGTCTTGCCGAACGCACGCAGCCCCGTCAGCCATTCCTCGGCCGCATCCATGCCGTGCACTTTGATGATTGCTACCGCTTGTTCCTGGAACGCGCCGCTGGTGGGCACGAAACCGACCTTGCCTTGCCATTTCGGATCGGAAAACTCCATGACCGATTTCGGCAGGTCTTTTTCATCGATCAGCTTGGGGTTGTACGCGACGACGCGGACGCGGGCGGTAACACCAATCCAGGTGCCATTGGCGGCGACATAATCTTTGGGCAGGACGGCGAGGGTAGCGGCATCGGTCTGGGCCAATACGCCTTGTTCGCCAAGTTTATTCAGGGGTGGGGATTCTTCGGTGTAGATCACGTCGGCAGGGGAGCGATCACCTTCCTCGACAACCTGGCTGGCGAGCTGGTTGCTGCTGCCCTTACGCACGTTGACGTGAATGCCGGTCTTGGCCTCAAAGGCTTTGGCAACGGCATCGCCAACTTCCTTGTGTTGTCCGTTGTAGAGCGTCAGGGAAACCGGATCAGCTGCCTGGGTGAAGGGAGTGGCGATTGCCAGGCCGAGCAGGGTGATGGTCAAGCCGCGGCGCAGGGTATTTCGAAACATCATTCGCAGGGTTCCTCACTGTCGCATTGCAAAAACTTGTAACAATGATAAACGATATTGTTTCTCAAGTGCGCCTTGCGGGGCCGAGAAGTCTTTGCTAAAGCACCCGGTACAGCACCTGTAGCAGCTGCTACAGGTCGTGTGTTTGTTAAGAGGGGGATTGATTTTTGAAAGCCAGAAACGCAAAAACCCGCTTTCGCGGGTTTCTGTGAAATCCAAGGCCGTAACCTTGAATTTGAATTGGTGCCCAGAAGAAGACTCGAACTTCCACGACCTTGCGGTCACCAGCACCTGAAGCTGGCGTGTCTACCAATTTCACCATCTGGGCATAATCTTCAGCGTTACCGCTGTTGATGTGGCGCACTATACGGAGAGCTTTTTGATCTGTAAACCCCTGATTTAGTTTTAATAAATCAGGGGCTTGGAATGCAAAAAACCCGCTTTCGCGGGTTTTTGTGCGAGCCTTGAAATTGATCTAATCTCAAGCTCAAAATTGGTGCCCAGAAGAAGACTCGAACTTCCACGACCTTGCGGTCACCAGCACCTGAAGCTGGCGTGTCTACCAATTTCACCATCTGGGCAGTATCGGCAACGTCTCCGTCGTCGATGGCGCGCACTATACGGAGCGTCTTTTTAACTGTAAACCCCTGGCAGCAAAAAAACCTGCAAAATATTACCAGCGGCATTCAAATCAGTTTTGGAGTGTCGATATAGGGCTTTAGACAGGCTGTCATAGCCTGAAATTTCCCGTTTCATTACGCCTATGCCAAACTAACCCGTATATAGACAAGGTGAAAACTCTCTAATGGCCGATTGGCAGTCCCTCGATCCCGAGGCCGCTCGTGAAGCGGAAAAATATGAAAACCCTATTCCTAGCCGCGAACTGATCCTTCAGCACCTTGCTGATCGGGGTTCGCCTGCTAACCGCGAGCAACTGGTCGAAGAGTTTGGTCTGACCACAGAAGACCAGATCGAAGCCCTGCGCCGCCGCCTGCGCGCCATGGAGCGCGACGCTCAACTCATCTATACCCGTCGCGGCACGTATGCGCCTGTGGACAAGCTCGACCTGATCCTGGGCCGCATCAGCGGTCACCGTGACGGATTCGGCTTCCTGGTTCCGGACGACGGCAGTGACGACCTGTTCATGAGCCCGGCGCAGATGCGTCTGGTATTCGACGGTGATCGCGCGCTGGCCCGTGTTTCCGGTCTCGACCGTCGCGGTCGTCGCGAAGGCATGATCGTCGAAGTGGTGTCCCGTGCTCACGAAACCATCGTGGGTCGTTACTTCGAAGAGGGCGGTATCGGCTTTGTGGTTGCGGACAATCCGAAGATCCAGCAGGAAGTGCTGGTAACGCCGGGTCGCAACGCCAATGCCAATATTGGTCAATTCGTCGAAGTGAAGATCACTCACTGGCCGACGCCGCGCTTCCAGCCGCAAGGCGACGTGGTCGAAGTCGTGGGCAACTACATGGCGCCGGGCATGGAAATCGATGTCGCCCTGCGCGCGTACGATATCCCGCACGTCTGGCCTGAAGCGGTGTTGAAAGAAGCCGCCAAGCTCAAGCCTGAAGTCGAAGAGAAAGACAAAGAGAAGCGCGTAGACCTGCGCCATCTGCCGTTCGTGACCATCGATGGTGAAGATGCTCGCGACTTCGATGACGCGGTGTATTGCGAAGCCAAGCCAGGCAAATTGCGCCTGTTCTCCGGTGGCTGGAAGTTGTACGTGGCGATTGCCGACGTCTCCAGCTACGTGAAAATCGGTTCGGCGCTGGACAACGAATCCCAGGTTCGCGGCAACTCGGTGTACTTCCCCGAGCGCGTAGTGCCTATGCTGCCTGAGCAGCTGTCCAACGGCCTTTGCTCGCTGAATCCACACGTTGATCGGTTGGCCATGGTTTGCGAGATGACCATCTCCAAATCCGGTGAAATGACCGACTACTGCTTCTACGAAGCCGTGATCCATTCCCATGCTCGCCTGACCTACAACAAAGTCAGCGCGATGCTGGAAACGCCGAAACTCACCGAGGCGCGTCAGCTGCGCGGCGAGTACAACGATGTTCTGCCGCACCTCAAGCAACTGTACTCGCTGTACAAGGTGTTGCTGGCCGCTCGTCACGTGCGTGGCGCGATCGATTTCGAAACGCAGGAAACCCGGATCATTTTCGGCACCGAGCGCAAGATTGCCGAAATTCGTCCGACCGTGCGTAACGATGCGCACAAACTGATCGAGGAATGCATGCTGGCGGCCAACGTGGCCACCGCTGAATTCCTGAAGAAACACGAAATCCCTGCGCTGTACCGCGTGCACAACGGCCCGCCACCGGAGCGTCTGGAAAAACTTCGCGCCTTCCTGGGCGAGCTCGGCCTGTCCCTGCATAAAGGCAAGGACGGCCCGTCGCCAAAGGATTACCAGGCACTGCTGGCGAGCATCAAGGACCGTCCGGATTTCCATCTGATCCAGACTGTGATGCTGCGCTCGTTGAGTCAGGCGGTGTACAGCGCTGATAACCAGGGCCACTTCGGCCTGAATTACGAAGCCTATACCCACTTCACTTCGCCGATCCGCCGCTACCCGGACTTGCTCACGCATCGGGCGATTCGCAGCGTCATTCATTCGAAAATGGACACCCCGCACGTTCGTCGTGCTGGCGCCATGACCATTCCGAAAGCGCGCATCTACCCGTACGACGAAGCGGCTCTGGAGCAGCTAGGCGAGCAGTGCTCGATGAGCGAGCGCCGTGCCGACGAAGCCACTCGTGACGTGGTGAACTGGCTCAAGTGCGAGTTCATGAAAGACCGTGTAGGCGAGTCGTTCCCGGGTGTGATTACTGCGGTGACCGGTTTTGGCCTGTTCGTCGAGCTGACCGACATCTACGTCGAAGGCCTGGTACACGTCACGGCGCTGCCGGGTGATTACTACCACTTCGACCCAGTACATCACCGCCTGGCCGGTGAGCGTACCGGCCGCAGCTTCCGCCTTGGCGACACCGTTGAAGTGCGCGTGATGCGCGTTGACCTCGACGAGCGCAAGATCGACTTCGAGATGGCTGAAAAAACCATCAGCGCGCCGATTGGCCGCAAGAAGCGCGGGACCGAAACCACTGCGCCTGCGGCTAAAACCGCCGCTGCGGCAGAGCCGGCGCCGGCGAAATCCGGTCGTCGCCCTGCCAAGGAAAAAGCTGCCGAAGCCTATCGCCCGAGCGATGCAGCGGCGAAAAACGCCGAGCTGCGCAAGAGCCGGGAAATGAAGCAGGCGTTGCTGTCTGAAGCGAAAAGCGGCGGTAAAGCGGCGTCTGGGGGAAAGACCGGGCGGTCGGCGCCTGACAAGGCTCCCGGCGGCAAGCCAGCAAAACCGAGCAAACACCGTAAGGGCCCGCCAAAAGCGGGTTCCGCTCCAGCAGCCAAAAGCGGCGGGGCGCGTAAACCTAAGGCCAAGTCATGAGTAATCTGGAAAAAATCTACGGCGTGCATGCCGTAGAAGCGTTGCTGCGTCACCACCCGAAACGCGTCAAGCAGATCTGGCTGGCGGAAGGCCGCAGTGATCCGCGCGTTCAGACGCTGATCGAACTGGCGAACGAAAATCGCGTGGCAGTCGGCAATGCCGAGCGTCGCGAGCTGGATGCCTGGGTTGAAGGCGTGCACCAGGGTGTGGTGGCGGACGTGAGTCCGAGTCAGGTCTGGGGCGAAGCGATGCTCGACGAACTGCTCGATCGCACCGAAGGCGCACCGTTGCTGCTGGTGCTTGATGGTGTGACTGATCCGCACAACCTTGGCGCCTGCCTGCGTTCGGCCGATGCGGCCGGTGCACTGGCAGTGATCGTTCCGAAGGACAAGTCGGCCACGCTGACCCCAACGGTACGAAAAGTTGCCTGTGGCGCGGCGGAAGTGATTCCGTTGGTTGCTGTGACCAACCTGGCGCGCACCCTTGAAAAACTCAAGCAGCGCGGCTTGTGGGTTGTCGGAACGGCGGGCGAAGCTGAGCAGAGTCTGTACCAGCACGACATGACCGGTCCAACCATCCTGATCATGGGTGCCGAGGGCAGCGGCATGCGTCGCCTGACCCGCGATCTCTGTGATTATCTGGTGCACCTGCCGATGGCTGGCAGTGTCAGCAGTCTGAACGTGTCCGTGGCGACTGGCGTGTGCCTGTTCGAAGCTCAGCGTCAGCGTGGCGTCAAAGCTGCCGGAACCGGTAAAAAGTCCTAAGTCATTTGTAGTCCCTGTGGGAGCGAGCCTGCTCGCGATACCGGAGTAACATTCAGCATCAATGTTGAATGTTATGCCCTCATCGCGAGCAAGCTCGCTCCCGCAGTGGTTTGTGGTGAGGCAAAAATGGGTGGGCGAACGAACTGTTCAAATAATCACCAATTGCCTTGCACCTCTCCTGTCCCTTCTCTACAATTGCGCCCCTTGCTGTGACGGCAGGCACGCATGTGTCTACTGCAAGCAAGTCCATAAGTGTCATTCACTCCTTGTCTGACCGCTTTTGAGCGGCAGGCTACAACCCGTAAGGAGCATTCATGCGTCATTACGAAATCATCTTTTTGGTCCACCCGGATCAAAGCGAGCAAGTCGGCGGCATGGTAGAGCGTTACACCAAGCTGATCGAAGAAGACGGCGGCAAAATCCACCGTCTGGAAGATTGGGGTCGTCGTCAACTGGCCTACGCAATCAACAATGTTCACAAGGCTCACTACGTGATGCTGAACGTTGAATGCACTGGCAAGGCCCTGGCCGAGCTGGAAGACAACTTCCGCTACAACGATGCAGTGATCCGTAACCTGGTCATCCGTCGCGAAGAAGCCGTTACCGGCCAATCCGAGATGCTCAAGGCTGAAGAAAACCGCAGTGAGCGCCGTGAGCGTCGCGACCGTCCTGAGCACGAAGGCGCTGAAAGCGCTGATAGTGATGACAGCGACAACAGCGATAACGCTGACGAGTAATCCACGGACCTTTTGAGGAGCCTATTACATGGCACGTTTCTTCCGTCGTCGTAAATTCTGCCGCTTCACCGCTGAAGACGTGAAAGAGATCGATTACAAAGATCTCAACACTCTGAAAGCCTACGTATCCGAGACCGGCAAAATCGTTCCAAGCCGTATCACCGGTACCAAAGCACGTTATCAGCGTCAGCTGGCCACCGCTATCAAGCGCGCCCGCTTCCTGGCCCTGCTGGCCTACACCGACAGCCACGGCCGCTGAGACCGGGCAGTCGACACGTAGCAAAGGATTGAATGCATGCGTGCCATAGCTGAGTTCATCATGCGCGGCCGTATGCAGGCCACTCTCGTAGTGGCTGGATGCGCGGCATTGCCGTTGTTGTATTGGTTGGGTGCTGCCGCGGGATGCTTCGTGCTCCTGCGGCGCGGATTGAAGGATGCGTCAAGCGTCCTTGCTCTGGGATTGCTACCGGCATTGATCTGGTGGCTTTACGCCGATGACCCACGCTCACTTCTGGTGCTGCTGGGGTCTTGGAGCCTTGCGTTGGTTTTGCGCGCAAGTGAGTCCTGGAACCGCGTGCTGCTGGTCAGCATAGCGATGGGAGTGGTGTTTTCAGTGGTGCTGGGGATAGCTTTTGGTCCCCAGATCGAGATGTTGGCGCAGGCTTTGATAAAAGTCATGCCGTCGCTACTCGGCGATGTCTACCAGAAGTTGTCGGTAGACGAGCAGGCGCATTTTGCGTCCCTGATTGCACCGGTCCTGACCGGCCTGATTGCGGCCTTGTTGCAAATCGTCAGTGTGCTGAGCCTGATTGTCGGGCGCTACTGGCAGGCGTTGTTGTACAACCCGGGTGGTTTTGGTCGCGAGTTTCGCGCTATCCGCTTCCCGCTTCTACCAGCGATGTTGCTGCTGGCGTGCATGCTTCTGGGACCGAATATCGGTCCACAGATGGCCATGTTGACGCCGTTGTGCAGCGTACCGCTGGTGTTCGCCGGGCTGGCCCTGATTCACGGGCTGGTGGCGCAAAAGCGACTGGCCAGGTTCTGGCTGGTGGGGTTGTACGTCACGCTGTTGCTGTTTATGCAGCTGATCTATCCGTTGCTGGTGGTCTTGGCCATCGTCGACAGCCTGATTGATTTTCGCGGTCGTCTGGCGCCGAAAGACGCCGATAACGCGAACGGTGAAGGTTAAAAGTTAAGAGGATTTTCACATGCAACTGATCCTTCTGGAAAAAGTCACCAACCTGGGCAACCTGGGTGACAAAGTGAACGTTAAGGCTGGTTACGGTCGTAACTACCTGCTGCCTTACGGCAAAGCTACCGCTGCGACCGCTGCCAACCTGGCTGCGTTCGAAGAGCGTCGCGCTGAGCTGGAAAAAGCCGCAGCAGACCGTAAAACTTCGGCTGAAAGCCGTGCCGCCCAACTGGCTGAGCTGGAAGTGACTATCACTGCCACCGCTGGTGACGAAGGCAAGCTGTTCGGTTCGATCGGCACCCACGACATCGCTGATGCACTGACCGCCTCTGGCGTTGAAGTTGCTAAAAGCGAAGTTCGTCTGCCGAACGGCACCATCCGCAACGTAGGCGAATTCGACGTAGCCGTGCACCTGCACGCCGAAGTTGAAGCCACCGTACGCGTTGTCGTGGTAGCAGCTTAAGCAGCACTTGATCGACTGGTACCCTCGGGTGCTTGTCGGTAACATCGGGCACGATCCTGTTTACAGGTCGTGCCCTTTGTCTTTCTGCAGTTCCTGAATTTCACACTAATCATTCAAGTGGCCATGAACGATATCTCCGCTCCCGAGCAATATGATCTGCAAACTGCTTCCCTGAAGGTGCCTCCGCATTCCATCGAGGCCGAGCAGGCCGTGCTCGGTGGTCTGATGCTGGATAACAACGCTTGGGAACGCGTGCTGGATCAAGTCTCCGACGGCGATTTCTATCGACATGACCACCGCCTGATCTTCCGTGCCATCGCCAAACTGGCGGACATGAACTCGCCAATCGACGTCGTGACCCTGGCCGAGCAATTGGACAAGGAAGGGCAGACCTCGCAAGTCGGAGGCCTCGGGTACCTCGGAGAACTGGCAAAAAACACGCCGTCTGTCGCTAACATCAAGGCGTATGCGCAGATCGTCCGTGCACGGGCGACGTTGCGCCAGCTGATCGGTATTGCCAGCGAAATTGCCGACAGTGCGTTCAACCCTGAAGGACGTACTGCTGAAGAGATTCTCGACGAGGCCGAACGGCAGATCTTCCAGATTGCTGAGGCCCGGCCAAAAACCGGCGGCCCGGTGAGCGTGAACGACCTGCTGACCAAGGCCATCGACCGCATCGACACCCTGTTCAACACCGACAACGCCATCACTGGCCTGTCGACCGGTTACACCGACCTCGACGAAATGACCAGTGGGCTGCAACCGTCCGACCTGATCATCGTCGCTGGCCGTCCATCCATGGGTAAAACCACCTTTGCGATGAACCTGGTTGAAAACGCCGTGTTGCGCAGTGACAAGTGTGTTCTCGTTTACTCGCTGGAGATGCCAGGCGAATCGCTGATCATGCGTATGTTGTCGTCCCTCGGCCGTATCGACCAGACCAAGGTCCGTGCCGGTCGCCTGGACGACGATGATTGGCCGCGCCTCACGTCGGCGGTCAATCTGCTCAACGATCGCAAGTTGTTTATCGATGACACGGCCGGTATCAGCCCGTCAGAGATGCGCGCGCGGACCCGGCGTCTGGTCCGTGAACACGGCGATGTCGCCCTGATCATGATCGACTACCTGCAGCTGATGCAGATTCCAGGTTCCGGCGGCGACAACCGGACCAACGAGATTTCCGAAATCTCCCGTTCCTTGAAAGCCCTCGCCAAGGAATTCAACTGTCCGGTAGTGGCGTTGTCCCAGCTCAACCGCTCCCTCGAACAACGACCGAACAAGCGCCCGATCAACTCCGACCTCCGGGAATCCGGAGCGATCGAGCAGGATGCTGACGTGATCATGTTCGTGTACCGGGACGAGGTTTACCACCCGGAAACCGAGCACAAAGGCATCGCCGAAATCATCATCGGCAAGCAGCGGAACGGTCCGATCGGCACGTCACGACTGGCGTTCATCGGTAAGTACACCCGCTTCGAAAACCTGGCGCCGGGCAGCTATAACTTCGACGACGAGTAACCCGGCAAAAAACTGTGGCAAGAAGCTTTTGTGGCGAGGGAGCTTGCTCCCGCTTGAGTGCGCAGCGTTCACGATTTTGGGGCCGCTTCGCACCCCAGCGGGAGCAAGCTCCCTTGCCACAGGGTAGATGCAAGACCTTCGGGGCTGTGCACAAACCAGCCACAGACATTTCCGACCATTACCGTCGGAATTGGTTATTTTTTGTGCTATATTCCGCGCCCGCGATTTTTCATCTCAACACCGGTCATCGTCATGCAAACAGCCAAGCCG
Source organism: Pseudomonas sp. TNT3 (assembly GCF_010095445.2). GTDB lineage: Bacteria > Pseudomonadota > Gammaproteobacteria > Pseudomonadales > Pseudomonadaceae > Aquipseudomonas. Next base: position 92,488 of record NZ_WFGV02000010.1, read on the forward strand.
TTATTTGACTATCCCAAGTACTGGGCCGAATGCTTCGGTCCAGCGCCATTCCTGCCGATGAGCAGGGAGGAGATGGATCAGCTTGGCTGGGATTCATGCGACATCATCATCGTCACCGGTGATGCGTACGTGGACCATCCGTCTTTCGGCATGGCGATTATCGGCCGGCTGCTGGAGTCCCAGGGCTTCCGCGTCGGGATCATTGCGCAGCCAAACTGGCAGTCCAAAGACGACTTCATGAAGCTCGGCGAGCCGAACCTGTTCTTCGGTGTCGCGGCCGGGAACATGGACTCGATGATCAACCGCTACACCGCCGACAAGAAAATCCGCTCCGATGACGCCTACACCCCCGGTGGCCTGGCGGGCAAACGTCCCGACCGCGCGAGCCTGGTTTACAGCCAGCGCTGCAAGGAAGCCTACAATCATGTGCCGATCGTGCTGGGTGGCATCGAAGCCTCCCTGCGCCGCATTGCTCACTACGATTACTGGCAGGACCGGGTGCGTAACTCGATCCTGATCGACGCCTGCGCCGACATCCTGCTCTACGGCAACGCCGAGCGTGCGATCGTCGAAGTCGCCCAGCGTCTGTCCTACGGTCACAAGATCGAAGACATCACCGACGTGCGCGGCACCGCATTCATCCGTCGCGATACGCCGAAAGACTGGTATGAAGTCGATTCCACGCGCATCGACCGTCCGGGCAAGGTCGACAAGATCATCAACCCGTACGTGAACACCCAGGACACCCAAGCCTGCGCCATTGAGCAGGAAAAAGGTCCGGTTGAGGATCCGAGCGAAGCCAAGGTCGTGCAGATCCTGGCCAGCCCGCGCATGACTCGCGACAAGACCGTGATCCGTTTGCCGTCGGTAGAGAAAGTCCGTGGCGACGCGGTGCTCTACGCTCACGCCAACCGGGTGCTTCACCTGGAAACCAACCCGGGCAACGCCCGCGCGCTGGTGCAGAAGCACGGCGAAGTCGACGTCTGGTTCAACCCGCCGCCGATTCCGATGACCACTGAAGAAATGGACTACGTGTTTGGTATGCCCTATGCGCGCATTCCGCACCCGGCGTACGGGAAGGAAAAGATCCCGGCCTACGACATGATCCGCTTCTCGGTGAACATCATGCGTGGCTGCTTCGGCGGCTGCACCTTCTGCTCGATCACCGAGCACGAAGGCCGGATCATCCAGAACCGTTCCGAAGAGTCGATCATTCGTGAAATCGAAGAGATCCGCGATAAGGTGCCAGGCTTCACCGGCGTCATTTCCGACCTCGGTGGCCCGACCGCGAACATGTATCGCATCGCCTGCAAGAGCCCGGAAATCGAATCCGCGTGCCGCAAGCCATCGTGCGTGTTCCCGGGCATCTGCCCGAACCTGAACACTGACCACTCGTCGCTGATCCAGCTGTATCGCAGCGCTCGCGCGTTGCCGGGTGTGAAGAAGATCCTGATCGCTTCCGGCCTGCGTTACGACCTCGCGGTCGAGTCGCCGGAATACGTTAAAGAGCTGGTGACTCACCACGTCGGTGGTTACCTGAAGATCGCCCCGGAACACACCGAGGAAGGTCCGCTCAACCAGATGATGAAGCCGGGCATTGGCAGCTATGACAAGTTCAAGCGCATGTTCGAGAAGTACTCCAAGGAAGCCGGGAAAGAGCAGTACCTGATTCCGTACTTCATCGCCGCTCACCCGGGCACCACCGACGAAGACATGATGAACCTGGCCCTGTGGCTCAAGGGCAACGGCTTCCGTGCCGACCAGGTGCAGGCGTTCTACCCGTCGCCTATGGCCACCGCCACCGCGATGTACCACTCGGGCAAGAACCCGCTGCGCAAGGTCACTTACAAGAGCGACGCCGTGACCATCGTCAAGAGCGAAGAGCAGCGTCGTCTGCACAAGGCGTTCTTGCGTTATCACGATCCGAAAGGCTGGCCGATGCTGCGTGAAGCGCTGACCCGCATGGGCCGCGCCGACCTGATCGGGCCGGGTAAAAACCAGCTGATCCCGCTGCATCAGCCGGCGACCGACAGCTACCAGAGCGCCCGTCGCAAGAACTCGACGCCAGCAGGCAGCCATAAAGTCGCGGGTGAAAAAACCACCAAGATCCTCACCCAGCACACAGGCCTGCCACCGCGCGCCAGTGACGGTGGTAATCCGTGGGACAAGCGTGAACAGGCCAAGGCTGCGGCGTTTGCCCGTAACCAGCAGGCCGCCAAGGAGCGTAAGGATGCCGCGAAAGGCAAGGGCCCTAAACCTGCCCGCAAGCCGGTCGTACCGCGCTAAACGCTGACAGCGGATAACAAGACGCCAACCTTCGGGTTGGCGTTTTGCATTTGCGGGTCGATCAAAAATCGTGGCGAGGGGATTTATCCCCGTTGGGTTGCGAAGCAACCCCAAGGCCAGCAGCCACGGTGTTCAGGTACACCGCGTCTACCGTTTCTGCGTCTGCTTCGCAACCCAACGGGGCGGTGCGACGTTTCGCTAATCCCCTCGCCACTGGTTTTGTGTTCGCTGTCCCTCCATTTACTGACTGTTGTTACAGCTTCGCCACATTTGCGTGCAACTGCGCCAAACCAATTTCCCGCATCGCCCGATTTTGGTGCTGTACTGCCTCAAGCAAACGCAGAAAGCGCCGGTGCCGCTGCATGGCATAAGTCTTGCGCGCTTTCCCATACGCTTAGGGCTCGCAGGAGGCACGCCGTGTCGATACATGTCGCATTGCATCACGTAACGCATTACCGCTACGACCGCGCCGTCGAGCTCGGGCCTCAGATAGTTCGCCTGCGCCCGGCCGCCCACAGTCGCACGCGGATACTGTCCTATGCGCTGAAAGTCTCGCCCGAGCAGCACTTCATAAACTGGCAGCAAGACCCCCAGGGTAATTACCTGGCGCGGTTAGTGTTTCCTGAGAAAACCGATGAACTGCGGATCGAAGTGGATCTGCTCGCCGAGATGGCGGTGTTCAATCCATTCGACTTCTTCCTGGAGCCGTATGCGGAGAAAATCCCGTTCGTTTACGCCACCGATGAGCGCAAGGAGCTGGCGCCGTACCTGGAAACCCTGCCGCTGACGCCGAAGTTCAAAGCCTACCTGGACGGTATCGACCGCACCCCGTTGCCTGCCGTGGATTTCCTCGTGGCGCTCAACCAGCGTCTGAGTGAAGACATCGGCTACCTGATCCGCATGGAACCAGGCGTCCAGACACCCGAACACACGCTGGAACACGCTTCTGGATCTTGCCGCGATTCGGCGTGGTTGCTCGTGCAATTGCTGCGCAACCTGGGCCTGGCCGCGCGGTTTGTCTCCGGTTACCTGATTCAGCTGACGGCCGATGTCAAAAGCCTCGACGGGCCCTCGGGTACCGAAGTGGATTTCACCGACCTGCATGCCTGGTGCGAAGTGTATTTGCCCGGCGCCGGCTGGATCGGCCTGGACGCGACGTCAGGGCTGTTTGCTGGTGAAGGACATATTCCGTTGGCCTGTAGTCCCGATCCGGGCTCTGCGGCACCGATCAGCGGCTTGGTGGAGCCCTGCGAGTGTGAGTTCACCCACGAAATGTCGGTGGAGCGGATCTGGGAAGCACCGCGAGTCACCAAGCCCTACACCGACGATCAATGGCTGGCGATCCAGGCATTGGGCCGGCAGATCGATGCGGACCTTCTCGAGGGTGACGTGCGCCTGACCATGGGCGGTGAACCGACTTTCGTGTCCATCGATGACCCGGACGGTGCCGAGTGGAACACCGCAGCGCTCGGACCGGAAAAGCGTCGCCTGTCTGCCGAACTGTTCCAGCGCATGCGCAAGCGCTATGCCCCCAATGGCCTGGTGCATTTCGGCCAGGGCAAGTGGTACCCGGGCGAACAGCTGCCGCGATGGTCCCTGAACTGCTACTGGCGCCGCGACGGTGTGCCGATCTGGCGCAACAACGCGCTGATCGCCGATGAGCAAGAAGACTACGGCGCTAACGGCGAACTGGCCGGGCGGTTTTTGGCGAGTGTCGCCGAACGCCTGAAAATTCCGACACGCTTCGTGTTTCCGGCCTACGAAGACAACTTCTACTACCTCTGGCGCGAAGGCACGTTGCCGCAGAATGTCAGCGCCGAAGACTCACGTCTTGAAGAGCTCCTTGAGCGTGCGCGTCTGCGTAAAGTCTTCAGCCAGGGACTGGACACGGTGATCGGCCAGGTGCTGCCACTGGCGCGTACCGCCAAGGGTGACCAGTGGCAAAGCGGTCGCTGGTACCTGCGTGATGAGCACTGCCGCCTGGTGCCGGGTGATTCCGCGCTGGGTTATCGCTTGCCGCTCGGCTCACAACCTTGGGTCAAAGCGGCGGAGTATCCGTTTATCCATCCAAGGGATCCGAATCAGGATTTCCCGCCGCTGCCCGACCTTGCTCAGTTGCAAAGCCAGGGCGAGCCTGCGGTTGCGCAAGACCGTGCGCCGAAGATCGACGAGTCCGCGGACTGGCTGACCCGGACCGCCTTCTGCGCGGAGGCGAGGGAAGGCCGGCTGTACCTGTTCATGCCGCCACTGGAGCAGGTCGAGGATTATCTGGAACTGGTCGCCGCCATCGAAGCCACCGCTGAAGAACTGCATTGCCCGGTGCTGCTGGAGGGCTATGAACCCCCGAGTGACCTGCGTTTGAGCAACTTTCGTGTCACCCCTGATCCGGGTGTGATCGAAGTCAATGTGCAGCCGTCGGCGACCTGGGATGAGCTGGTCGATCGCACCGAGTTCTTGTACGAGGAAGCCCGCCAGACCCGCCTGACCACCGAGAAATTCATGATCGACGGCCGTCACACCGGCACCGGTGGCGGCAACCATTTCGTCCTGGGTGGCGCCACGCCGGCGGACTCTCCGTTTCTGCGTCGTCCCGACCTGCTGCGCAGCCTGATCAGCTACTGGCATAACCATCCTTCCTTGTCGTATCTGTTCTCCGGGTTGTTCATCGGCCCGACGTCCCAGGCGCCCCGTGTCGATGAGGCGCGCAATGACTCGCTGTATGAGCTGGAAATCGCGTTTTCACAGATGCCTGAACCTGGCGAAGAGTGCGCGCCGTGGTTAGTAGATCGACTGCTGCGAAACCTGCTGATCGACGTCACCGGCAACACGCACCGGGCAGAGTTCTGCATCGATAAACTGTATTCGCCGGATGGCGCTACAGGGCGTCTCGGGTTACTGGAACTGCGGGCCTTTGAAATGCCACCTCATGCGCGCATGAGCCTGGCTCAACAGCTGTTGCTGCGGGCGCTGGTCGCGCGGTTCTGGCGCGAACCTTATGCGCCGCCCAAACTGGCTCGTTGGGGTACCGAATTGCATGACCGATTCATGTTGCCGCACTTTATCGAACAGGATTTCGCTGACGTCATCGTCGACCTCAATGCGGCGGGTTATCCCGTGCGCGCCGAGTGGTTTGCCGCGCACCTGGAATTCCGGTTTCCCAAGGTGGGTGATTACGCGGTCAGTGGCATCGAGCTGGAGGTGCGTCAGGCGCTGGAGCCTTGGCACGTTTTGGGCGAGGAGGGCGCGCCCGGCGGAACGGTGCGTTATGTGGATTCGTCCCTTGAGCGCCTGCAGGTCAAACTCACTGGCCTGTCGCCCCAGCGTTACTTGCTGACGTGCAACGGCGTTCCGGTGCCATTGCAGCCCACCGGGCGCGTCGGCGAATTCGTCGCTGGCGTGCGTTTCCGCGCCTGGCAACCGTCCAATTGCCTGCAACCGACCATCCCGGTGCATGCGCCTTTGGTCTTCGATGTGCTCGACACCTGGATGCAGCGCTCGCTGGGTGGCTGTCAGTACCACGTCGCCCATCCGGGCGGTCGGAACTACGACAGTCTGCCGGTCAACGCCAATGAGGCGGAGAGCCGGCGGATGGCGCGGTTTTTCCGGATCGGACACAGTCCCGGAAAACTGCCGGTCCCGAGTGTCAACATCAACGACGAGTTGCCGATGACACTCGATTTACGACGCTTTTGAACCGTACGCGACGCCCGGATTTTTCGTCTATCCGGGTGTCATGAGCCTGCGTTAGTCTGACCGAACTTTGCTGTCTGCCGAGCTTTCCATGCCTGACCTGCTTGACCGCTACCCGCTCACGGCGGGCACTTACCACGAACTGCTCGACGACAGTGGGGCCGTTCGCCCGCACTGGCGACGGCTGCTCGACCAATTGCAACGCAGCACGCCAGCGCAATTGGTGCAGCGTCAGGCACTGCTGACGCGGCAAATCCAGGAAAACGGCGTGACTTACAACGTCTACGCCGATCCCAAGGGCGCCGACAGGCCGTGGGAACTGGACCTGCTGCCCCATGTGATTGCGGCTGATGAATGGCAGCACTTATCCGCCGGCATCGCCCAGCGGGCACGGTTGCTCAATGCGGTGCTGGAAGACCTCTACGGCCCGCAGCGCCTCATCGCTGAAGGCTTGCTGCCCGCAGAACTGGTCTTCGGTCACAACAACTTCCTCTGGCCCTGTCAGGGCATCAAGCCGCCAGACGGAGCATTTCTGCATCTGTATGCCGTGGACCTGGCGCGCACGCCTGATGGCCGCTGGTGGGTGACGGCCGATCGAACGCAGGCGCCGTCCGGTGCCGGCTATGCGCTGGAAAACCGCACCATCGTTTCCCGCGCCTTTCCAGAGCTTTATCGCGACCTCAAAGTGCAGCACCTGGCCGGCTTCTTCCGCACGCTCCAGGAAACCCTGGCCCGTCAGGCGCCAAGCGACGACGAAGCGCCCCTGATCGTGTTGCTGACGCCGGGTCGGTTCAACGAAAGCTATTTCGAACATCTGTATCTGGCGCGCCAGCTGGGTTACCCGCTGGTGGAGGGCGGCGACCTGACAGTGCGCGACGCCACCGTCTACCTGAAAACCTTGAGCGGCCTGCGCCGGGTGCACGCGATCATGCGTCGGCTCGACGACGACTTCTGCGACCCGCTGGAATTGCGCACCGACTCAGCCCTTGGCGTGCCGGGGTTGCTGGAGGCGGTGCGGCAGGGCCGGGTGCTGGTAGCCAATGCGTTGGGCAGTGGGGTGTTGGAGTCTCCCGGGTTGTTGGGTTTTCTGCCGAAGATCAACCAGTTCCTGTTTGGCGAAGAACTGATCCTGCCGTCCATCGCCACCTGGTGGTGCGGCGAAGCGCCGGTGCTGGCCCAGGCGTTGGAAAAACTGCCTGAGTTGTTGATCAAGCCCGCTTTTCCGTCACAGAGTTTTGCTCCGGTCTTCGGTCGGGATTTGAGTGAAAAACAGCGCCAGGTGCTCGCTGAGCGCATGCAGGCGCGGCCTTACGCTTATGTAGCGCAAGAATTGGCGCAGCTTTCCCAGGCGCCGGTCTGGCAGGCAGAAGATGGACTGTTGCAACCCCGCGCTATCGGCATGCGCGTGTATGCCGTGGCCAGCCGCGACGGTTATCGGGTTTTACCGGGCGGGTTGACCCGCGTGGCCGCCGAGGCAGACGCCGAAGTGGTATCGATGCAACGTGGCGGCGCGAGCAAGGACACCTGGGTTCTGGGTGACCGTCCTCCGAGCGGCGAGCAATGGAAAACCCAGCGCACCATTGGCGTTCATGACCTGGTACGGCGTGATCCGTATTTGCCGTCACGTGTGGTGGAGAACCTGTTCTGGTTTGGCCGTTACTGTGAGCGTTGCGATGACAGCGCGCGGTTGTTGCGAATCATGCTGGCGCGCTATGTCGATGGCGACGATCCCCAGGCCTTGCAGGCGGCAGTCGATCTCGGTGAGCGGTTGATGCTGCTACCCGATGAGGGTGAATTGCCCGAGCGCTTACTCGCCGCGTTGCTGGGAGATGACTGGTCGTTCAGCCTGCGCTCCAACCTGCAACGCTTGCAGTGGGCCGCCTCTCAGGTACGCGGAAAACTCTCTCGGGAAAACTGGCAAGCGCTGGTGGAGCTGCAACGGGAAGCCATGGAACTTGAATCCGAAGAACCGGATTTTGGTGAGTTGCTGGACTTCCTGAACCGGTTGGTGATGTCCCTGGCGGCTCTGTCGGGTTTTGCCCTCGACGACATGACCCGGGATGAAGGCTGGCGTTTCCTGATGATTGGACGGCGGATCGAACGACTGCAGTTTCTCAGCGCCAGCCTCGCGGCTTTCCTGCGTGGCGCCGATGCGTTCGAGCAGGCAAGGCTGGAGTGGTTGCTGGAGCTGGGTAACAGCAGCATCACCTACCGTTCGCGGTATCTGGCGGTAGCGCAATTGATCCCGGTGTTGGACCTGTTACTGCTCGACGAGCAAAACCCTCACGCCGTGCTGTTCCAGTTGAAACTGGTGACGCGCACCCTCAAACGCCTGAACGACGACTTTGGCGCACCGCGCGAAACAGGTTTGCCGCACCTGGTGGAGCGTTTGGCGCGGTTCGATCTGGGCTGCCTGGAAAATGCCCTGTTCGGTGAAGCCAGCGTCCGCGCCGCCATCGACGGGCTGGCGGATTTGCTCCAGGAGATCGCTGAAGCCAGCGGGCAAGTGTCGGATCGCCTGGCGCTGCGTCATTTTGCCCACGTCGACGATGTCAGCCAGCGCACGGTGTCCGTCTGATGAACGCCCATTACCAGATCTTTCACGACACCCATTATCACTACGACAGTCCGGTGTCCCTCGCCCAACAGCTGGCCCATTTGTGGCCTAGGCCCTGTGCCTGGCAGCGATGCACCGATCAGCAATTGCTAATCAGTCCTGACCCGACTTCGCGTCGCGATGAGCTGGATGTTTTTGGCAACCCGCTGACGCGCCTGGCGTTCGAGCGGCCCCACGACGAATTGCTGGTCAACGCCAGCCTCACGATTGAAGTGTTGCCCCGGCCTGTACTGGACTTCACCCGGTCTCGCGCGTGGGAAGACACCCGCAATGCGTTGACGTACAGCAGCCAGCCGCTGTCACCCCAAGTGCTCGAGGCCTGTCGTTACCGGTTCGAATCGCCCTACGTGCATTTGAAACGCAACTTCGTCGAGTTTTCTGAAAGCTGTTTCCCCGCAGGTCGACCGTTGCTGCTCGGGGTTCAGGCGCTGATGGAGAAGATCTTCAGCGAATTCACCTTCGATGCCGAAGCGACCCAGGTGGCGACGCCTTTGGTGGAAGTGCTGGAGCGTCGCCGGGGGGTATGCCAGGACTTCGCGCACCTGATGCTGGCCTGCGTGCGTTCCCGCGGGCTGGCTGCGCGCTACATCAGCGGCTATCTGTTGACCCAGCCACCACCGGGCCAGCCGCGCTTGATCGGTGCCGATGCGTCACACGCCTGGGTGTCGGTGTTTTGCCCGGTGCTGGGATGGGTGGATTTTGATCCGACCAACAACGTGCAACCGGCGCTGGAGCACATCACCCTGGCCTGGGGCCGGGATTTCTCCGATGTATCACCGTTGCGCGGGGTGATTCTGGGGGGGGGGAATCATGACCCGGAAGTGCGCGTCACGGTGATGCCATTGCACTGACCACGTCCAACTGTAGGAGCGAGCTTGCTCGCGATGAACCTGAGTGCACCGGGGGGGCGATCAGGCTTATAGCGTTATCGTTAACGACCATCGCGAGCAAGCTCGCTCCTACACAGGACACAGATCCGGTGGGCCTGATCAGATCATCGGGCCCTGAGGGTCTCAGGCGTCGGGCGCCTGATCTTTCGGTGCTTCAACATCACTTTCTGCGGCCACTTCACCCTCTGCTTCCGGGTTCAGTGCGGCGGCTTCTTCTTCAGCTGTAGCTTTCTTGCGCTGAAGCTTTTCCTCTTTCTTCTGCTCCTTGGCCAAGTCTCTCTGACGTTTGGCGAAGGAATAATTGGGTTTAGCCATGGGCGATCCTCTGGGGTCGAAGGTGAGGTTGAGCGGCGCATATTCTGCCCTGTATCGGTGCCGAGCCGTTAGCTGGGTTTTTGCTCGGCCCATTTTGGCGTGACCACCGGTTGCCAGGCGTCCAGTGCATCGAGCAGGATTTGCGGCGATTCGCTCGTTTGCAGCATGTCACGGTGTGCTTCGCGAACGAAGCCTTCGCCGACGATATGATCAAGAAATCCGGTCAATTTGCTGTAGAAACCGTTCACTTCCAGCAAACCGAGCGGTTTGCCGTGGTAGCCGAGTTGGCCCCAGGTCCAGACTTCGAACAATTCTTCCAGCGTGCCCAGGCCGCCGGGCAGGGCGATGAAAGCGTCGCTGAGTTCCGCCATCCTCGCCTTGCGGGCATGCATGCCGTCGACCACTTCCAGCCGCGTCAGGCCGCTGTGACCGATTTCCTTGTCCTTGAGGCTTTGCGGGATGATCCCGATGACTTCTCCGCCAGCGGCCAGTGCTGCATCCGCCACGATTCCCATCAAACCGACGGCGCCACCGCCATACACCAGGGTCAATTTACGTTCGGCGAGCGCACGCCCGAGGGCGACTGCCGCTTCACGATAAGCGGGGTTGGTGCCGGTGCTGGCACCGCAGAATACACAGACGGATGCTAAAGACATGCCTTACTCCAGGGTCGGGATGGCCACAGAGTAAAGGCAGGGCAGCAGCGCTCCAAGGGTTAAACGTCGCGTTCAGGCGTTTCATAGGAGCCGCTGGCGCCACAGGCGTAGGCGGCAAGCAGACTGCACAAAAGGCTATTCAGGGACATGTGACGAGCTCCGGCTATTGGCGATGGCTCGATAATAAGGCCGCGCCAGACGCCTGGCTGGTAGATTGTTTCGATGAGTGTCATAGCCCGAAAGTTGTATACAATTTTTGATTCAGGTCATAGGAACTTGCGAAGTTTTCAGGCAGTCTTCTGTTCATTCGCACTTTTTGTTAACCCTGCCTTGGAGATTCACCATGTTTGCCAAACTTGTTGCGGTATCCCTGCTGACACTGGCCAGCAGCCAGCTGATGGCCGCTGAATGCAAGGTCACTGTCGACTCCACTGACCAGATGTCCTTCGATACCAAGGACGTCAGCATCGACAAAAGCTGCAAGACCTTTACCGTTGAGCTGAAACACTCCGGTAGCCTGCCGAAAAACGTCATGGGCCATAACTGGGTATTGAGCAAAACGGCTGATATGCAGCCAATCGCTACCGACGGCCTGGCGGCTGGCATTGACAAGAACTACCTGAAAGACGGCGATACACGCATCATCGCGCACACCAAGATCATCGGTGCCGGCGAGACCGATTCCGTGACCTTTGACGTGTCGAAGCTGGCGGCTGGCGAAAGCTACGGCTTCTTCTGCTCGTTCCCGGGCCACATCTCGATGATGAAAGGCACGGTTACCCTGAAGTAATCGAATCGCGGTCATAAAAAAGCGTCCACTTGGGACGCTTTTTTTATATCTGTCGTTTGACCGCGTCATCGTTATTCGCATGGCTTGCCCGCGAAGGCGCCCGAACAGGCGCCGAAAATCTTACGGCGCGAAAGGCATCACACGCTTGTGATGAGTCTTCCTGTACGTCTCGCAAATGATCCTGAACGCTTCCTCACGCACGGGCTCGCCATGCAGGAACGCGTCAATCTCCGCATAGGTCACGCCATGGGACGCTTCGTCCGGTTTGCCGGGCGACAGGTCTTCCAGATCCGCTGTCGGCACTTTTTCAACCAATGACTCGGGGGCTCCGAAGCTGCGGGCGATGTTGCGTACCTGGTTTTTCACCAGGCCGCTCAGCGGTGCCAGGTCGCACGCGCCGTCACCGAACTTGGTGAAGAACCCCATCACGGCTTCTGCTGCATGATCTGTCCCGATGACCAGCCCCTGGGCTGCACCGGCGATGGTGTACTGGGCAACCATGCGCATCCGCGCCTTGGTGTTGCCGAGTACGAAATCCACCGACACGGCGTGTTTGCCTTCGAACGCTGCGACTTCATTGGCCAGGGATTTAACCGCCGGGCCAATGTTTACCGTGTGGCGTTCATCCGGATTGATGAAATCTACCGAGGCTTGGGCGTCGTGTTCGTCGAACTGGGTTTCGTAGGGCAGGCGCACAGCGATGAACTTGTAGTTGTCATCACCGGTGCGAGTGCGCAATTCGCGCATGGCACGCTGGGCCAGCAGCCCGGCCGTCAGCGAGTCAACACCACCGCTGATGCCGAGCACGAGGGTCTTGAGCCCGGAGTTGACCAGGCAATCCTGAATGAACGTTATCCGACGGGCGATTTCCGCCTCAAGGGCGGCGTTGTCGGCGAACGGCGGTTGAACCTTGAGCTGCTCAGCAATCTCACGCTGTACGGCTTGCATGAATTCACTCCTTGCTAGATGTGCTGGTTGGGGCGGCAGGAACTTTGAAAACGTGTCGCAAATAGGCGACAAAATTCGGGTCTTTGCAGTGAGTCTTGCCGGGCTCATCGGAAATTTTCGCCACTGGCTGACCGTTGCAGGCGGTCATTTTAAGCACGATGCTCATCGGTTCGACACCCGGAATATCACATGTCAGGTTGGTGCCGATGCCGAAGCTCACGTTGATCCTACCGCGCAGTGCCCGGAATATTTCCAGGGACTTAGGCAGCGTCAGGCTGTCGGAGAACACCAGCGTCTTGCTCATCGGGTCGATGCCGAGCTTGTGGTAGTGGGCGATGGCCTTTTCCGCCCAGATCACAGGGTCCCCGGAGTCATGGCGCAGGCCGTCGAAGAGCTTGGCAAAGTACAGATCGAAATCGTTGAGGAAGGCATCGGTCGTGATGCAGTCTGTCAGGGCGATCCCCAGCAGGCCACGATACTCGCGGACCCAGCAGTCGAGGGCGGCGATCTGGCTGTCGATCAGCCGCGGACCCAGTTGCTGGTGCGCCATGATCCATTCGTGGGCCATGGTGCCCAACGGCTTCATGTCCAGTTCACGGGACAGGTGGACGTTGCTGGTGCCGACGAAACGCCCTGGGAAATCGTGCTTGAGCACGTTGACCACTTCTTCCTGCACGCGGTACGAGAAGCGACGGCGGGTGCCGAAATCAGCTACCTGCAACTCAGATAATTCCTCGCGGCTGGCATGGGCGGTCAGCCAGTCGAACTTGCGGTAAAGCTGCTCGCGAGCCTGTTCCAGCACGACTTCCCGGTAGCGATAGCGATTACGCACTTCGCTGACGATAGACAGCAGTGGCACTTCAAACAGGATGACATGCAGCCACGGTCCGCGCAGACGGATGAACAACTCGCCGTTTTCTATGCCGGTGTGCACGTAGCGCAGATTGAAGCGGAACAATCCGAGAAAGCGCAGGAAGTCCGGCTTCATGAAGCTGATACGTTCCATGAAGCCCAGCTGATCGGCTGTCAGGCTCAATTCGGCCAGGCGTTCGATCTGAAAACGGATCTCCGCCAGATAAGGCCGCAGGTCTTCGCTATTACGGCAACGAAACTCCCATTCCACTTCTACGTTGGGGTAGTTGTGCAGCACCGCCTGCATCATCGTCAGTTTGTAGAAGTCGGTGTCGAGCAGGTTCTGCACGATGCGATCGCCAAACACGCTCTCGCTCATAACGGGGTTCTCCAGGCTGGCCGCGGCTGATGTCACGACATTGCAGCTGTTTCATTGAATGGGGCTAGTGGCGCATATCAACGCCGGGAATTGCCAGCAATTTTTTAGACGCTGGAAATCTCTGTGGCGAGGGAGCTTGCTCCCGCTCGGTTGCGCAGCAACCGCAAGACGGTAAACGCAGCTTTTCAGATTGAACGTAGCGTCTGTACGGGGGGCGCTTCGCACCCCTGCGGGAGCAAGCTCCCTCGCCACAGTTTGTGTTTTGCCACAGATCTTGGTGAGGCATTAAATGTGCGGTATTTCCGGGTTATCAATTTGCTCCAGCATCCACTTCACAAAGTCTCGGACTTTCGGCACTTCCGCCGAATGCTCCGGATAAGCCAGGTAATAGGCGTCGGAGCTGGGCATCGCGTGCTGCCAGGGTATGACCAGTTTGCCGTCGGCCAATTCCTCTTCGACCAGAAACTTCGGCAACAGCGCCACGCCACAGCCCACCTGAGCGGCGCGGATGCACATGTAAAAGGTTTCGAAGCGCGGGCCGTGGTAGCTGTGCTCGGTGTGGTAACCCTGGCTGTCGAACCAGTCGTGCCAAGCCTGTGGGCGAGAAGCGTTTTGCAGCAGGACGAGGTCGGTGAGTTGCGTAGGATCGGTGAACGGCGTGGCGGGCAGGCTGCCGGGCGCACACACCGGGACCAGCTCTTCGCTGAACAGCTTCAGGCATTCGGTGCCGGGTCGCGAGCCTTGGCCAAAGTAGAACGCCAGGTCGCTGCGACCCTGCAGCAAATCGTCGGCTTCCTGTTCGCTGCACAGGTCCAGGTGGATCGACGGATGACGCAATCGCCAGCCTTTCAAGCGCGGCACCAGCCAGCGCGCGCCGAAGGTGGGAGGCGTGGACACGCGCAGGACTTCGGTCTCTCCGCCGTAGGAACGCAGGTAATGGGTCGACATCTCCACCTGCGTGAGGATTTTTCTTACCTCCACAAGATACAAATCGCCGGCCGGCGTCATTTGCAGGCGTCGGCGTACCCGCCGGAACAGCAAGTGCTGCAGCAACTCTTCGAGTTGCGCGACCTGTTTACTGACGGCGCTCTGCGTCAGGTTCAGCTCTTCGGCGGCCCGGGTGAAGCTCAAGTGCCGGGTGACAGCCTCGAAACACTGCAACGCGGTAATCGACGGCAGATAGCGTTTGTTCAGCATGAGCGATCCTTTCTTCTTGTTTCTTTATTGCCAGCAATGCACAGCATGAATAAACGGAATGATATCTCTCTTAAAGGTCGTTTGTTGAGTAACCTCCAGAGCGCTAAAACTACAGGTCTGATCAGCCGAGATTTTCCGGCTGCACACGTTCTGTCTTTTGCTTGAGGAGTAACCCATGGTTGCCGCATTGCTTGATCGTCTAGGTGTAAACCCGGCCCTGTACCAGAACGGCAAAGTGCCGGTGCATTCGCCGATCGATGGCAGCCAGATCGCTTCAGTGAACTGGGAAGGTGCCGCTGAAGTCGAGCAGCACATCAGTCGTGCAGATCATGCGTTTGAATTGTGGCGCAAGGTCCCGGCCCCGCGCCGTGGCGAACTGGTGCGTCAACTGGGCGACATTCTGCGCGAATACAAGGCTGACCTTGGCGAGCTGGTGTCCTGGGAAGCGGGCAAGATCACTCAGGAAGGCCTGGGTGAAGTTCAGGAAATGATCGACATCTGCGATTTCGCCGTCGGCTTGTCCCGTCAGCTGTACGGCCTGACCATCGCCTCCGAGCGTCCTGGCCACCACATGCGCGAAACCTGGCACCCGCTGGGCATCGTCGGTGTGATCAGCGCCTTCAACTTCCCCGTTGCGGTCTGGGCCTGGAACACCACACTGGCGCTGGTTTGCGGCAACCCGGTGATCTGGAAACCGTCCGAGAAAACCCCACTCACAGCACTGGCTTGTCAGGCACTGTTTGACCGCGTACTGAAGAATTTCAGCGATGCGCCGCCGCACCTGAGCCAAGTGATCATTGGCGGTCGCGATGCTGGCGAAGCGTTGGTCGATGACCCGCGTGTTGCGCTGATCAGCGCTACTGGCAGCACCCGCATGGGCCGCGAAGTGGCGCCGAAAATCGCCGCGCGTTTTGCTCGCAGCATTCTGGAGCTGGGCGGCAATAACGCCATGATCCTCGGCCCAAGTGCCGACCTGGACATGGCCGTTCGCGCGATCCTGTTCAGCGCCGTCGGTACTGCCGGCCAGCGCTGCACCACCTTGCGTCGCCTGATTGCCCACGAGTCGGTCAAAGAAGAAATCGTCACCCGCCTGAAGGCCGCTTACTCCAAGGTCCGCATCGGCAATCCGCTGGAAGGCAACCTGATCGGTCCGCTGATCGACAAACACAGTTTCGACAACATGCAGGACGCGCTTGAGCAAGCCTTGAGCGAAGGCGGCCGGGTGTTTGGTGGCAAACGCCAACTGGAAGACAAATTCCCGAACGCTTACTACGTCGCACCCGCCATCGTTGAAATGCCGGAGCAGAGTGACGTGGTTTGCCACGAAACCTTCGCGCCGATTCTTTACGTGGTTGGCTACAAGGACTTCGACGAGGCCCTGCGCCTGAACAACGCGGTACCGCAGGGCCTGTCGTCCTGCATCTTTACCACCGACGTGCGTGAAGCCGAGCAGTTCATGTCGGCGGTGGGCAGTGATTGCGGTATCGCCAACGTCAACATCGGGCCGAGCGGCGCGGAAATCGGCGGCGCATTTGGTGGTGAAAAAGAAACCGGCGGTGGTCGTGAATCCGGTTCCGATGCATGGCGCGGCTACATGCGCCGTCAGACCAACACCGTGAACTATTCGCTGGAGTTGCCGTTGGCTCAGGGCATCACGTTCGACTAACCGGTTATTCCTGAGCGAGCTTTTGTGGCGAGGGGATTCATCTCCGTTGGCTGCGCAGCGGCCCCGAATATGGGACTGCTACGCAGCCAACGGGGATAAATCCCCTCACCACATAGCTCATCCAAAATGAACTGTGTGTTGGTTAGGTTTCTGTTGGAGTCTGGCAATGCCGTTACGCGAAGAGTGTCTGTGGGAAAAACTGACGCCGCAAAGGCCTGACAACGCCGCCCTCAAGGGCGAAGTGACGGCAGATGTTTGCGTCATCGGTGCAGGTTTTACCGGGCTGTCGGCGGCGGTGCATCTGCTGGAACAAGGCAAGACAGTGTGTGTGCTGGAAGCTCATCGTGCCGGTCAGGGCGGGTCAGGGCGCAACGTCGGGCTGGTCAACGCCGGGATGTGGATCCCACCGGACGAGATCGAAGCCGGGTTCGGCGAGGCGGTGGGCAGTCAGCTCAATCGCATGCTCGGGGCGGCGCCATCGCTGGTGTTCAGCCTGGTCGACAAATACAACATCGATTGCCAGTTACGCCGCGAAGGTACGTTGCACATGGCGCACAACGCCCGTGGCGAAGCGGATCTGCGCAGTCGCGAAGAACAATGGAAACGTCGCGGCGCCCCCGTCGAATTGTTGACCGGCCAGGCCTGCGAGCAAGCGACGGGTACCAAGAAGATTGCCGCCGCGCTGCTTGATCGGCGTGCCGGCACGCTTAATCCGATGGCTTACACCACAGGGCTGGCCAAAGCGGCCATCGGCCTGGGCGGTCGACTGTTCGATCACTCTGCTGTCACGCGACTTGAGCGTCAGGGCCAGAAATGGTCGGTGCAGACCGCGCAGGGTTCGGTGCTCGCTGAACAGGTGGTCATCGCTTCCAACGCCTACACCGAAGGCGACTGGACCGAGCTGCGACGCAATTTCTTCCCCGGTTATTACTATCAAGTGGCGTCGGTCCCGCTGACGGACGAGGCCGCACAGCAAATTCTTCCTGGTGGCCAGGGCTCATGGGACACCCGTCAGGTGCTGAGCAGTATTCGTCGAGACAAGGACGGTCGACTGCTGCTGGGCAGTCTGGGAAACGGCAATCAGAAACCGACCTGGTTTCTCAAAGCGTGGGCGGATCGAGTCCAGCAGCACTATTTCCCGTACCTCAAACCTGTTGAGTGGGAGTGCACCTGGACCGGTTGCATTGCCTTCACCCCGGACCACCTGATGCGCCTTTTTGAGCCGGCGCCGGGGATAGTGGCAGTCACTGGTTACAACGGTCGGGGCGTTACAACAGGAACCGTGGTCGGCAAAGCCTTTGCCGATTATTTGTGTAACGGAAATCCTCAGGCTTTGCCGATTCCGTTCGCGCCCATGCAGCCCCTGGCGGGAGTAGGTTTGAGAAGCTGTTTGTATGAAGCGGGTTTCTCGCTGTATCACGCAGGCCAGTGCTTGCGCATCGTCATTTGATTGTTGAAATTTGTGTCCGAAACACGGCGCTTTTTCGAGCAGCGACTAGCCTGTAATGGTGCGGGTTGTAGCAGTACCGCACCAGCGGTGTGCACTTCGGTGACGCACGATGTTACAGGCTGGTTGCACGTCGTTTGGCGCCGCGGTTGCAATGATGGCGCACTCGGGTTGCGCCTTTAAAAATAAACAGTTTCACCTTCCGCGGTTTAGACGGTTGCACGCCCAATGAAAATGGGCTCGAAACAGTCGAAATAACAATAAAGCAGCGACTTTTTTCAGAATAAAAAACCGATGGCACGGCCCTTGCTCTGAGCATTCAGTGAAGTCGCAGTGCCAACTAAAAAAAAACCTTGGAGCACCACCTCATGTCCCAGACGTTTTACAAGAAAGGCTTTCTGGCCCTCGCAGTGGCAACTGCGTTGGGTGTTTCTGCGTTTGCACAAGCTGATGTGAAAATCGGTGTGGCAGGTCCAATGACTGGCGCCAACGCAGCATTTGGCGAGCAGTACATGAAGGGTGCACAGGCAGCAGCCGACGCAATCAACGCGACGGGCGGCGTCAACGGGGAAAAAATCGTACTGGTGAAGGGCGATGACGCCTGCGAACCGAAACAGGCTGTGACGGTCGCCAAGGACCTGACCAACCAGAAAGTGGCGGGCGTGGTAGGTCACTTCTGCTCCTCGTCGACCATCCCGGCTTCCGAGATCTACGACGAAGCAGGCATCATCGCAATTACGCCTGGCTCGACCAACCCACAGGTGACCGAGCGCGGCCTGAGCGCCATGTTCCGTATGTGCGGGCGTGACGACCAGCAGGGCATCGTTGCCGGCGACTACATCGTCGACGTGCTAAAAGGCAAGAAAGTGGCCGTGCTCCACGACAAAGACACCTACGGCCAAGGTCTGGCGGACGCCACCAAGGCGCAGTTGGTCAAGCGCGGCGTTACGCCGGTGCTGTATGAAGGCCTGACTCGCGGCGAGAAAGATTTCAGTGCCGTCGTGACCAAGATTCGCGCAGCCGGTGCCGACGTTGTCTACTTCGGCGGCCTGCACCCGGAAGCCGGTCCACTGGTTAAACAACTGCGTACCGAAGGCCTGAAAGACGTGAAATTCATGTCCGATGACGGCATCGTGACCGACGAACTGGTGACCACCGCTGGCGGCCCGCAATACGTCGACGGCGTGCTGATGACCTTCGGCGCCGACCCACGCATGCTGCCAGACAGCAAAACCGTGGTAGACGAGTTCCGCAAGAAAGGCACCGAGCCTGAAGGCTACACCCTGTACGCCTACGCTTCGGTCCAGACCCTGGCAGCGGCCTTTAACGGTGCCAAGTCCAACAAAGGCGAAGAAGCCGCCAAGTGGCTGAAAGCCAACACCGTCAAAACCGTGATGGGCGACAAATCCTGGGACTCCAAGGGTGACCTCAAGGTTTCCGACTACGTGGTGTACCAGTGGGACAAGGACGGCAAATACCACCAGCTGGAAAAACAGAAGTAAGGGCTGACTCGATCACCTGAACCCCCACAGATTCCTTGTGGGAGCGGGCTTGCCCGCGATGGCGGACTTGCAGGAGACAACTATGTCGAATGTTCAACCGCTATCGCTGGCAAGCCAGCTCCCACAGGGGACGGTGTGGGCCGGGTTGACCGTGGCTGACATTACTCCGACGTAAATCTGTATTTTCCTTAGAAGAACCGCACACCCACAGGTGTGCAGGTTCTCATTGCGTGAGATTGCGTTATGGATGGTATTTTCCTGCAGCAACTGGTCAATGGCCTGACCCTCGGGTCGGTCTATGGCCTGATCGCCATCGGCTACACAATGGTCTATGGCATCATCGGCATGATCAACTTCGCCCACGGCGAGGTTTACATGATTTCCGCTTACCTCGCGGCAATCAGTCTGGCTCTGCTGGCATACTTCGGTATCGAATCCTTCCCTCTGCTGATGCTCGGCACACTGGTCTTCACCATCGTAGTCACGGCGGTCTATGGCTGGGTCATCGAGCGCGTCGCCTACAAACCACTGCGAAACTCTACCCGACTGGCACCGCTGATCAGCGCCATCGGTATCTCCCTGATCCTGCAAAACTATGCACAGATCGCCCAGGGCGCCCGTCAACAGGGGGTTCCTACATTGCTGACAGGTGCGTGGCGAGTTGAAGTTGGCACCGGTTTCGTCCAGCTCACCTACACCAAGATCTTCATTCTGGTCGCAGCGTTTGCCGGGATGGCCCTGCTGACCTACGTCATCAAGTACACCAAGCTCGGCCGCATGTGCCGCGCGACACAGCAAGACCGCAAGATGGCTTCGATCCTCGGGATCAACACCGATCGGGTGATCTCCTACGTGTTCATCATCGGTGCAGCGATGGCGGCCCTGGCCGGCGTGCTGATCACCATGAACTACGGCACGTTCGACTTCTACGCAGGCTTCGTCATCGGTATCAAGGCGTTCACCGCGGCGGTACTCGGCGGGATTGGCTCGCTGCCTGGCGCGATGCTCGGCGGGATCATCCTCGGGATCTCCGAGTCGCTGTTCGCGGGTCTGGTCAACTCCGATTACAAAGACGTTTTCAGCTTCTCGCTGCTCGTTCTCGTTCTGGTCTTTCGGCCCCAAGGCCTGCTCGGCCGTCCTCTTGTGTCGAAGGTGTAAGCGATGTCTTCAACCACTAAAAAAACCATTGATCTCAAAAGAAGCCTGGTTGACGCGATTCTTGCCGGCCTTGTAGCCCTGATTGTGTTCGGTCCGATTGTCGGCGTGGTCCTCGACGGCTACGGCTTCAACCTCCAACCGACGCGCGTGGCGTGGATTGTCGCGATCGTCATGGCCGGCCGATTTGCCCTTAGCCTGTTCCTGCAAACCCCCAAGGGCCTGAGAATCCTCGAAGGCTTTGAAAGCACCGGCTCCGGGGTTCATGTATTGCCGCCTGATTACAAATCACGGCTGCGCTGGATCATCCCGCTGATGATCGTCATTGCCGTGGTTTTCCCGTTCTTCTCCAACTCCTACCTGCTCGGGGTGGTCATCCTCGGGCTGATCTACGTCTTGCTCGGCCTTGGCCTTAACATCGTGGTAGGCCTGGCGGGCCTGCTCGACCTGGGTTACGTGGCGTTCTACGCCATCGGTGCTTACGGGCTGGCGCTGGGTTATCAATACCTTGGGCTCGGCTTCTGGACGGTGCTGCCATTGGCGGCGATCACGGCGGGGCTGGCGGGTTGCATCCTCGGCTTCCCGGTCTTGCGATTGCACGGTGACTACCTGGCGATCGTGACCCTGGGCTTCGGCGAAATCATCCGTTTGGTCCTCAATAACTGGCTCTCGCTGACCGGCGGCCCAAACGGCATGCCCGCACCGCTGCCAACGTTCTTCGGCCTCGAGTTCGGCAAACGGGCGAAGGATGGCGGTGTTCCGTTTCATGAGTTTTTCGGCATCGCCTACAACCCGGACGTGAAGTACTACTTCATCTACGCGGTGTTGTTCCTGGTGGTACTGGCCGTGCTGTACATCAAGCATCGTCTGGTCAAGATGCCGGTCGGTCGCGCCTGGGAAGCCCTGCGGGAAGATGAGATCGCCTGCCGTTCCATGGGCCTGAACCACGTATTGGTCAAGCTCTCCGCGTTCACCATCGGTGCATCGACTGCGGGCCTGGCCGGGGTGTTCTTCGCCACGTACCAAGGTTTCGTTAACCCGACCTCCTTTACCTTCTTCGAGTCGGCCTTGATCCTCGCCATCGTAGTGCTGGGCGGCATGGGCTCGACCATCGGCGTGGTGATCGCTGCATTCGTGCTCACCGTGGCACCAGAGCTTCTGCGCGGGTTTGCCGAGTATCGCGTGCTGCTGTTCGGCGTGTTGATGGTGTTGATGATGATCTGGCGACCGCGCGGCCTGATAAGGATCAGCCGTACCGGTGTGACCCCGCGTAAAGGAGTAGCGCCATGAGCGAAGTCGTACTCTCGGTCGAGAAGCTGATGATGCACTTCGGCGGCATCAAGGCGTTGAGTGATGTGAGCCTGAAGGTTCACCGCAATTCGATCTTCGCCCTGATCGGTCCCAATGGCGCGGGCAAGACCACGGTGTTCAACTGCCTGACCGGCTTCTACAAGGCCTCGGGTGGCAAGATCGAACTCAGCGTGCGTGGCGAGCGAACCAACGTCATCCAGCTGCTGGGCGAATCGTTCAAGGCGACCGATTTCGTCTCGCCGAAATCTTTCCTCAGTCGGCTGTACTACAAGATGTTCGGCGGCACTCACCTGGTGAACCGCGCGGGTCTGGCACGGACTTTCCAGAACATTCGGCTATTCAAGGAAATGTCGGTACTGGAAAACCTGCTGGTAGCCCAGCACATGTGGGTCAATCGCAACATGCTGGCCGGCATCCTCAACACCAAGGGCTATCGCAAGGCCGAAAGCGATGCGTTGGACCATGCGTTCTACTGGCTGGAAGTCGTCGACCTGGTGGACTGCGCCAACCGTTTGGCCGGTGAACTGTCCTACGGTCAGCAACGTCGTCTGGAGATCGCCCGGGCCATGTGCACCCGGCCGCAGATCATCTGCCTCGACGAACCGGCCGCTGGCCTTAACCCTCAGGAAACCGAAGCGCTGAGTGCGATGATCCGTCTGCTGCGTGACGAGCATGATCTGACCGTGGTGCTGATCGAACACGACATGGGCATGGTAATGAGCATTTCCGACCACATCGTGGTGCTGGACCACGGCATCGTGATCGCCGAGGGCGGGCCTGATGCTATTCGCAACGATCCGAAAGTGATTGCGGCCTACCTGGGCGCTGATGAAGAGGAAGTGGTGCTATGAGCCAACCCATCCTCGAACTCAAGGAACTGGATGTGTTTTACGGGCCGATCCAGGCCCTGAAGAAAGTTTCGCTGCACATCAATGAAGGTGAAACCGTGAGCCTGATCGGCTCCAACGGTGCGGGCAAGTCGACGCTGTTGATGTCGATCTTCGGTCAGCCGCGCGCAGCGGATGGCCAGATCATTTATCAGGGCGTCGATATCACCCACAAGTCATCCCATTACATCGCCTCCAACGGCATCGCTCAGTCGCCGGAAGGACGGCGTGTCTTCCCTGACATGACGGTCGAGGAAAACCTGTTGATGGGCACCATCCCAATCGGTGACAAGTACGCCACCGAGGACATGCAACGCATGTTCGAGCTGTTTCCACGGCTCAAGGAACGGCGCACCCAGCGGGCGATGACCATGTCGGGTGGTGAACAGCAGATGCTGGCCATCGCTCGTGCACTGATGAGCCGGCCGAAGTTGCTGCTGCTCGATGAGCCAAGCCTGGGATTGGCGCCGATCGTGGTGAAGCAGATCTTCTCGACACTGCGGGAACTGGCGAGTACCGGCATGACCATCTTCCTGGTCGAGCAGAACGCCAACCACGCCCTCAAGTTATCGGACCGCGCGTATGTCATGGTCAACGGCGAGATTCGTCTCACAGGTACCGGCAAGGAGTTGCTGGTGAACGAGGAGGTGCGTAACGCCTATCTTGGCGGGCACTAAGTCCTGCTGAGGCAAAAGCAGCCCCGACGAGCAATCGCCGGGGCTTTTTTACATCCCCAATTCGCCACAACCCCTGAGGGAGATCCTGCTCGCGATTGGGGAGTGACGTTCATCATTGATGCCGACGGTCCCACCCCGATCGCGAGGCAGGCTCACTCTCACAAGGTATCTCTGTGTGCTTTCGGGAAATTGTGGAAAACAATATTCACAAGCTCTCAAACCGCGACATAAAGCCGCTGCAAATAGTTGTTTTATCAACGTTTTGACTTGTCCCCGTTTACTGTGGAGCTGGCTGTGAATAACGTGGGTGTAGCTGTCTGAGAGCCTTTGAATACGTGGCTTGTAGAGATGTGGTTATTTATTGATCAGCGGTTTTTGCTCGACCGGTGAGTGCCGTTGTCAACCTTTTTATTGGCATCGTATGCGGATAGAAAATACACCCGGCAGCCTGTGGATAAGTCTGTGACTAAACTCTGGAAAGAGTCGGCTGAAGGCCGTAGTTGCTGGCTTGGCGCCATCGTCGGTTTGAACGTTCAATCATGCAAAATGCCCTGAGCTACACAGCGAGCGCTTCAGGGTCAAGGGAAAAACTTTTAAATCTGCCCGCAAAGCCTTATACACAGCGGCTTCCAGCTTTTTGACTTGCCCCCGGAAACTGTGGACCGGCCTGTGGATAACATGCGCGTACTTAGCTGCAAGCCACGGCTGATATAGTGTGTAGCTGTCTGGTTAATTTTTGTACAAAGATGCAGTCCCTGTAGCAGCTGGCGAAGCCTGCGTTCGGCTGCGAAGCAGTCGTAGAGCCTGAATTCGCGATGTGCCTGAATGACCTTGGCGCCTGATTTCACGACTGCTTCGCAGTCGAACGCAGGCTTCGGCAGCTGCTACAGGGGGCGTTGTTGAGTCCAACATGCGGGGCTCTGGTTGCTCGTAACAGCCTGGCCGGGCATGCTTCCCGCTGATTATCTATTCCAATGGCTGTTCACCAGTCGAAGCAAGGAGAACACGATGTCCAACACCCTGTTTATTACCGGTGCAACCTCCGGTTTTGGCGAAGCCTGTGCCCGCCGTTTTGCTGAGGCTGGCTGGAAGCTGGTGCTGACAGGTCGTCGTGAAGAGCGGCTTAATGCCCTGTGCGCCGAGTTGTCGAAACAGACTGAGGTTCTTGGCCTGGTGCTCGATGTGCGTGATCGCAAAGCCATGGAGGAGGCGATTGGCAACCTGCCGCCGTCCTTCGCCAAATTGCGCGGCCTGATCAACAACGCCGGTCTGGCTCTGGGCGTTGATCCTGCACCCAAATGCGATCTCGACGATTGGGACACCATGGTCGACACCAACGTCAAAGGCCTGATGTACAGCACCCGTCTGCTGATGCCACGCCTGATCGCTCACGGTCGTGGTGCCAGCATCGTCAACGTCGGCTCCGTCGCCGGTAGTTATCCGTATCCGGGCAGTCACGTGTATGGCGCGACGAAAGCGTTCGTCAAACAGTTCTCCCTGAGCCTGCGCTGCGACCTGCAAGGCACCGGCGTGCGCGTCAGCAACATCGAACCGGGCATGTGCGAAAGCGAGTTTTCGCTGGTGCGCTTCGCCGGTGATCAGGAGCGTTACAACGCGACCTATGCCGGCGTCGATCCGATCCAGCCGCACGACATTGCCGAGACTATTTTCTGGGTGCTCAACGCGCCAGCGCACATCAATATCAACAGCCTCGAGCTGATGCCGGTGAGCCAGACCTGGGCCGGCTTTGCCATTGATCGTAATGGTGGCAAGGCGTAATTGATGACGAGGGAGCTTGCTCCCTCGCCACAAAGCCGGCCGACACCTGACATAAGCTAAACTCCTCGCCCAACACCCCGCCGCAGCCTGCGGCGTCAAGGTGCAAGAGGAGGCTACGTGAGTAACAAAGGTGAGCAGTCACTGCTCAAGCAATCGACCATTCTCATGTTGGCCGTGGCGATCGCCGGGATCGTGACCGGTTTTGTTTCGGGTGCCCAATCCATCCTGTTCGATGGTTTTTTTTCGTTGATCGCGACCTTCATCAAGGTCTTGATGCTCATCACCGCCAAACTGATCGCCAAGGAAAGTAACGACCGTTTTCAGTTCGGCTTCTGGCACCTGGAACCCATGGTGTTGTTGATCGAGGGCAGCTTTCTGTTCTTGATTGCCATCTACGCCTTTCTCAATGGTGTGTTCGGCATCATCAATGGTGGCCGAGAGATCGAGCTCGGGTTGGTGATCATCTACGCAGCGGTATTTACCGTCGTCAAGTTTGCGTATTTCTTCTACGTCCGCCATCGCAATCGAAAGCTGCGGTCAACGCTCATCCAGTTTGACAACATCAGTTGGCTGGTGGACGCGATGCTCTCGGTAGGCCTGCTGGTCAGTTTCCTGATTGCGCTGCTGCTCAAGACCCAGGGGTATGACGAGTGGGCGATGTACGTCGACCCGTTGATCCTGATCGTGCTGGCGTTGAGCATGCTCCCTCCGGCCTTCAAGATCCTCGCCCCAGCGCTGCGTGATGTGCTGGGGATTGCGCCGGATCAACTGGATGACAAGGTGCGTCAGGTCATGGAAGCGGCCAAGGACGAGCACGGTTTCGACGACTACATTTCCTACGTGCAGAAGCACGGGCGGGCGTGTTTTATCGAGATTCATGTGGTGTTGCCGGCGGATTATCCGTTGCAGAACGTAGGGCAACTGGATGCGCTGCGGGAGGAGATTTCCGCGAAGCTCGGTAAGGCGGATGCGGCGCGATGGCTGACGATCAGCTTTACCGGGGACAAAAAATGGATCGCGTGATTCGCTGATGAACCCTTCGCCGGCAAGACACGCTCCCACAGGTTGATGCGTACCTTGCCCGCGAAGGTTTTCGATCACTTAGCGCAGATAGTCAACCAACCCGCGATAACAGGTCGCCAGGTGATAAGGCGTGGTCGAAGGCATGTCCTTGCGGCTGACTTCACCCTGCTCATCCCGACACTCATACCAGCCGCCCGCGTGCAGGAAGTGCTGCTGCAATGCCAGGAGTTGGCGCTGTACGGCGGCTTCTGCATCCGGGCGCAAGGTCAGCGCCCGCAGATACTCAGCCTGGGCCCAGATTCGTTGGGTGGCATCCTTGATGTGGCCATCCAGATCAAGCATCGCCTGCACGGCACCCGACTGTTGATGCACACCCCATTGCTCGGTCAGCGAAAACGCCCGGTCGAGCGATGTATGCAACGCAGAGCCCCGTAGCAGGGCTGATGATTCGAGCAGGAAATACCACTCGAACTGATGTCCCGGTTCAAACCAGTTATCCACAGCGCCCAGCGGCTTCTCCATCAACACACCATGTTGCGGGTCGATGAAGCGTTGTTGCATGGCTGTGCATAACTCAACCAGTGCCTCTTGCACGACGGCGTCTTCGCGCGCCGAAAGCGTCGCGAGAAAGGCTTCTGCCAAATGCATCAGGGGATTTTGCAGGGGGCCGCTGTTCAGCGATGACCAGTCACGCTCGAGGCTGGCTTCGTACAGGCCGTCGCCTGTGGCGAAACGTTGCGTGATCACGTCCAGGGCGCGGTTGAGTACGGACTCCGCCGAAGGGTCGCGAACCTTGTCCCAATAATGAGCGCAGGCAAACAGGATGAAGGCATGGGTGTAGAGGTCTTTGCGTTGATCCAGTGGCGCGCCTTGCGGGTCGATGCTGTAAAACCAGCCACCGTGTTCGGCGTCGTGAAAGTGCTGTTGCAAGGAACGGAACAGCGCCTCGGCTCGCTCTTCAGCAGCTGGTACCTGGCCGATCAGGCTGGAGAACAAATACAGCTGTCGTGCGCACGCCATCGCCCGGTAGCGCTGCGGTGGCAGCGGTTGATGGTCTGCGTCCAGTGCCTCATAGGGCAGCGCCAGCTCGGCATTCCAGCCGGGGCCTTGCCACAGGGGCACGATCACATCCTGGAAATGCTGTTGCACCGAGTTGAACAGAGCGGTCAATTCAGGCTGGGAGGCGGAGCGGGGAACATGAGGCATTGGCTGGCGTCGTCACGGCAGGGGCGAATGCGCAACATGGTAGCAGGCCTTGGAGATGCGGTGTCTGTCAGGCCCTCATCGCGAGCAAGCTCGGCTCCCACAGGTTTTGTGGTGTTGCTGCTGGCAAGTTCAACCACCACAGGATTTGTGGAGTTGCTGCTGGCAAGTTCAACCACCACAGGATTTGTGGAGTTGCTGCTGGCAAGTTCAAGCACCACAGGATTTGTGGAGTTGCTGCTGGCAAGTTCAAGCACCACAGGATTTGTGGAGTTGCTGCTGGCAAGTTCAAGCACCACAGGATTTGTGGAGTTGCTGCTGGCAAGTTCAAGCACCACAGGATTTGTGGTGTCGCTGCTGGCAAGTTCAACCACCACAGATCCGCTGAAGCCGAACTTGCCAACAATGCCACCACAAAACCTGTGGGAGCCGAGCTTGCTCGCGATGAGGCCAGTCAAGACACTCGAGAACTCAGCCCGCGAGCAACCACACGCCAGTCGCCGCCGAAGCCGCACCCGCGACCCGAACCAACGGCCCTGCCGCTTGTGGCAACACCCGCACGACCGCGTAGCCTGCGGCATGCAACGCCGCCGTCGCCGCGACGAATCCTGCGGCATACGCCCAAGGGTTCGACATGTCCGGCAATTCCAGACCGTGCGCCACCCCATGGAACAGCGCAAACAATGCCGTCGCCGCCACTGCCATGCTCAATGGCGGACGCACCGCCAGCGCTACAGCCAGGCCCAATGCCAGCACTGACGCAGCGATTCCGCCTTCCAGAACGGGCAAGTTCAAGCCTTCAAACCCCAACATACCGCCCACCAGCAGGGTGCCGACGAACGTGCAGGGCAGTAGCCAGCGAGCCGCACCATTCTGCTGCGCTGCCCACAATCCGACCGCAACCATTGCCAGCAAGTGATCGAGGCCACCGATCGGGTGGCTGATACCGGCCATCAATCCATTGTCGCCATGCCCCGGGTGAGCAAAGGCGAGCGCCGGAGTCAGCAACAGGGCCATGGCGCCCAGAATGCGTTTAAGTGTCATGGATAAGCTTCCTTGTTGAAAAAAGGGTGTGATCAGGCTGCAGTCAGCAAACCCTGGCGTTCGATGAAGGCAATGATTTCTTCCAGGCCCTGGCCGGTTTTCTGATTGCTGAATACGAACGGCTTGCCGTTGCGCATGCGGGTCGTGTCGCTGTCCATCAGGGTCAGGGACGCGCCCACCAGCGGCGCAAGGTCGATCTTGTTGATCACCAGCAAGTCGGACTTGCAGATACCCGGCCCGCCCTTGCGCGGCAGCTTGTCGCCGGCCGAGACATCGATCACGTAGATGGTCAGGTCGGACAGTTCCGGGCTGAACGTCGCCGACAGGTTGTCGCCTCCGGACTCCACGAGAATCAGGTCCAGCCCCGGAAAGCGCCGGTTCAATTGATCCACCGCTTCAAGATTGATCGAGGCGTCTTCGCGGATGGCGGTGTGCGGGCAGCCGCCGGTTTCCACGCCAATAATGCGCTCAGGTGCGAGGGCTTCGTTGCGCACCAGGAAGTCAGCGTCTTCTCGGGTGTAGATATCGTTGGTTACGACGGCCAGGTTGTAGCGATCGCGCAGGGCCAGGCACAGGGCCAGCGTCAGGGCGGTTTTGCCCGAACCAACCGGGCCGCCGATGCCGACGCGCAGGGGTTGTGTGTTCATGTGATTCTCCAAGTGAAAAGGCCCTAGGAACGGAACAGTCGGCTGTACTGGCGCTCATGGGCCATGCCCGCCAGGGACAGGCCGAAAGCGGCGCTGCCATAGTGTTCGGGGTTGATTTGAGTGGCGTTCTGCTGGGCTTCCTGCAACAGCGGCAGCAGCTGGCTGGTCAGACGCTGCGCCGCTTGCTGGCCAAGGGGCAGGGTTTTCATCAGCACCGCTAATTGATTCTCCAACCAGCTCCAGAGCCAGGCAGCCAGCGCATCTTGCGCATTGATGTGCCAGGCGCGTGCGGCCAGCGCCCAACAGAGAGCCAAATGCGGTTCTGGGCGCTGTTCGAGAAAGGCGCGCGCCGCGGCATCCAGTTCCGGCAAACCATTGAGCAATTGCTGGAGGGAATAACCCATCTGCCGACTTTCCTGATACAGCTCGCGCGTCTCGCGGCTGGCGCGGTGTTCTTCGCAGTGCTGTAACAAGCGGGCCCAGTTTTCTTGCGCGGCCGCCTCGCAGTGAGCCAGCAGCAGTGGCGCTTCGAAGCGTGCAAGGTTGAGCATTAATTGGTCACTGATCCAGCGTCGCGCACTGTCCGGATCATTGACCCGGCCGTTATCCACCGCCATTTCCAGGCCTTGGGAATAGCTGTAGCCGCCAATCGGCAGCTGCGGACTGGCCAGACGCAGCAGCGCCCACGCCGGATTCATAGCCGAACGCCGAACTGGTGCAGTTTCGGTGGGTAATTGAAATCTTCGTCGCCATGGCGGGAGTGATGATGGCCGCCGCCGTAAGCGCCATGTTCGGGCTGGAACGGTGCTTCGATGGAGTCGACCTTGGCATCGAGTTGCTCGAGCATGGCTTTGAGTACGTAGTCATCCAGCAGGCGCAACCAACCGTCGCCGACTTGCAAGGCAACGTGGCGATTGCCCAGGTGGTAAGCGGCCCGCGTCAGTTCGAATGCGTTGGCGCACGTGACATGCAGCAGTTGTTCAGGGCGGGCGCAGACGCGAACGGTGCGACCATCTTCTGCTTGCAGGCATTCGCCGTCATACAGTGGCGGCTGACCGCGCTCCAAAAACAACCCGACGTCTTCGCCATCGGCACTGAAACAGCGCAAACGGCTCTTGCTACGGGCGTCGAAGGTCAGGTGCAACTCGGCGGCCCAGACGGGTTGAGGGTCGATTCTGCGATGAATCACCAGCATCGGAAGGCTTCCAGCAATGAGCGATAGTCAGGCTAGAGCAAGGGGCTTGCCAATCGGACGATGTGTAGGAAATGCCTGACGGATCATGGCTGGTGAGTCATTTCGTTGCGCAAATATGGCTGAAATTGGTGCAGGGAAAAAACGCACGCACCAATTTGCGACGCTCAAAAATAGATCACTCGGTGCTGCCGAGTCCTTGCCAATGCTTGAGCCCGATAAAAATGAAGCGCAGCTGCTGGGTGATTTTCGCCTGCGGGGTGA
Organism: Pseudomonas sp. TNT3; assembly: GCF_010095445.2. Classification (GTDB taxonomy): domain Bacteria; phylum Pseudomonadota; class Gammaproteobacteria; order Pseudomonadales; family Pseudomonadaceae; genus Aquipseudomonas. Next base: position 122,905 of record NZ_WFGV02000010.1, read on the forward strand.
GGTGATCGGGCAGCGCCTCGGCGGGAGGATCGATGATGTCCGGCAAGGTTGCAAAAACACTTTTTACGATCAGATCCGCCACGACGCTCAGTCCGGCAATGTCCAGGTGTTGCAGTTTGGGCATTAAAGACAGATCGGACGCCAGGTCGGAGCTGATGTCTTCGCGCAAACGACCGATGGCCTGGCGCACTTGCAGCGAGCCACCGTACTGCTCGCGGGCGAGGAAAAGAAATTGCGATCGATTGGCCGCGACGACATCGAGAAAGATCCGCACGGAGGCGTCAATGATCCCGCCCATGACGAACTCGTTGTGCCGCACCAGGCGAATGGTTTCGCGGAAGGTCTGGCCGACTTCACTCACCAGCACCAGGCCGAGCTCATCCATATCAGCGAAATGCCGGTAGAAACCGGTGGGGACGATCCCGGCGGTTTTCGTCACTTCGCGCAGGCTCAGGCTGCCGAATCCTCGGCCGCTTTCCATCAAATGGCGGGCAGCGTCCATCAAGGCGTTGCGGGTCTGTTGTTTCTGTTCGGCGCGGGGCAGCATCGCAAGGAGATTTCTGGATAAGGGCAGCGACGCACTCTAGCAAATAGGCTTTGCCGGCGTCGAACGACTATCGGGGATTATGCGCGCAGGGGTAGCGTCTATAAGGTCAAAGGCTGAAAAGTCAAAAGCCCAATCCGGGGATTGGGCTTTTTTTCAAGGCCGCCATGGGCTTAGCTCAAGGCACTGTTGCGTTCGATTACACGATCACCACCACCTTCAGCCAGGGTTTGGCCTTGTGGAGTGCGATCGGAGCCGTCAGCCGCCAGGGTCTGGCCTTGTGGGGTGCGATCGGAACCGTCAGCCGCCAGGGTCTGGCCTTGTGGGGTGCGGTCGGAACCGTCAGCGGCAAGGGTCTGGCCTTGTGGGGTGCGGTCGGAACCGTCAGCCGCCAGAGTCTGGCCTTGTGGGGTGCGATCGGAACCGTCAGCAGCCAAAGTCTGGCCTTGTGGAGTGCGGTCCGAACCATCCTGGGTGATCAAGCCTTTTTCTTTCAGGCGATCGTTACCGCCTTCGGCGAGTGTCTGGCCCTGTGGAGTGCGGTCGGAACCATCTGCAGCGACGGTTTGACTGAACACCGAGCGGCTGTCTTTGACTTGCGGAGTGGCCTGGTCAGCAGCTGGCAGAGCGAAAGCGGTGCTGGCCAGCATGGAAAGGGTAAGGCTAAGCAGTAATTGGCGTTTCATGATGGGTTGCTCCTTGGGAGGGCGATAAAGTGGGTACGAGGTCAATGCTACTCTCGATAAGTCGATATAAAAGTTCATAAACGCAATGGTAATAATCAACGGAATTGATTGTTCCTTGCGATGGCTCTAAACCGGGCGTTTCCGGCGGACGTTTTTGCACTGCTGTGGGTATTTTCGACTCACCCGTGCCACGCATAAGTGCGGGGGCGGTAACGTCTATCGAGGGGGGCAGTATGTGGAGGGACGATTATTTGAGGATTAATCGGCATTTCGGTTAAACCTGAGCGCCGTTTCCCAGTCCTAGATGTCATGGTCGGCCCATTCTGACCTACCGTTTCCATACGTGCGTCGCAGTCAGGGCGCTCAGTCGTATAAAGGAGCCCTGTGCAATGACGCGCACTCGTAAAGTAATGGCCTGGACCTTCGCCAGCCTCGTTCTTCTGCTGGCAGTGCTGGTGTTGATTATCGTGTTCTTCGATTGGAACCGGATCAAACCGCCCCTCAATGCCAAAGTCTCCGAAGAGCTGCACCGTCCCTTTGCCATCAACGGCAACCTGGCCGTGGTCTGGCAACGCGAACCCGAGGAGGGAGGATGGCGCGCCTGGGTACCTTGGCCGCACGTGGTTGCGGAAGATCTGAGCCTGGGTAACCCCGAGTGGTCGAAGAAGCCACAAATGGTCACCTTGAAACGGGTCGAGCTGCGCATCTCGCCGTTGGCCCTGCTGGCGCAGCGTGTGGTGATCCCGCGCATTGACCTCACCGAGCCGAATGCCGACCTGCAACGCCTGGCCGATGGTCGCGCCAACTGGACGTTCAAGTTCGACCCGAAGGATCCAGACGCTGAGCCGTCGAGCTGGGTGATGGATATTGGCGCGATTGGTTTTGATAAAGGCCACGTGACCCTCGACGACCAAACCCTGAAAACGCAGCTTGATGTGTTGATTGATCCCCTGGGCAAGCCGATTCCGTTCAGCGATATTGTCGGCGACAAAGCCGCGAAAAGCGCGCAGGAGAAGGGCGCCGCGCCACAGGATTACGCCTTCGCGATCAAGACCAAAGGCCAATACCACGGTCAGAAGCTCACCGGCGACGGCAAGATCGGCGGCTTGCTGGCGTTGCAGGACGCGAATCGACCTTTCCCGCTGCAGGCCCAAGTGCAGATTGCCGACACCCGTGTTGAGTTGGCCGGCACCCTGACCGATCCGTTGAACCTCGGTGCGCTGGACCTGCGTCTGAAACTGGCTGGTGCCAGCCTGGGTAACCTGTATCCGCTGACAGGCGTGACCCTGCCGGACACCCCGCCCTATGCCACCGACGGTCATTTGATCGCCAAGCTGCATGAGCCAGGTGGCGCAGTATTCCGCTATGAAGCATTCAACGGCAAGATCGGCGAAAGCGACATTCATGGGAGCCTGGCCTACGTTGCCAGCCAGCCGCGGCCAAAACTCAGCGGTGCTCTGGTGTCGAACCAGTTGCTGTTTGCCGACCTGGCGCCTCTGATTGGCGCCGACTCCAATACAAAGCAAAAGGCCCGAGGTGGCGAAAGCAAGCAGCCGACGGACAAGGTGCTGCCGGTCGAGGAGTTCAAGACCGAGCGCTGGCGCGACATGGACGCCGATGTTGAATTCACCGGCAAGCGCATCGTCCACAGTAAGAAGCTGCCGTTCAATGACCTTTATACCCACCTCGTGCTGACCGATGGGGTCCTGAGCCTCGAGCCCCTGCGTTTCGGCGTGGCAGGCGGCAAGCTCGACGCACAGATCCGTTTGAACGGTCACACCGAACCCCTGGAAGGGCAGGCCAAATTGACCGCGCGCGGCTTCAAGCTCAAGCAGCTGTTCCCGACCTTCGAACCGATGAAAACCAGCTTCGGTGAGCTCAACGGCGACGCCGACATCACCGGGCGTGGCAACTCGGTGGCGAAGTTGCTGGCCACCTCCAATGGCAATCTGAAGATGCTGATCAATGACGGTGCCATCAGCCGCGAGTTGATGGAGCTGGCCGGGCTTAACGTGGGCAACTATCTGGTCGGCAAGATCTTTGGCGACAAGGAAGTGAAGATTAATTGCGCGGCCGCCGATTTCGATATCAAGACCGGTCTGGCAACCACTCGCTTGTTCGTTTTCGATACCGAGAACGCGATTATCTACATCGATGGAACGGCAAACATGGCAACCGAGCAACTGGACCTGACCATCACGCCGGAATCAAAAGGCTGGCGCCTGATCTCGTTGCGCTCGCCGCTGTATGTGCGGGGCAAGTTCATCAAGCCGGATGCGGGTGTGAAGGCAGTACCCCTGCTGCTGCGTGGGGCAGGCATGGTGGCGCTGGGTGTGATTGCTGCGCCGGCGGCCGGGTTGCTCGCGTTGGTGGCGCCTAGTGGGGGCGAGCCGAATCAGTGCGCGCCATTGCTGGAACAAATGAAGGCGGGCAAGGCACCCAAGACCGTAAAGAACTGACAGCTGAAACGTTCTCGACATAAAAAATCAAGAACGTTTTATTAGCTGTCTGCACGGATTTTTCAGTCTGGAAGCAGCTGCGAAATATGCACCAACTCAGTATCAAGTTTGTTCTGGACCTTTCCAGTGATGGCTTGTCTGAACGTGCGGTAGTTAGTTTCATCCAGGAAACTTGAAGACACCATGATGTTGTTTTTACTGTCCAGTGTTGGCTTGACTGGCGCACCGTTTAAAATTTCAAGCTCATCCATAGCGGTTGCTTGGAATGCGACAAGTGTTGTGATGATCGTTCCGTTTTCACGAATAATCGTCACGGTTATCGAAGAGTTCCATGGGTTTTTTCTAACGGAAGTTGGTCGGGTGTCAGTGTCCTGTTTATTAGTAGAATTGGCTTGTAGCCGTTTTAAGTAAAGCTGTATGGCTGAGGAGTCTCGAGGGAGTTTGGCCAGTTGTGAAATGCTGCAGGCGAGTGATTGTCGCTCAGTGTCGGATATTAAATGCTGCGTAGTGCCTTTAATGATGTTGAGCAGGCTGTTTACGGGTTGCTCAACACGCTTATAGGTATTGCTATTCTGCGACCAGCCTATTTTTGCGAGCGTGTTGTTATAGGTGGACCAGAGGAGCTCACGATTGCTTGCGGATTTTGCAGCCAACAAATGGCTGTACAAACTCGAGTGCAAGAGGTCTGTTTTGAAAGCATCACTGTGTTTTCCGCAAAATAACGTGATGTTGCCAGTGACGAGATACAGGTCGAAGGGTTGGTTCATTGTATAAACACTCTGCGATAGAAACGGAAAGTGAGAGAAATCGTACATCTAAGTACGATCTCTCTCTCTCGCTGAAGGAAATAGGTTAAATATTAATCGAGGTCTGGAAGGTCGATAATAAATTTTTCTGCGCTTGCTAAATATTTAGCGCGGAGCGAACTACGCAGGGCTCCAAAGATGGAGTTGTCCAGGTAAAGGTGTGAACTGGCCGATTTTATAACGGTGGTTTGGCGAGTGGTTTTCCAAAACAGTATGTTTTTGGTCCTTTCGCTTGCGTCCAGCGACGCAAAGCTCATGATCATGTGCGGCTGCCCAGCATTGTCTACCCAGACCGGTGCGAAGTCGTAGTTTCCTTGTCGTCCGAGTACCTTGACATTGTTCAAAAGAGTGGTGGCCTCGGTGTTGCCTTTAACAGCTTCAACTGATTTGCTACCTACGCTCCTGAGCGCATTTGCAGCAGAGCCTCCGATAAGCCCCATCGCCAAGTCCAGCGCAATCTGGTCCAGAGTGATACCGATTTTATTGACAGTAATGTTCTTGTAGATTCCGCCGTCGTTGGCCCAGCCTATGTTGCTCAGCCCTTTGAGATAAAACTGATACCATTCGGCCAGTTGATTCTGGTTGGGAAACTTCTTGGTGGCGGCGTTGTGCATCACTAACTTGCAAAGATTGACGTCGGAAATGATCTCTTCCGATACGCCGGGAAGAAAAGTGTTAACTGTTTCTGGCAGGACGCTGGCGGTGGGGCTGTTGATGTTGTGCGCAGGGCGAGCATTAGCACTCGAGAAAGAGCGTATGGGGGTGACTGGCAAGGCCGCAAGTTCGTCGATAAATTCAAATCGTTGTTCTAATAGCATAAAATTATTCCTTCTTAATTAAATTTGAACAGCCGGAGTGGACTGTGGATTCAAGGTTAAATTAGTAGGGGAATAAGTCTATGCGGGGTATGTTGCCGGAGGTGTATATGTTCATTTGCAAATAAAGCCTTGTCGCACCGTTGGTGCGACAAGGTAATGTGTTGCTATTAAAGATCTTTCAGTATGTCCGCCATGTCATCTGCGTGCTCTTCTTCCTGCGCCAATATATCTTCGAAGATTCGCCGTGTAGTCGGGTCTTTTTCACCGATGTATTGAATAATTTCGCGATAACTGTCGATGGCAATGCGCTCAGCAACCAGGTCTTCGTAGACCATTTCCTTGAGCGAATTACCTGCGACGTATTGTGCGTGGGAGTTTTTCGACAGCGTGTCAGGATTAAACTCAGGCTCTCCGCCCAATTGCACGATACGTTCGGCCAGCCTGTCGGCGTGTTGGCCTTCCTGCTTCGCGTGTTCGAGGAACTCTTCAGCAGCCACATGGGCTTTGAGGCCGTTGGCCATGAAGTAGTGGCGCTTGTAGCGCAACACGCAAACCAGTTCGGTGGCTAGGGATTCGTTGAGCAGGCGCAGTACTTCGTCAAGGTCGGCGCTATAGCTTTCGGTCACTGCGCCGTTTTCGACGTTTTGACGGGCCCGTGCTCGAAGGGTGGTTACATCGGACAAATGCATGTCACTCATCTCGTTCTCCTGGAGGCTAATCCGGTTGGCGTCACGCCTCTGAGGACGCGATCGCTACTTAAGGTGTGAGTGATCGGGCCCGCGAAAAGTTTTATGTAATTTGCCGTTGTTCGTCGCGAGCTGACGACGCCTGCGATCTTGGTACCAGACCGGACAGGCGTGCCTCCTCCTGCAGCCATGCAAAAAACGCCCGAACCGGGGGGTGACGCTCTCGACCCGGCACGCACAGGGCGCTATATCCCGCGCCCTCGACCTGAATGTCGCTCCGATACCCCTCCAGTAATCCGCTGGCCACGCTTTGCGACACAAGGATGTTGCTTGCCAGCACCAGACCTTGTCCGGCAATGGCAGCTTGCAAGGCGTAATGTTCCTCATCGTACTCGCGCACCGCGGGTTGCCCTTGCAACCAGGACTCCCCGGACTGCGCACACCAGGCTTCCCAGCCGTGGGCATACAGTTTTGAGTTGTGCCATCGCACGCTGATCAGCGTTGGCACTCGACCGCGGGCTAACGCGACTTGCTCGGGCGAGCCATAAACGCCGAAGGCCTCATCAAAAAGGCACAGGCCAAACAGATTGGGATAGTCATCGAGGCTATAGCGCAACACCAGATCGACGCTCGCGTCCTGATGCAAGTCGATCACCTCACAATGGGTATCGAGTCGCACGCTGATGTCGGGATGGCGCGCATAGAAACGGCCCAGACGCGGCACCAGCCACAACGCGGCGAAGGCTGCAGTGGTGGAAATCGTCAGGCTCGCGCCGCTGCGTTGCGGGCGCAATGTGTCAACGCTTTGCGCCACGTCCAGAAACGCGCCGTGCAGGGTGCGGAACAATCGTTCACCGCCCTCGGTCAGTCGAACCTGTCGCGGCAACCGCTCGAACAACGACAGGCCAAGCCAGCTTTCAAGCGCGCGGATCTGGTGGGAAATGGCCGTTGGTGTGACGGCCAGTTCTTCGGCCGCTGCCTTGAAACTCAGCAGGCGGGAAGCCGATTCAAAGGCGCGAAGGGCAGTGAGTGGCAGTGAGGCAAACATTCAATACTCCATGGATGAAATGAATTCATCCAGAGTGACTTTTACTCATTTGATGAGGATGACTAAGCGCTACACGCTATGAGCCACAGACAATTTTAGTTTAGTCATAAAGGAGATTCAGATGAGTGAAATTCTTGTGGTACATGCGAGCCCACGCGGCGAGCGATCACATTCCCGGCGTTTGGCCGAAGTGTTTGTAACGGCCTGGCAAGCAGCCAATCCTGGAGCGCGCCTGACCCGCCGCGAAGTCGGCCGGGCACTTATCCCGCCGGTTAACGAGGCGTTCGTGGCTGCCGCGTTTTACCCCGAGCCGGATGCTCGTCCATTACCGATGCAAGCTGACCTCGCGTTCAGTGACGAATTGGTTCGCGAATTGCTCAGCCATGACGTGCTGCTGATTTCCACGCCCATGCATAACTTCAGCGTGCCGAGTGGGCTCAAGGCCTGGATAGACCAGATTGTCAGGCTCGGGCTGACGTTCAATCACACCCTTGATAATGGCGTGGCGCAATACGAACCGCTGGTGCGGGGCAAAAAAGCGCTGATCGTGACCACGCGCGGTGGTTTTGGATTCGGGCCGGGGGGCGAACTGGAAGCCTTGAATCATGCCGATACTCTGCTGCGCACTGCACTGGGCTTTATTGGCATTACCGATGTCACCGTGGTCGACGCTGAGGGGGAGGAGTCTGCCGAACGCACCTTCCAGATCTCCGCTGCCGAGGCCGAACAGCGTTTGCTGGCGCTGGTCAGGGAGTTCTAGATGGCCTGGCTGTATTTGCTGATCGCTGCCGGGTTCGAAGTCACCTTCGCCATGGGTATGAAGTACGCTGAAGGCTTCACCCGGCTTTGGCCCTCACTCATCACCGTGATCGCCGCAGTGGCCGGGATTTACTTCCTGACGTTGGCCATGCGTGAGCTGCCGGTGAGCATCGCCTATCCCATCTGGACTGCCATCGGTTCGCTGGGCACGGTGTTTCTAGGATTTGCGCTGCTCGGCGAGAGTCTTACGGCAATCAAGTTGGTCTCGGTCGTACTGATCGTTGCGGGTGTGGTGGGGTTGAAGTAGGCGGATGTCATAGACTCGTCGTCGAGTTGTCATGTTCCGGGGCAATGCTTGGCTGATGTCTTGCATCCCGCCTTGTTACCCCTCACCGCCCACAAGGAAGTTCGCCCATGTCGCAAGGTTCCGCCACGCGCTATCCGCTGGTGCTGGTCCCGGGAATGCTCGGCTTTGTCCGTTTGCTGCTCTATCCGTACTGGTACGGGATCATTTCAGCGTTGCGCCGGGGTGGTGCAACGGTGTTTGCGGTGCAGGTTTCACCCCTCAATTCCAGCGAGGTGCGCGGTGAGCAGTTGCTCGCGCGGATCGAAGAAATCCTGCGCGAAACCGGGGCCGAAAAGGTCAACCTGATTGGCCATAGCCAAGGTTCGATGACGGCCCGGTATGCTGCCGCCATGCGCCCGGATCGGGTGGCTTCGGTGACCTCTGTGGCCGGGCCGAATCACGGTTCGGAACTGGCGGATTACCTGGAAAAACACTACCCGGCGGACAGCGCCAAGGGGCGCTTGCTTAGCGTTTTGCTGCGTTTGATCGGCGCGTTGATGAGCTTGCTGGAAACCGGTTATCGCGGGCCCAGGTTGCCAGTGGATGTCCCGGCTTCGCATCAATCCCTCACCACGCAAGGGGTGGCGTTGTTCAATCAACGTTACCCACAGGGATTGCCGAAAACCTGGGGCGGACAGGGGGCGGAAGAAGTGAATGGGGTGCGCTATTACTCGTGGTCCGGGACCTTGCAGCCGGGCAAGACTGATCGTGGACGAAACCTGTTTGACGGGACAAATCGCAGCTGCCGATTGTTTGCCAGGACCTTTGTCCGGGAAGTCGGGCATTGCGACGGGATGGTCGGACGCTACAGTTCGCACCTGGGGACGGTGATCGGCGATGAGTATCCGCTGGATCACTTCGACATCGTCAATCAGTCGTTGGGACTGGTGGGAAAGGGGGCTGAGCCGATTCGTTTGTTCATGGAACATGCGGCGCGGTTGAAAGCGGCAGGGGTTTGAGATCAAAAGATCGCAGCCTGCGGCAGCTCCTACATTGATTTGCGTACACCAGTAGGAGCTGCCGTGTTGCGGTCGAATTTTTTTAGACCATGATGTAGGAGCGTCGATCTAAGGAAGCATCATGGGTTATCGGGTTGTCACGTCAGAGCAAAAAGCAGAGGCCATTCGCTTGGTTGTGGAGATGCATTACT
>NZ_WFGV02000110.1 GCF_010095445.2 Pseudomonas sp. TNT3
CTGCGCCTTGGCATCCGCCAGCTGCTGCCACAGCGATGCCGCACCAGCCGCCTTGGCAACCGCTTCAAGCCGCGCCAGGTGTTGGGACAGGTCATCCTCGCTGGCGCGGATAATCCGTGTTGGCTGGTTATGTTCGGCTTCTACTTCGTGATGAGCTGGACGCCGAAGCTGCTGGTCTCGGCAGGGCTATCGGCACAGCAAGGCATCAGCGGCGGCGTACTGCTGAGCGTCGGCGGAATCTTTGGCGCCGCGCTGATTGGCGGCCTGGCCTCGCGCTGGCGGCTGACTCGCGTGCTGTCGCTGTTCATGCTGATTACCGCAGGGCTGCTGGTACTGTTCGTCGGCTCCGCGTCATCGGTATCGATGGCACTCGGTCTGGGTCTGCTGATCGGGCTGTTCGCCAACGGTTGCGTGGCTGGCTTGTACGCCTTGTCGCCGATTGTCTATGACGCTTCGGTGCGCGCGACGGGGGTTGGTTGGGGTATCGGTATCGGACGCATTGGCGCGATTCTTTCGCCGACCGTCGCAGGACTGTTGCTAGACAGCGGCTGGCAACCCCTGCACCTGTATGGGGTGTTTGCCGTGGTCTTCGTCATCGCCGCCGCTGTGCTTCTGGCATTGCGGCCTGCCGCCCAGCCACAGCCTGGCGCCCGACTCAGCCGGGCCTGACACCTGTGCAATGAGGTAGCGGGGGCCGCCCCCGCTACTGACTACATCCTCCAGGAAAAAAAACAATAATGACTTACCTTTCTCTCCCTCCCCGGGCGCTGCTCGGCGGTGCAATCGCGCTTGCCCTGATTCCTTCGGCGCACGCTGAAAGCGGTGGTTTTTTTGAGGATTCCAAGACCAGCCTGATGCTGCGAAATTACTACTTCAATCGTGATTTCAACGATCCTGGCGCCAGCAAGAGCAAGATCGAAGAATGGGCCCAGGGCGCGATCCTCAAGTTCAGTTCCGGCTACACCCCGGGCGTTGTCGGCTTTGGTCTTGATGGTATCGCGATGCTTGGCGTCAAGCTCGACAGCGGCCCGCAACGCAGCGGTTCGGAGCTGCTGCCGGTGCACGACGATGGTCACTCCGCCGACGACTACGGGCGCGCGGGACTGGCAGCAAAAATGCGTATTTCCGACACGGAACTGATGCTAGGCGAGCTCATGCCGGATATTCCCCTGCTGCGCTACGATGACGGACGCCTGCTGCCACAGACCTTTCAGGGCGCCATGCTGGTGTCCCGGGAGCTTCCCGGCCTGAACTTGCAGGCAGGTCAATACACCGCCGTGAGCCTGCGCAACTCTTCAGACATGCAAGACCTCTCGGCTTGGGCTGCACCCACCGTCATGTCGGACAGCTTCAACTATGCGGGTGCCGAATACCGCTTCAACGAACAACGGACCCTGATCGGCGCCTGGCACGCGCAGCTCGAAGACATCTATCAGCAAAGCTACCTGAACCTGCTGCATAAAGAGAAATTCGGGGACTGGACCCTCGGCGCGAACCTGGGCTATTTCAACGACAGGGATGACGGCAGCGCCCTGATCGGCAATGTGCAAAGCCATACCGCCTACGGATTGTTCTCCGCCAATCTGGGTGGCCACACGCTGTATCTGGGGCTGCAAAAGGTCAGCGGCGATACCGGCTGGATGTCCGTATATGGCAGCAGTGGGCGCACCCTTGGCAACGACATGTTCAACGGCAACTTCAGCAACGCCGACGAGCGCTCTTGGCAGGTCCGTTACGACTACAACTTCGTCGCCGTCGGCATCCCGGGCTTGCAGCTGATGACCCGCTACGGTCACGGCGACAACGCCACCACCAAGGCCGGCAGCAATGGCAAGGAATGGGAACGTGACACCGAGGTCAGCTACACCCTGCAAAGTGGCCCGCTGAAAAATCTCAGCATGCGGGTCAACAACGCTACCAACCGTCGTAGTTTCAACAGCGACTTCGATCAGACCCGCGTGATCGTCAGCTACCCGTTGTCACTCTGATCCTATCGCCCGGGGGCGCTTGTCGCCCCTGCATCTCCCCCCTCCTTGCGTTACTATGGCGAACCCCCTCTGGAAGTCGCCTGCATGAGCAAACCGGGTCAAATGGTGCTAGTCGCACTGCGAAAAATGATCGCCTCGGGCGAGCTGGCGGCCGGCGAACGGCTGATGGAGATTCCGACGGCGGAACGCTTCGGCGTCTCGCGCATGCCGGTGCGCATGGCCTTCCTTACCCTGGAACAGGAAGGCTTGCTGGTGCGCCATGGTGGACGGGGTTATCAGGTGCGCTCGGTGAGTGCCGAAGATATCGCCGGCGCCGTGGAAGTGCGCGGAGTTCTGGAGGGTCTGGCGGCCAGGCAGAGCGCTGAACGCGGATTGAGTGAGCAAGCACAGGCGGCGCTGCGCGAATGCCTGGTGCAAGGCGATACCTTGTTCGACAAGGGCTACGTGACTGAAGAAGACCTCGAGGTGTTCCATGACCTCAACATGCGCTTTCACCATGTGATCGTCGAAAGCAGCGCCAACCCGGCGATTGCCGAAGCCTTGGCGCGCAACGACCATCGTCCCTTTGCTTCAGTGTCAGCGCTGGCGATCGACCGCCAGGACATGGCACGTGAATACCGGCGCTTCAACTTCGCGCACATGCAACATCACTCGGTCTTCGACGCACTGGTCAGCCGCCAGGGCGCACGCGCTGAGGCCATCATGCGTGAACACGCCAATGCCACACTGAGATACGCCGAAGTGTTCGGTGCGATCAGCAACACCGATCGGATGAAGGTGATCGCGCGGGGCGAATGATTGACTGGTTCAGAGGTCCAGCACCAATAACGCGGATTTGGCCCTTGAACAGCAGGGCGTGAACTGATCATTGGCCGCCTGCTCGTCTTCGGTGAGGAACAGGTCGCGGTGATCCGGCACCCCTTCCAGTACTCGGGTCAGACAGGTTCCGCAGACACCCTGCTCACAGGAAATGGCAATCTCGACACCGTGACTTTCCAGCACCTGGACCACCGTCTTGTCGGCCGGAATGTCGAACACCTGCCCACTGTTGGCCAGCTTGACCTGGAACGACCCATCGGCACTGGTATCCACCGGCGCCGCGGCGAAGTATTCACGGTGCAAGTGCTCGTCGCTCCAGCCCTGGGCCTTGGCGCTGTCGAGCACATGCTGCATGAACCCTGAAGGGCCGCAGACATACAGGTGCACGTCAGGCTGCGGATTGACCAGGACCTCGGCGGCATCCAGGCGCGAATCGGCCTCTTCATCGAAATGCAGGTGCACGCGATCGGCAAAGGAGGCCCCTTTGAGTCGCTCGACAAAAGCCGCCCGTTCACTGGAGCGAGCACAATAGTGCAGCTCGAAATCGGCACCATTGTGTGCCAGTTGCTCGGCCATGCACAGAATCGGGGTAATGCCGATACCGCCAGCAAACAACAGGCTGCGCCGCCCCTCGGCCACCAGCGGGAACAGGTTGCGCGGCTCACTGATGAACAGCCGATCTCCGCTGTTGATCAGCTCATGCAGACTCTGGGAGCCACCGCGCGAGGCGACATCTTTCAGCACACCGATCAGGTAGCGATGCCGCTCTTGCGGGTGATTGCACAGCGAGTACTGGCGGATAAGTCCGCCGGGCAGGTGCACGTCGATATGGGCCCCGGCGCTGAAGCCGGGCAATAGCCCACCTTGGGCACAGGTCAACTCGTAGCTGCAGATATCCAGCGCTTCGTTGTTGCGGGATGTCACGACGACTTCAATCATGGCGCACCTTCAAGACCGGCCACCGCAGTGGCCTCAAACAGGATCAATGGGAGTGGACTGGCCTGGCGCTTGAGCTAGTTGGCCGTGGCAATCAGCTCGACAGCTGGCGCGCGCTCACGGGCGATGATGCGCTCCAGCACACGGCGGGACTGCACGCCACCAGCATCGATATTGAGCTTGAGCAGGTTGCGCTCGGGGTTGGCCAGCAGGTTCTTCTGCTGCTGTTCGAGCATGTCCAGGTCTTCACTGAAAATCTTGCCCTGGCCCTCGCGGATGGTGGCGGTCAGTTCTTCATCGTGGGGATTGAAATTGCGCGCCATGCCCCAGAAGTACCAGATCGACGTCTCGGTTTCCGGAGTAATGAAGTCGACCACGATACTGGCCGCCTTGTACTGCGGCTCGGCGTTGTAACCGCCCTTGCCGGCGTGGGCCACGCCCACCTCGATCAACACGTGGCTGGGCGGACTGAAGCGGCAGATCTGCCAACGGTCTACAGGCACGTCGTCGGCCAGATTGTTGCCACGCAGGGCCATGCGCCAGAACGGCGGCGCCATGATGTTTTCCATGTGCCGCGCGGTGACCACCTCGTCACCCTGGACAGTGGTGACCGGCGCCACTTCATCGATCTCTTTCTGGCCAATACTCGAAGCGTGCACGTAAGTTTCGTGGGTGAGATCCATCAGGTTATCGATCATCAGTCGATAGTCGCAATTGATATGGAACAGCCCACCGCCGTAGGCCCACTCATCACTGACAGCCCATTCCAAATGATGGATCAGTGCAGGATCAGCCTTGTCCTGCTCCCCAGGCCAGACCCAAATGAAACCGTAACGCTCTTCAACGGCGTAGGTTTTGTTGCACGGAAAGCCCCGTACGCGCTGACCTGGCATTTCGACGGTCTTGCCATCACAGCCCATGACCAGGCCGTGATAGCCACAGACCAGGTTGCCGTTCTCGACATAACCCAAGGAAAGGGGCGCGCCGCGGTGTGGGCAGAAGTTCTCGACGGCGGCTACGCGCCCTTCTTTCCCACGGAAGAAGACGATTTTCTCACCGCAAATCTGCCGCCCCAGTGGCTTTGAGGCGATCTCGTCGGGGGTGCAGGCAACATACCAGGTGTTTCTTGGATACATGCAGATCTCCAGCACAGGCTTGTTATTGTGGATCCATTAAATTGTATAAACCTCAATGAAGTCAACATAAACGCATTACAAGAACTTTAATGGATCCATGGATTGGAGGAAGTGCAGGCAGGACTGGTGAGCGCGCAAGAGACACTGAGAATGCGAACCGAATGACGAGATCCATTCGGACGCTAATTTTATGAATGGGGTTGCCGCATTTCCCGGGATTCTCAATGCGCACAACAAAGGTGTACCGACAGACCAGTTGACTAATGGGGAGCCCTTCATCGCAGGCAACCACTGATGTGCTCAGGAGCGTCCTGAATGGCGGCTTGGGGTCGTTTTCTGCCTCTCACGACGGGCAGAAAACCGTCAAAAGCGGTCTTTCACGACGGCCATTTAAGACGTGCGGACGCCCCATCAATGCCAGAGTTCACGATTGTTCCAGTAAGGCAAACCGCCTATTGATAGTGCACACAAAAATTTTTTGGTCACTTCAACATCACAAGTACCCGGAATAATCATCTTACGCCTGCGCTTACATCCGGTGATGTTCCAGCAAGAAGTCCACGAACAATCGCACCCGCGCCGGCATTGCCGAGCCACCTACGAACACCGCATGAATCGGTTCCTGGTCGCCAGGGTTCCAGGCTTCCAGCAGCGGTATCAGATCACCGCGCTGCAGATCTTCGCTCACGCTGAACTCGCCGATACGTGCAATACCGGCACCTACTCGCGCGAGTTGTGCCAGCGCTTCACCGCTGCTGCATTCGATGTTGCCGCTGACCTTCAGGGAAAACTCTTTTCCTTCGCGGATGAACGGCCAGTTGGGTTCGGCACGCCGGAAGTTGAAGCGCAGGCAGTTGTGCCGTAGCAGGTCTTCTGGTTCCTCGGGGATGCCGTGGCGCTGCAGATACTCGGGCGATGCCACTACTACCTGGCCGGTGTCGCCGATCCTGCGCGCGGTCAGCGGGCTGTCGGGCAGATGGCCAAAGCGTACCGCCACGTCGGCCTGACCGCCGAGAATGTCGACGACTTCGTCGCCAAGGGTGAGGTCGACGACGATGTTCGGGTAACGGGCGCTGAATGCTGCCACCAAGGGAACGATTGCCAGCCGCCCATGGCCGAGGGCGGCGCTGACCCGCAATCGGCCCCTGGGTACGCCCTGGTCGGCGATGGCTTCTTCGACCTCGGCCATGTCGGCCAGGATACGTCGGGCGCCGCGCAGGAAAGCCTCGCCCTCGGCGGTGAAGGTGATCGCT
>NZ_WFGV02000111.1 GCF_010095445.2 Pseudomonas sp. TNT3
GCCTTGGCTACACCCCCAATCTGCGCGCCCAGCGCCTGCGCACCGGCAAGGCCAATGCCATTGCATTACTGTCCTCGATGCCGTTTGCCGTGGCAGGCGGATCGTCACGCCTGGGCTTTTTGATGGAGATCGCGGCGACCGCGACGGAAGCGGCCCTGCGTCGGGGCGTGGCACTGGTGCTGGTGCCGCCGATGGACGAGGCCAAGGCCTTGCTGGATACGCTGGATATCGACGGCGCAGTGATCATCGAGCCAGTCGCCAACGACCCGCACATTGCGCGCTTACGTAAAAGAGGGGTGAAACTGGTATCGATCGGACGCCAGCCCGAGGCCGGTTTTGACTTGCCGTACATCGACATGCACGGCGCAGCGGCGGGCGCCTTGCTGCTCGATCATTTGCGAGAGCAGGGCGCGCAACGGATCGGCCTGGTGATCGGCATTCAGTCCCGGCATTCCTACCTCGACATGGAGCAAGCGTACCGCGCCTATTGCACAACCCATGGCCTGACCCCGGCGATCGTTCGCGCCGACGAAGCGGGTGGCGAAGCGGCAGGCGCCGCTGCCTGTGCGCAATTGCTGGACGAGTATCCGGACCTGGATGGACTGTGCGTGCCGGTCGATGCGTTCGCGATTGGCGCGGTGCAGGCGCTGAACGAAAAAGGGCTGAAGGTGCCGCAGGATGTAAAGGTGGTCACCCGTTACGACGGCTTCCGCGCACGGGAATGCACACCGCCCCTGACGGCGTTGAACATGCACCTGGAAGAGGTGGCTGCGTTGGCGATCGAGTTGCTGTTCGAACAGATCAATGAGTCTGGCACCGACCAGCGTCAACGCATTGATGCGCCCATGGCGACGCTTGTGGTTCGTGAATCGAGCGCGGGTTTGCGGGAGAAAAATGGTTGAGACGAGGCTAGCCCTGACAGGCAGTCGGGGCTTGCTAGAAGAAACAGGTGACAGGATCAAGTATGTCACTTTTGCGCAGGGGTGCCCCTGGCAATGGACGCAAGAGATCAGGGTCGGTGTTAACGCTGTTGATGCCTTGATCGTGCGTATCGACCAAGCGGGCCTGAAACGGACCGAGCTTTAAAAGCCATACACAACCTCCTACACTGCTGACACCCGCTCACACCCAATCTGCGCAGCCTCGCTTTCCTGCCGGCGTCTGCATCGCCTCCCATTAGGATTATTGACATGCGCCTGTCTGATTTCATTCTTGAGAACCTTGAGCCGATTCTGCAGGCTTGGGAAGATTTCGCCAGAACTATCGATACGCCGGGTGAGGACCTCGATAGTGAAGCGCTGCGAGATCATGCCGAACAAATGTTGCGGGCAATTGTGAGTGACCTGCGGACAAAGCAGACGAGGCGAGAGCAAGCTGCCAAGTCTCAAGGCCAAGCCCCGGTAAACGATGAAGAAACAGCAGCTGAAACCCATGCAATGACGCGGTTGATGGCAGGTTTCACGATCGATCAAATGGTGTCGGAATATCGAGCACTGAGAACGAGTGTCGTCAGTCAATGGATGAGGCAAGTGAAGGATGGCACGCCGATCAATGTCGACGACATGACCCGATTCCACGAGGCCATCGATCAGGCTCTCGCCGAATCCATCGCCAGTTATTCACGCGCCGTTGAGGCGTCACGCAACGTATTTCTAGGCATTCTCGGCCACGATTTGCGCACTCCGCTTGGAGCGATCTTGCTGGGTGCCGACATGTTGAGGCGCTCGGAAGGGGCCGGAGACCGCAATACCAAGGTCGCCAACCAGATATACACAAGCGTGCGGCGAGCGAGCCAAATTGTTGGAGACCTGCTTGATTTGACTCGCTGCCAAATGGGCCCAGGCATTCCCGTCAAGAAGACGGATTTGGATCTATCGCGCGTTTGCGAACGTGTTGTCGAAGAAATCCGAGCGTTTTATCCAGAGGCCGTGGTCCTGTTCGAAGCGAAGACTCCAGTTCAAGGGCAATTCGATGGCGCCAGAATGGAACAAGTCTTCTCGAACATAATCAGCAACGCTGTACAGCATGGCGATAATCAACTCCCAATCAAGGTGGAGTTAAAGGCCTCGGAAGACGGCGCTATTTTCACCGTTCACAACAGCGGTGAGCCCATACCAGAAGACGTTCTCCCGTTTATATTCAACCCTTTGGGTCGTTTCTCTCAGCGATCTGCAATTGATCACGGGCCTACAGAGGGGCTGGGCTTGGGCCTGTTTATCGCCTCAGAGGTTGTGGCCTCACATAACGGATCAATCGATGTCAGCTCCGACTGGAGTGGCGGCACCACTTTTCTGGTCAGGCTTCCAATGACTGAGCCGGCCGCACATTTGTAGACCTGTTCGAGAGAAAGCTTCTGGCCGGCCGATCATCGTTCAGCGATGGATATTCACATTGGCGGGGGCAGACAGACTCCGGTTGCTCATGACAAAGGCGGGTACGTCCTGGTAGGGCCAGCCATCGGGAGCATTGGACATGATCCATCCTTGTAATCATGCGGGCGGGGAATAGCCCATGAACAAAAGAATCCCTCTGAAGGGCGAGTGAGATTTCAGCGCTACTGCCGCATGGATGGGCACCATCCAGGATCTACTAATTCACCTGCCGATCTGAAAAATCATCGCTGCACGGCAATGCATTTGATCTCCACAAGCAGCCCCGGTCGAGCCAGTTCCGCGACACCGATGCATGTCCATGCACACGTGCCCCTGGGAAAGACTTCATCCTTCACTTGTCTGAAGATTGGCATGTGGCGTTGCATGTCGACGTGATAGGTCGTCATTTCGACGACATCCTCAAATTCGCAGCCACCGGCTGCCAGGACGAGCCGTAGATTCTCCCACGCGGCTAAAAACTGCTGCTCAGGATCTTCGATAACCGTCAATTCCGGCGTCCGGCCTACCTGACCCGCGCAGTACAGCGTTTTTCCTACCTTTACCGCTGGCGCATAACCCGCCTGCTCGCAGAGCAATTTCATGCTGTCTGGAACGATGATCTGACGATCAGTCATGGTCGTGGAGCCCAAAATATAAGCGGATACGAAACCTAACCCAGGTGCCAGAGCGCCGTCCACTCGGGTCCCTTTGCATTAAACAAACAACCACGCTCAGTCGCTTATCTCAGCCAGCGGTCCGTGAGTATCGTTGACGTGTAAACCTCCCTGAAGTTGCTGGTCGGCATGATACGAGGAACGCACCAAGGGCCCGGACGCGACGTTCTTGAAGCCCATTCGCGCGCCTTCCTCGGCAAACCACGCAAACATATCCGGGTGCACGAAACGCTGCACCGGCAAGTGGCTGCGCGAGGGTTGCAGGTACTGGCCGAGGGTGAGCATGTCGATGTCGTGCTCGCGCATCCGCTGCATGACCGCTATGACTTCGTCGTCGGTTTCCCCGAGACCCAGCATCAAACCGGATTTGGTCGGGACCTGCGGCACCCGGTGCTTGAAGTTCTGCAGCAGGTCCAGCGACCACTCGAAATCCGAGCCCGGTCGCGCCGCTTTATACAGGCGTGGCACGGTTTCCAGGTTGTGGTTAAAAACGTCGGGAGGCTCGCAAGCGGTGATAGCCAGGGCGACGTCCATCCGTCCGCGATAGTCCGGCACCAGGGTTTCCAGCTGGATGCCCGGCGACAGCTTGCGGATCTCGCGCAGGCAGTCGACGAAGTGTTGGGCGCCGCCGTCGCGCAGGTCGTCGCGGTCCACCGAGGTGATCACCACGTATTTGAGGCGCAGTTCGGCGATGGCCACGGCGAGGTTGTTTGGCTCGTTGACGTCCAGCGGTTTCGGCCGTCCGTGGCCGACATCGCAGAACGGGCAGCGCCGGGTGCAGATGTCACCCATGATCATGAAGGTCGCGGTGCCGCCGGAAAAACACTCGCCCAGGTTCGGACACGAGGCTTCCTCGCAGACACTGTGCAACTTGTGTTTGCGCAGCAATTGCTTGATCCGGTCGACCTCGGGGGAGGTCGGCATGCGTACCCGGATCCATTCGGGTTTGCGCGGGAATTCATCGGTGGGGATGATTTTCACTGGAATCCGCGCGACCTTTTCTGCGCCGCGCAGTTTGGTGCCGACTTCCACTTTGGCGGGGCTTTTTTGCGCTGCTTCAACAATGGCAGTCATGGGTTTTCCTTGTGCAGGCAGCTAATCAGGCAGGACACGGAACCTGTGGGAGCGAGCTTGCTCGCGATGAGGCCGTGTCAGTCGAGATCAATGCTGACTGTCATGCCGCCATCGCGAGCAAGCTCGCTCCCACAGGGTTCCATATTGTTTGCTTAGTCGCGGTAGACCGGGAAATCGCTGCACATCGCGGCAGCCTGGCGGGCGACATCGGCTTCTATGTCGGCATCGCCCAAGTGGTCGAGGATGTCGCAGATCCAGCCGGCCAGCTCGATGCTCTGGGCTTCCTTGAAACCGCGGCTGGTGATCGCCGGGGTGCCGATGCGCAAGCCCGAGGTCACGAACGGCGACTGCGGATCGTTGGGCACGGCGTTCTTATTCACGGTGATACCGGCACGGCCCAGCGCCGCGTCGGCGTCCTTGCCGGTCAGGCCCTGGCGGATCAGGCTGACCAGGAACAGGTGGTTGTCGGTGCCACCGGACACCACGTCGTAACCACGATCGATAAAGACTTGCGCCATCGCTTGGGCGTTGCGGATGACCTGCGTCTGATACGTTTTGAACGCCGGCTCCAGCGCTTCCTTGAAGCACACGGCCTTGGCCGCGATTACATGCATCAGCGGGCCGCCCTGGCCACCGGGGAACACGGCGGCGTTGAGCTTTTTCTCGAGTTCAGGATTGGCCTTGGCCAGGATCAGACCGCCACGCGGACCACGCAGGGTCTTGTGGGTCGTGGTGGTGACCACGTCGGCGTAGGGCAGTGGATTCGGGTACAGACCGGTGGCGACCAGCCCGGCGACGTGAGCCATGTCGACGAACAGGTAGGCGCCCACCTTGTCGGCAATTTGGCGGAAGCGCGGGAAGTCGAGGGTCTTCGAGTAAGCGGAGAAACCGGCGATGATCATTTTCGGCTGGTGCTCGACGGCCAGGCGTTCGACTTCGTCGTAGTCGATCAACCCGGTGGCGGTGTCGATGCCGTATTGCACGGCGTTGTAGAGCTTGCCGGAAAAACTCACCTTGGCGCCGTGGGTCAGGTGACCACCGTGGGCCAGGCTCATGCCCAGTACGGTGTCGCCGGCCTGTAGCAACGCCAGGTAAACCGCAGCGTTGGCCTGGCTGCCGGAGTGCGGCTGGACATTGGCGTAGTCGGCGCCGAACAGCTGTTTTGCGCGGTCGATGGCCAGTTGTTCGACCACATCGACATGCTCGCAGCCGCCGTAGTAACGCTTGCCCGGATACCCTTCGGCGTACTTGTTGGTCAGGCCGCTGCCCTGGGCTTCCATGACCCGTCGGCTGGTGTAGTTTTCCGAGGCGATCAGCTCGATGTGGTGCTCTTGCCGCGCGTCCTCGGCGTTCATCGCCGCCAGCAGTTGGTCGTCGTAGCCTTTGATCTGGTCGTGCTTGCTGAACATGGTGAAAGTCCTCTGTTGTTCTCGAATGGGGGTTCACCCGTAGGAGCGAGCTTGCTCGCGATGGTTGTGAACGATGACGCGTAAACCCGGGTGCCCAGCGGCGTCCTTGGGTTTTTCGCGAGCAAGCTCGCTCCTACAGTGGGTTATGCGGTGTTCACCTGTAGGAGCTGTCGAGTGCAACGAGGCTGCGATCTTTTGATTTTTGAAAACCGGATCAAAAGATCGCAGCCTGCGGCAGCTCCTACAGGGGGTTATGCGTAGTCGGCGATTGAAGGGCAGGCGCACATCAGGTTGCGGTCGCCGAAGACATTGTCGACGCGGCCTACGGGCGGCCAGTATTTGCTGTCGATCAAGGTGTCCAGCGGATAAACCGCCTGTTCACGGCTATACGGATGCGACCACTCGCCCACCAGCTCCGCCGCAGTGTGCGGGGCGTTTTTCAGCGGGTTGTCGTCCTTGTCCAGCGTGCCGTTTTCCACCGCACGAATCTCTTCGCGGATGCGGATCATGGCGTCGCAGAAGCGGTCCAGTTCTTCTTTGGATTCGCTTTCGGTCGGTTCGATCATCAACGTGCCGGCCACCGGGAACG
>NZ_WFGV02000112.1 GCF_010095445.2 Pseudomonas sp. TNT3
GTTAAAGTTACGCTGATCAAAAGCATGACCGGCTGACCGGCACCAGCAGCGCGAAGGCGATTGCCAGTTCAACCACCGGAATCACCCGAGCGCTCGGACGCACCAGCGCCTCGGGCAACAGCTGATAGTCCGCCAGCTGTTTGGCAAAACGTGCCGGCGCACGCAACTTGTGGGTCGCGGCGCTGGCCAGCAACACCGCGATGGCGAGTGCGCTGGCAATGATGAAGATCGGATCGATGTGCATGGCCGAACCTCGTTAGTAGCTCATGACCTGAGTCGCCGTCTTCGCGACTTTTGGCATGCTGCCAGTGAGCGTGTTGGATGTGAGGTCGAAGATCTGCAAGCCGCCTTCAACGTCGGCACCGAGCAACAGCGGTTTGTCGTCGCCGGTCGCCTGCATGCTCCACACCGGAACCGGGGCTTGCAGGGTCGCCACTTTTTTCCGGGTGTTCAGATCGAAGACCCAGATCAGCGGGCTGGGGTCTTCCCACTTCATCGGTTCATGGGCGTCGTGCATCAGCACGTACAAGCGGTTGAGTTTTGGAGCGACTGCCATCAACTGCCAGCCTCCCGGTGCCCAGCCGGCTTTCTTTTCTTCATCGTTGGTCAGCGACCAGGACGGCAGGATCTTCGGCGCGTCGCCGGCGAAATCCACCGGGCGGACGGTGCCGGTCGTGGTGGTGAAGTAGTAGGTGTCGCCGACGTTGACGGCGCGCTCTACCAGCTTCTCCGCATTGGGGTCGAAGAACGGCGTGCGGCTGCGCGCGGTTTCCAGGCCCTGATCATTCAACGTGACCAGCTGCAAACTGCCGTCGCCGCACAACGAGGCGAAGCGGCGGTTACCAACCGGGTAGTTGAGGACGCAACCGGGGATGGCGATTTCCGAGGTCACTGCCTTGGTCTGGGTGTCGACCACGGTGACCGAGGTCGATGGGGTGAAGTTGTAGACGTAGACGAAGCGGTCATCGCTGCTGGTCTTCAGCCCGTAACGCTGGGTCAGCGACTCGGCGCGCTTGGTCGGAATCAACAACTCCCAGGCGGGCGAGAGGGTCGAGCTGTCCCAGGCGGTCAGCACGTCGGTGCGTGTTCCACGGGTGCCACGGGAGTAGAAGATGTCGGCGCTGTAGAGGGTTTTCTGATCGTGGCTGAGCGTCGAGGGCGCCGCAAAACCGGTCGGGACCATGCCAAGGATGCGTTTTTTGTCGGGGTCGACCACGGTGACACGGCCGACCACGAAACTTTCGAATTCGACATCGACGACAAAGGCCCGGTGGGCTTGCGGCGGAAATGGCAACACAGTCTGGCCGATCGTGTCAGCGGGCAAATCCGCGCTGGCATTGTTCAAACCGAGTACGAGCAGGCTGATACTCAGCGCTGACTGTACGGTGATCCTGGTGGCTCGCATTAGGGGGAACTCCCTGAATTATTGTTCACGCGAATCGCGGGTGCAGAGGCAGATTTTTGCAGTTCGATTCTGCCCTGCCGGGGAAACGGGAGAATTGCTGTGGCTGCCAAGTGGTTGTGTGTCTGTGCCAGTCTTCAGGGCCGCCTTTCGCCGAGCCGAAATTGCACCGACTTCGCGAGCTCGCCACAGGATGGTGGTTGGATGGGAGAATGCCGGGGGCTGCTTCGCAGCCGAGCGGGAGTAAACTCCCTCGCCACGGGATGGTGGTTGGCAGAGGGATTGGGTTGTGGTTGGTTTTATGGAATCACTGTCACAGCGGGCCATTCCAGCGCCTGCACTCCTCGTGGCGAGGGAGCTTGCTCCCGCTCGGCTGCGCAGCAGTCGCAAAACCGGCGGGTACGGTGTGGCTGGAAGAATGCCGGGGGCTGCTTTGCAGCCCAGCGGGAGCGAGCTCCCTCGCCACATGGGCAGTGCAGGGTGAAAGGTGGGGGTGCGTCAGGGAGTGGCGAGGGGAAGGGAGAAGGTGAATACCGCTCCGCAAGGTGTCAGGTTCTGTGCCCAGATGTCGCCGCGGTGGCGCCCGATGATGTTTTTGCACAGCGCCAATCCAATGCCATTGCCACTGACCTTGGACGAGAAAAACCCGTCGAACAGCTTTTCCTGCGCCTCGGCCTGGATGCCCCGGCCGCTGTCTTCGATGCGCACCAATGCTACGTCATTACCCTGGCTGGCATGGATGCGCAGCAGGCGGCGCTCGACGGGCAGGTCGCTCATTTCTTCAATCGCATTAAACGCCAGGTTCAATATCACCTGGCCGATCAACACTTTCTCGCAACTCACCCACAGCGACGTGTCGCTGGTGACAATCTCCACCCGGACGGCACTCGGGTCCGCCCGCAAGCTGATGAAGTAGCGGGTCTCGCGTAACAGCTCATTGAGGTCGATCCGCTCTTCGCTTTGCTCCAGTTTCACCACGTAATCGCGCACGCTTTTGATGATCAGCGACGCATGCTCGATCTGCCTGACGGCGTTTTGCAAACCCCAGGCCACGCCCTGGTCGCCGGATTGATCCTTGCCCAGCCGAATCACCGCGCCCTCGATGAAATTGCGGGTAGCCGCCAGTGGCTGACTCAGCTCGTGGGCGATGGCCACGGCCATTTCACCCATGGCGT
The DNA here is from genome assembly GCF_010095445.2 of Pseudomonas sp. TNT3. Classification (GTDB taxonomy): domain Bacteria; phylum Pseudomonadota; class Gammaproteobacteria; order Pseudomonadales; family Pseudomonadaceae; genus Aquipseudomonas. The sequence continues at coordinate 2,578 of NZ_WFGV02000112.1, forward strand.
TATAGCGGGCCAGGTACTCGAGTTTTTGCTCGCTCACCCGCCGGGCCTCTTCAGCGCGTACCTGTTCGGTGACGTCGCGAAACAGCAGCAGGTGGCCCACCAGATCGTCTTCAATCTCGATAAAACGGCACGTTGCCTCGTGCCAGCGCCATTCACCGTCGCGCCGTTGCACGTGGTAATGCACGCTGAACGGCGCGTGCTCCGGCGTTTCGCTGGCCAGTTGCGCGAGCAGGCGTTGATGCGAGACATCGTCACACCAGTCGAGGAAGTTCTTGCCGATCAACTGGTGCTCTTCGCCCTTGAGCAGGTGCGCGCCGGAGTCGCTGATAAAACGGATATCACCCTGCGGACCGAGCACGGCAACGCCTTCGGCCAGGTCCTGCATGAACGCCTTCAGCCGGCTTTCGAAGCGCTTGAGATCGCGCTTGACCTTGTCTTCCCTGGAAATATCGCGGAACTGCACCATCAACACATCGCGCCCGTCCAGGTGGACCAGGGTCGCGACCGCCTCGGAAAGAATCTCCACCCCTTGCTTGGACCGATAACACCATTCAATGGCGCGCTGGCCGGTGCGTGCGGCGCCTTCCAGCCAGCGTAAGCCCACCGAGCGCCGGTACTTGGGCGCATCACGGGTCATGTCCGGCGCTTTGAGCGGCGTCAGTTCTTCCAGGGTGAAACCCAGCGCGTTCAAGGCGGCGGTGTTCGCCCACAGAATCTCCTTGTTGTGGGCATCGTGAAGAATGATGCACAGCGGCATGGCTTCGATGAGGGTGTAGAAATCATTCGGTTTTGGCAGGTACATCGCGCGGCCCTTGGAGGCGGAAGGTTCCACTACGGGTGAACGTGGAAGTATGGCTTTTTATACCGGCTTGCGCGTGGGGATGCGCTCAGAGGTTATCGGGGGAGGGCTAGGGGATTTCTTTAGCCGGGGGGTGACACGCACCAATAGTGGCGGCCCAAGGTCGTTTTTACACTGAGCCTCAATGCAAGGGCAGCGACCCCCGACCTTGTAGGAGCGAGCTTGCTCGCGATGGACGTTAACGATAACGCGCTCTGTCTGAATGACCGCGTTGTGCACACGCTTTTCGCGAGCAAGCTCGCTCCTACAGGAGGCGGGTCATTGCCACTAACAATAATCAAAACGGAGAACTAGCCCATGCTGCGTGCAGCTGTCGCCCAGAAAGACCCGCGGCCAGGTGTCGATGAGAGCCTCGTCGACGCTCATGCCTTCGAGCAGGTGCTAGAGGAAGTGCGCCAGCGTCGGGATGAATTCGACGCCGGCTCCCATGTGCCACGGGACATGATCGAGCGCTTCAAGCAGGTCGGCATCTACCGTGCAGCCACGCCCAAATGCTTCGGTGGCGACGCGTTGGCGCCGGCGCTTTTCCTTAAGATGATCGAACGCATCTCCGAAGCCGACGGTTCGGCGGGCTGGGTGGCCAGCTTCGGCAGCGCCGGTGTCTACCTCGCCGCTTTGCCGCGGGAAACCCTGGCGGAACTCTACGCAGAAAGCCCGGACCTGGTGTTCGCCGGCGGGCTGTTTCCCTTGCAACCGGCCGAAGCGGTCGAAGGTGGCTGGCAGGTCAATGGCACCTGGAAATTCGCCAGCGGCTGTAAAGGCGCTGACCTGCTGGGGGTTGGCATCGGTGCCGCTGGCGGCAAGCCTCGCACCGCCGTATTCCGCCCGGAGCAGGTCGAGATCGTCGAAAACTGGGAGGTGGTTGGTCTCAAAGGCACCGGCAGTCACGACTTGCGCGTCAGTGATAAACGCATCGATGAACGCTGGACCTTCATCCGTGGCGGTGCCGCAACCATCGACGAACCGCTGTTCCGCTACCCCTCCATTGCCTACGCCGCGCAAGTGCTGGCGGTGGTGAACCTCGGCCTGGCCCGTGCGGCGCTGGACGAAATCAGCCGCATGGCGGGCGGCAGCGGCATCACCGGCGCGCCGAAATTGTCGGACCGCGCTTATGTGCGCATCGAAATCGCCAAGGCCGAAGCGCAACTGGCTGCCGCACGCAGCTTTTTCTACGGCGCCACCGAACAGGTGTGGAACTCGATCGTCGCCGGCAACCCGGTCACGCCTGAACAGACCAGCCTGTTGCGCCTGTCCGCGATTCACGTGTCCCAGGCCGGTGCGCGAGTGGTGCAAAGCGCTTACAGCCTGGCCGGCACCACCGCCATTTACCTGCGCCATCCACTTCAGCGCTACCTGCGCGATTCGATGGTGGTCACCCAACACGCCTTTCTCAGCGAAGGCCTGTACGACGGCGCCGGTTCGGTGTTCCTCGGCGTACCGCCGTTCCCTGGCTACATCTGAATTTTCCATTCAAGGATAAACACCCATGTCCCAGACCACCCAAGAACCGTTGCGCGTCGTTTTTTGCATCGGCATCACCCAGAACTTTTTTGACCTGCCCACCGGCGAAGGCCTGAGCGTGTGGAAGGGCTTCAGCCAGATGATGGGCGATCTCGGCGCCATGCCGGGCATCACCGTGCTCGGCGCCATGGACGATGACCGCCTGATGGTGGGTCCGTCCACGACGTCGCCCTGGACCGTCTACATCATGGCCGACGTCGACTGCCACCAAACGGTGATCGACGCCTGCAACCTGTTCCGCACCACGCCGGTGAACGAGTACAGCCTGTGGCGCTATGCCAAGGTCGAAGCGCGTATCGGTCGCCCATTGACCATCCCTGAAGCAGCCCGGGTCTGAGCCATGAACGAGGCCTTGCTGCAGCGTCTCGAGACGCTCGAAGGGGAAAGCCAGGTGCGCCGGTTGATGGCGCGCTACATGGACCTGTGCGATGTGCCGAGGGCCGAGACCCAGGTTCATGAACTGGCGCAATTGTTCACCGTTGACGCGATCTGGGAAGGCGTCGGCAGCCAGACTGCACAGACCTTCGGCCAACACCGGGGGCGCGACGCCGTGGCCGCGTTTGTCGGGGGTTACCTGCCACCGTCGGATCACTTCCGGTTGAATCTGCATTACCTCACCAGCGAGTCGATTGTGGTCGACGGCAGCGGGGCGCAAGGGCAGTGGATCATGCAGCAGATCTCCACCTATGGCGATGGTCGCAACGAGTTGTTCGGCACGCGCTTGAACATCGATTTTCGTCGCGTCGACGGTGTCTGGCTGATTGCGCATTTCCGCACGCAACGCCTGTTCAATACGGAGCTGGGCGCATGAGCATCTTTATCAGCGAATTCCTCCTCGGTGGCAGCGGCAAGCGCGTCGCCATCAAGGATTCCATCGACATTGCCGGCCACGCCACCCAATCCGGCAGCCGGGCCTTTGCCCACGCGTTGCCGGCCCTGCGCAACGCTGAGGTGGTCGATGCGATCCTCGCGGCGGGTTGGCAAATCGTCGGCAAGACCAACCTGCACGAACTGGCGTTTGGCGTCACCGGCATCAACGACTTGACCGGCACACCGATCAATCCGCAGGCGCCGGACCGGGTGCCTGGCGGTTCGTCCAGCGGTTCGGCTGCCGCTGTTGCCGCGGGGTTGGCGGACAT
>NZ_WFGV02000113.1 GCF_010095445.2 Pseudomonas sp. TNT3
CCGCGCCAGCTCCGGTGACGCCGGCCTCGGCCAACGCCGGGTACTTGAAGAACCCGGCGCCGCAATACCCGTCGCTGGCCCAGCGACGCGGTTGGGAAGGGACGGTGTTGTTACGGGTCCATGTGCTCGCCAGCGGCAAGCCGGGCGAGATTCAGATTCAGAAAAGCAGCGGTCGCGAGGCCCTTGACGATGCCGCCCTGAGCGCGGTGAAGCGCTGGAGTTTTGTGCCCGCCAAGCAGGGTGATGTCGCTCAGGACGGCTGGGTCAGCGTGCCCATCGATTTCAAGATTCATTAAACAGAAACCTATTTCACGCAAAACGTTTACACGAGGAATCCACCATGACGTTACTGGCATCTCCACTTGAATCCATCGAAAGCGCGGTGATCTGGCTGCTGGTGGTTTTTTCCGTTGCGACCTGGGGACTGGCGTTGCTCAAGGGCGTGCAGTTCGGCCGTCTGAAAGCTCAGGATCGCAAGTTTCATAAAAAGTTTTGGGCTGCATCGAGTCTTGATTCGGCGGCGGAATTGGCTGAAACCCAGCCAGGCGCTGCGGCGCGGGTGGCGCAAGCCGGCTACGCGGCAATCCAGGTCGGTGAAGCGCCACACGCGGCGGATCTGAGCCAGGCGATCAATCATCAGGATCGCCTCGAGCGAGCCTTGCGTCAGCAGATCGTGCGGGAGCGCCGTTCGCTGGAAACCGGGTTGGCAGTGGTCGCCAGTATTGGCAGTACGTCGCCGTTCATTGGGTTGTTCGGCACGGTGTGGGGAATCATGGAAGCGTTGAAGGGTATCAGCGCGGCAGGCTCGGCGAGTCTGGAAACGGTCGCCGGACCGATTGGGGCGGCACTCGTCGCCACGGGTGTGGGGATCGCGGTCGCGGTGCCGGCAGTGCTGGTTTACAACTACTTTTTGCGTCGTCTGAAACTGACGGCGGCGGACTTGGATGACTTCGCCCATGACTTCTACAGCCTGGCGCAGAAGAGTTCGTTCCGCGTGCTGATTCACCCGACGGCGCATAAAACCGCGGCCTCGGGCAGCGCGCAAAAAGTGAAGGAGGCGTCCTGATATGGCCTTCTCCACGCAAGACAGCGACGAGGTACTGAGCGAGATAAACGTGACACCGCTGGTGGACGTCATGCTAGTGCTGCTGGTGGTGTTCATCGTCACCGCACCGCTGCTGACCAATGCGATACCGATCAATTTACCCAAGACCGAAGCCGTGGCGCCGGTCGAGCAGAAGGATCCGCTGGTGGTGAGCATCGACGGGGCCGGGAAACTGTTTATCAACAAGGATGAAATCCAGCCGGACCTGCTGGAGTTCAACCTCAAGTCGGCGAAGGCCAAGGACCCGCAGGTGCGCGTGCAATTGCAGGCGGACGACGGAGTGAATTATGGCGAAGTGGCGCGAGCCATGGCGTCGATCGAGCGAGCAGGCATTACCAAGTTGTCGGTGATTACCGCGCGTTAAAAAATGTCGTTTTTCCGGGGCCGTCTCCTTGGCAGGGTGCGGCCCTTTTTTTATTTCTTCGTCAGACGTGGCGGATGGTGGGGTTGTCGTTACGGCTGTTCGATGTTCGGGCCGAGGAATGAATTCAGCGGCCGTTGGGTGGGTGGCGTGGTCGAGATCAATCGTGCCGTGTCCTGCATCATCGGGACGAAGCGCGACACCGCTTTCTTGAGTGTCCACTTCGACACCGGCAAAGACATCTGCAGGCTGGCGACCACCTGATGATTGAGGTCGAACACCGGTACGGCCAGCGCAAGGTCGCCTCGGTAATATTCCTCATTGCAGTACGCGTAACCTTCCTCTCGCGCCAATTGCAGGCGGCCGAGCAGTTCTTGCAGATCGACAACAGTGTTGGGCGTAAAGCGAGTTCGCTGGGTACTTTCCAGGATTTCGATGGCGTGCTCTTCAGGCAACGACGAGAGATAGGCGCGTCCGGTAGAAGAGCAATACATCGGAATGCGACGCCCCACCGGCATGTGCACCAACAGGCGCGTGGGGCTTGGAAACCGGCCGATGTAGATCATGTCCGTCCCCACCGGCTCCGCGAGGTTGACCGTTTCTCCCGCGTTTCGATTCAGGTCGAGGAGGTAGGGGTTGGCCCGGTCCAGCAGCGAGTGCGACTGCAAGTAGTGACAGCCTGCATCCAGGGTGCGCGACGATAACGAATAGCGCTTGCTGACCGGGTCTTTGATCAACAGGCCAAGGGCCTCCAGCGTGAAGGCGAATCGCTGCGCAGCGCTACGGCTGATGCCGGCAGCTACGGCGATCTCCGGCAGACTCATCGACGCATGCTGCGGATCGAAGGCATCCAGCACCGCGATTCCGGTAGCGAGAGATTGCACATAGAGCGTCGATTCTGAAGGGTTCATGGGTGGTCCGTGGCTTGGCGACAACGCCGTCCGATTGTCAGTGGAAAGAAACTGCATCGCGATAAGAGGCGACCGTATAGCGATAGAAGAAGTGAGTCAAGTCGCCGCTAAATCCTTCGTGAAGCCTCTCCGATAAAGATCTTCCATCCCGTATATGCGGTTCCATATGAAACCTACGGGTTGTGGATATCTCCCTGAGCCCTCGCATTTTTGACTATTGACGCTAATGCGTTGCTGATGCAGGATCGAATCTGCATGCAATACATGCATATCGCTATGCGATAAGGCTAGAGGCTTGATATTCCGTGCTGACCGATCTTCGTCGGCACGGTCCGCGCGCTACCAGAGGCGGTTCACAAGGGGATTCCACATGCTGCACAAAACAATAAAATCGTTGGTCGCCGTCGTTTCCACCGTTGCCTTGCTGTCGACCGCGCACGCTGAAATGCCAGTGCTGAAGGTCGGCGCCACACCCAGCGCGGTGCCGTTCAACTTCCTTGATCCGCAGAGCAACACGCTCAAAGGCCTGATGATCGACATCGCCGATGCCGTCGGTAAAGAGGTCGGCTTCACCCCCGAAATCATGCCGATTCCGTTTACGTCCCTCGTCCCCGCCTTGCAAACCGGCAAGATCCAGATCATTGCCTCCGCGTTCGCCCGCACGCCGGCCCGCGCCGAAGTGGTCGACTTTTCCAGCATCGTCGTGAGCTATGGCGAGGGCTTGATCGTCCCCGCCAAGGACACCACGGCCTACCTCAGTTTTGCGGACCTCAAGGGCAAGGTCATCGGCGTGCAGGTCGGCACGTCTTATGTCGAACCGATCACGGCGGTGGGCGGCTTCAAGGAAGTGAAGCTCTACGACACGATGGCCGACATGGTTCGCGACATTGCCCTCGGTCGCCTGGACGCTGCGTTCGGTGACGGTCCGGTCGTCGCTTATCAGGTACGCCAGGTCGGCGCGAAGGTGCGTCTGGTCGACACCTATAAATCGGTCATCGCCACCGACATTGCGTTGGCGGTGAAGAAGGGTGACAGCGAGACCCTCGCGAAGCTCAACGCAGCCATCGACAAGCTCCGCCAGGACGGCACATTGCGCACCATTCTTGCGAAGTGGGCCGTCGCCTCCTGATCGTTTTTTCTCCCAACCCGCACGCGGTCCCTGAGTCCGGGATGGCGCGTGCACACGCTCCGGAGGTTGCTGATGTTCGATTCCTTCCTGACTGATGCGGTGGACTACCTGCCCATGCTGTTGCAGGGCGCACTGACCACCATCTACATCACCGTTACCGCGCTGGTGATCGCTACCGTGCTTGGCTTGTTCTGGGCCCTGTTGCGGGTGAGCGGTATCGCGCCGCTTGCGCATGCCAGCCGCGTGCTGACCAACGTTATCCGAGGCATCCCGATCATCGTGGTGCTGTTCTACATGTACTTCGTGATCCCGGAAATCGGCATCAGCCTGACCGCGTTTCAGGCCGGTTCCCTGGGCCTGGGCATCGCCTATTCCTCGTACATGGCCGAAGTGTTTCGCGCCGGCATCGATGCCGTGGATGTCGGGCAGTTCGAGGCCGCCCAGTCGATTGGCATGTCACGCGCAAAATTGATGCGCCGGGTGGTGCTGCCGCAAGCGTTGCGCATCGCGTTGCCGCCCTATGGCAACAACGTGGTGATGATGCTCAAGGACTCTTCCCAAACCGCTGTCATCACCGTGGTCGAGCTGTCGATGCAAAGCAAACTGATCGCCGCCGCCACCTTCCAGAGTTCGACGGTCTTTACCCTTGTCGCGCTGATGTACCTCGCGATGAGCTTGCCAATGATGTTTGCGATCGGCCGTCTCGAAAAACGCATGGGGACCCAGAAATGATCAAGATCGAGAACCTGAGCAAGTCATTCGGCACTCACCATGTGCTAAGCGGTATCAACGCTGAAATCAACGCTGGCGAAGTGGTGTGCCTGATCGGACCTTCGGGCTCCGGCAAGTCCACGCTGCTGCGCTGCATCAATGGCCTTGAGCGCTATGAGGCCGGCAGCGTGACGGTCGAAGGCCTGCGGGTAGACGCGGCGCGATCGGACATTCGCCAGGTGCGGCAACGTGTCGGGATGGTGTTCCAGCGATTCAATCTGTTCCCCCATCGCACGGCGCTCGAGAACGTGATCGAAGGTCCGGTGTATGTGAAAGGCGAGGATCCCCGCGAGGCCACCGAGCGGGGCCGCGAGCTGCTCGCCAGCGTAGGCCTCGCGGAAAAATTCGAGCACTTCCCTCATCAGTTGTCGGGGGGCCAGCAGCAGCGCGTCGCCATTGCCCGCGCGTTGGCCATGCAACCCGAAGCCATCCTGTTTGACGAACCGACCTCGGCGCTTGACCCGGAACTGGTCGGCGAGGTGTTGGCGGTGATGCGCGGGCTGGCCGAGAAAGGCATGACCATGATCATCGTCACCCACGAGATGGGCTTCGCCCGCGACGTCTCCGACCGCGTGCTGTTTCTCGATGGCGGACGCATTGCCGAACAAGGGCCGTCCAGAGAGGTGCTGACTGCACCGAGCAATGAACGGATGCGCGATTTCCTGCGCCGAGTCACGCACGCCAGTTAAGCCGCAACGCGGCACTTGCCGTCTCCGTACCTGCAGACCCGTATAGGCTTTTTCATGACAGCGAATATGCACTTCCCAACGTCCACGCTGTGGGCGGCGACCACTGCTGCACGTCGCACCACACCTCCGATCACCGGGCCCCTGAACGTCGATGTCGCCGTGATCGGTGGCGGCTTCACCGGCTTGTCCGCCGCGCTCCATCTTGCTGAGTCGGGTGTCCACGTCGCCCTGTTCGAGGCGTCCGAAATCGCCCACCGGGCCTCCGGTCGAAACGGCGGTCAAGTGGTGCCGGGCTTTAAACCGACACCGCAGGCGCTGATCAAACGGTTTGGCGCCGAGACCGCGACGCGCATGATGCGGTTTGGGTATCGCAGTGCTGATGAGCTGTTCGAGCTTGTCGAGCGTCACAAGATTGATTGTTCGCCGACCCGCGATGGCTGGATCCAGGGCGCATTCTCCGAAGCATCGGCGCGGTATCTCCAGACGCGGGCACGGGCTATCAACCATCACGGCGGAGACGCCCTTTACCTTGACTGTGACGCGATGGCCGAGGCGACCGGATCGGCATTCTGGCCGGCCGGCCTGCTCGAGCGGCGTGC
>NZ_WFGV02000114.1 GCF_010095445.2 Pseudomonas sp. TNT3
TCCCGAACTCAGTAGTGAAACGATGCATCGCCGATGGTAGTGTGGGGTTTCCCCATGTGAGAGTAGGTCATCGTCAAGATTAAATTCCGAAACCCCTGTTTGCTAACGCGAACAGGGGTTTTGTTTTAGTAGAAGTCACCAATTTTCACCTGCACGTTGCTGCTGCAACGGGCCGGTCACAGAATTTCTTGACGACCATAGAGCATTGGAACCACCTGATCCCATCCCGAACTCAGCAGTGAAACGATGCATCGCCGATGGTAGTGTGGGGTTTCCCCATGTGAGAGTAGGTCATCGTCAAGATTGAAATTCCAGAACCCCTGTCTGCTAATGCAGACAGGGGTTTTGTCGTTCAGGGCCATTGGAAAGTGGCTAACTGAAGCACAGACCTAGATGGCCTGAAAGTTAGAACTGAGCTTACTGTCGCCGCGACATTAAGTTCTTCCTCCAAGTAACAGAAGTTGAGGCGCCGGGCTTACACGCAAACCCCGCAAAACAATTCAGACTTGCCGCTCGATAGTCACCCACCAACGCGTGCGATATCGCACCTTAACAGGCAAGGTTTGCGCAAGGACAGTGAGCAACTTGTCGGTATTGTCGAGTTGGAAACCCCCCGAAAGCCGAAGATCGGCAATGTCCGCCGCACAGCTCATATAGCCGGTACGATAACGGCCAACCTCATGAAGAAAGTTATCGAGGCGCATGTTGCGAGGCACAATCAGACCGTCAACCCAGGCACCGGCGTCCATATCCAGTGCCGGTGCCAACCTCGCCTGGCGGTGATCAATCAAATAGCTCTGCCCGGCAAGCACCTGTATCGGTCCTCCATTGCTGGCAATCGGCGAATGAATGGCAACCCTGCCGGCAGTCACACTGAGCTGGGTACAGACTGGCCCCTGAAGAAGTATGAAGCGTGCATCAACCCCTTCGAATACACCATGGTGACTTTGCACCCGTAAGGGACGATCGAACGAAGCGCCTTGATCAATCCCGCCGCAGGTGATGATGATTTCCCCACGAGTCAGCTTGATCAGTCGCTGTTGCGGTGTGTAGTCGAGATCCACCGCACTGGCGGTATTGAGTTCCAGCCGCGTGCCGTCCGGCAGCTGGAAACCCCGCCGTTCTCCAGTGTTGGTCGCGAAGTCGGCGGTCCACTGTTGCCAACCTGCTACGTCTTTGCCCATCCACGCGCCTGAACCTATCAGCAAGGCGCCAGAGAACATTTTTAGAGCTTGGCGTCTCCCCAATCCGTGAGCGCTGTTTTCCAGCGTATCCAGGGCACCCGGTACCGCAGGAAAGTTGTTACTCAACTCCGCCTGCAGGGTTTTCACCCTTTGCCAAGCCAACTCGTGTTCCTGATGCTCTGCCCGCCATACATCACATTGCTGACGCAGGCGGGCATTAGCAGCATTGTTGCGTAGGCGAAGCAGCCAATGGATGGCTTGTTTGACGACCTGCTGCCGAGGCTCGACATGTCGGCGCTGCGACGCGTTATCCATAGGCGTCATGCGCTGTACCGCAACGCATCGCAGTGATAGAGCGCATCGGCGACAAGGCGCTCCTCTGAGCGCAGGGACAAGCCCATTTGCTCTTGGGCCAGGTCCGCGACGTCGGCAGAATCGCCAAGGCGAGCGAGCAGCCACGAGATGAGCCATCCGTGATGACTGCTGTAAAGCGTCTGTACTGCCAGCTCAGGGGAAAACATGGATGCGACTGCTCGGACGTCACAAATGATAATTAGTCGCATTGTCTTCAAGGGTGGGGGAATTTGCAACTGCTGGCAGTATTACCCTCATTTCGCACGTTACTTCGAGGTCTTCTGATTCTGCGACTCAGGATTGTTGAGGTAACGCGTGATGACCTCGACAGCCCGATTGAGGTGGTGCTCAAGCAGTTTCACGGATTCTTCGATGTTCCGGTCTTCCACCGCCCGCAAAAGCGCCCGGTGATCCTCCTGCGACAGCTCACCCAGGTTCATGGCTTCCAGGTTGAAGCGTAGAAAGCGCTCCTCTTCGTTCAACCCGTCTTCGACCAATCTCAGGAGACGGCGATTAGGCGCTTTACCATACAGTGCCATGTGGAAAAGACGATTCAGCCGGCCGATCTCGGTGTAGTCGCTTTCGGTTTCCAGATCATCAATATGACGCGCGGCCTGTTGAAAATCCTCGAGGGTAAGCAGGGGGATGGACAGGCGCAGCGCTTCGGACTCCAGCAGGATGCGCAGCGCGTAGGTTTCAACGGCGTCACCTTGGACCAGAGGCGCGACCACAGCCCCTTTGTGAGCAATCACGTTAAGCAGCGATTGCGCTTCGAGCTGACGTAACGCTTCGCGAACCGGCATGCGACTGACACCGAAAAAATCAGCAAGATCTTGCTGGCGTAATGCGGTACCGCAGGGAATACGTCCATCAAGAATGGCGGCGCGCAACGTCTCTTCAATGACCGATCGCGCCAAGTGCGCGGGAATCGGCCCATTGATCTTGATGCTGGCGAGAGGGTTGAGCTTCTGTGTCACAACGCACCCTGAATAAATTGTATGAATGATTGGATCCAAACTGACACTAGTGACTGCCTCTCAGGTTGTCAAACCAACAAATTCGACGCACCACTCTAAAAAGTTTAGCGCGTCATCAGTGATCTCATCGTGCCATTGTCTTTTAGCGGGCGAACCTTCACCATTCAACCGAATTCCACCTGCCTGATCTGGATGCCACGCATTGGCGGCACGTTTCGCGATCCCTAGGACATTGCGCTGGCTGTCATGCGCCCTGGTGCTGGCCAGTATCATGCTGGGCGGGCTGCATGCCGATTGGGATTTCTCGCTGATCAGTCGACGCGCCCAGGCATTGTACGGCCCGTTGGGTGAAGGGCAGCAACGCATTGATGCCTGGCAGCATTTATTGGCGACGCAAAAGCAGGTCGGGGAGCTGGAACAGCTCAATCTGGTCAACCAGTTCTTCAACAAGAGGGTGCGGTACGTAGAAGATATCGACCTGTGGCACGAGGTCGATTACTGGGAAACGCCAATCCAAGCCTTGTGGAAGGGTGCTGGAGACTGCGAAGACTACGCCATCGCGAAGTATTTCAGCCTGCGCCATCTCGGCGTTTCCAGTGATAAGTTGCGCATCACCTACGTCAAGGCATTGCGCCAGAATCGGGCACACATGGTGTTGACCTATTACTCAAGCCCCGAAGCCATGCCGCTGGTGCTCGACAGCCTGATCGATGCAATCAAGCCCGCCAGCCAACGAACCGACTTGCTGCCGGTCTATTCTTTCAATGCTGAAGGGTTGTACCTGCCCGGCACCAAGGGCAACAAGAAGGTCGGTGATACCAAGCGCCTGTCCCGCTGGCAGGATGTGTTGAAGAAAATGCAGGCCGAAGGTTTTCCGGTCGAGACGACTAACTAGGAGCACGCGCTCAGATGTCCTTGTTCAAACAGCTGTTGATCGCTATCTGTCTGTTCCTGGTGGTCGCCTTCACAGGCAGCTTCATGGTGAGCCTGGAAAGTTCGCGGACTCAGTACGTCAACCAGTTGCGCTCACACGCCCAGGACGCCGCGACGGCGCTCGCGTTGTCCCTGACGCCGAACATCGATGACCCGGCGATGGTCGAACTGTTGGTGAGCTCTATCTTCGACAGCGGCTACTACGCGAGCATCCGGGTCATCGACGTCAGCAACGACAAAGTCATCGTCGAGCGCAGTGGCATTCCTGCGGTGAACAACGTGCCGGACTGGTTCGTCAGACTCATCGGCCTGGAACCGGCCGGCGGCGATGCAATTGTCAGTCGTGGATGGGAACAGGCCGCGCGGGTCGAGGTCGTCAGCCACCCCATGTTTGCACTGGCCAAGCTCTGGCAAAGCGCGCTGGGCAGCCTCGGCTGGCTGCTGATCTGCGGCGCGGTGAGCGCTGTTCTCGGCGCGCTGTTGCTGCGTCGGCAATTGAAACCGCTGGACTACATGGTCAAGCAATCCCATGCCATTGCCCGTCGTGAGTTCCTCAGCCTGCCGGACCTGCCGCGTACCCCTGAATTGAGACGTGTCGTGCAGGCCATGAATCAGATGGTCGAGAAGCTCAAGGCGCTGTTTCAAGAACAGGCCGAGCGCAGCGAAAAGCTGCGGATCGAGTCCTATCAGGACAACCTGACCGGATTGGCCAACCGACGTTACTTCGAGATGCAGCTGAATGCGCGAGTGAGCAATCCGGAGCAGGCAAGCTCTGGTTATCTACTGTTGTTGCGGGTCACGGACCTGGCCGGATTGAACCAGCGCCTGGGCGGCCAACGCACCGATGAATTGTTGATGGCAGTCGGCGAGCAGTTGTCTCGCGAGTGCGCCAAGTACCCTGAAACGCAGAACCTCGTCACACGAATTCGTGGCGGCGAGTTTGCCGTGTTGGCCCCAGGCTTGGTGCGTGAAGAGGCGCTGCAACTGGCGCGCAATCTCGACACTGCCTTGGCGAGCCTGCATGCGACGGGCGCCACCGACGTTGCCTCGGTTGCCACGATCGGGTTGGCGCCGTTTGTTCATGGAGACTCCCCTCAAGCAGTCATCAGCCTGGCGGATCAGGCATTGGCGCAAGCCGAAGGACAGGGCGAACAGAGCTGGGCTTGCCTTGACCACAGCGCGTCGTCACGCGTGGGCGACGATCATCACGCTTGGCACAATTTGCTGGATCAGGCATTGGTGCAGCGGCGTTTCCAGCTGTACTTCCAACCGGTGGTCGCCAGCCAGGACCCGCAGTTGGTACTGCACTACAAAGTGCTTTCGCGTTTGATCGACGATGAGGGCCACACTATTCCCGCCGGGCGTTTCCTGCCCTGGCTCGAGCGCTTTGGCTGGACGGCACGCCTGGACCGTCTGATGCTGGAATTGGTGCTTGCACAAATGGACGGCCACGAAGAATCGCTGGCGCTGAACCTGTCTTCAGCGACGCTGGCGGACCCGCAGGCGCTGAACAAAGTCTTCGAGATTCTGCGCGCGCATTCCAATCTGGGACCACGGTTGACCCTGGAAATCGGCGAGGAACAAATTCCCGAACAAGCCGTGCTTGAAAAGCTGACGCAACGACTGCGAGAGTTGGGGTTCTCGCTCAGCCTGCAGCGCTTCGGCGGACGCTTCAGCATGATCGGCAACCTTGCGCGGCTTGGGTTGGCGTACCTGAAGATCGATGGCAGTTACATTCGGGCGATCGATCAGGAAGGCGACAAGCGTCTGTTTATCGAAGCTATTCAGCGCGCAGCCCACAGTATCGACCTGCCGTTGATCGCCGAGCGCGTCGAGACCGAAGGGGAGTTGTCGGTGATTCGCGAGATGGGACTTTATGGGGTTCAGGGCCAATTGTTCGGTGAGCCCAAGCCCTGGCAGTAAGGTTTACAAGCAAAAAAGATCGCAGCACGGTGTAGTGGTTCAGTTTTTTTAAACCATCCCGTAGGAGGATTAAGCCGCCTGTTGCTCGAACAGCGCAGGCGGCAAGTGGTTCGAGGCGGAGTGGCAACGGCGATAGTTGTAATGCGAGATGAAT
>NZ_WFGV02000115.1:0-2805 GCF_010095445.2 Pseudomonas sp. TNT3
CTGAGTTCGGGATGGGATCAGGTGGTTCCAACGCTCTATGGTCGTCAAGAAATTCGGGTACCGAGTCGTGGCCAAGTGGCCGCGCTTCAGCAAATTGGGTATGTGACAGCTTTCGGTGTTTTGTGAACATCGAACTTTCGGTTCGTTTCGTCTTCACACACCGCAATCTGGTGCTCTTTCGCTTTTCAGCTTCGAAGCAAGCAAATTGCTTGGGTGTTATATGGTCAAGCCTCACGGGCAATTAGTATTGGTTAGCTCAACGCCTCACAGCGCTTACACACCCAACCTATCAACGTCGTAGTCTTCGACGGCCCTTCAGGGGACTCAAGGTCCCAGTGAGATCTCATCTTGAGGCTAGTTTCCCGCTTAGATGCTTTCAGCGGTTATCTATTCCGAACATAGCTACCCGGCAATGCCACTGGCGTGACAACCGGAACACCAGAGGTTCGTCCACTCCGGTCCTCTCGTACTAGGAGCAGCCCCTCTCAAATCTCAAACGTCCACGGCAGATAGGGACCGAACTGTCTCACGACGTTCTAAACCCAGCTCGCGTACCACTTTAAATGGCGAACAGCCATACCCTTGGGACCGGCTTCAGCCCCAGGATGTGATGAGCCGACATCGAGGTGCCAAACACCGCCGTCGATATGAACTCTTGGGCGGTATCAGCCTGTTATCCCCGGAGTACCTTTTATCCGTTGAGCGATGGCCCTTCCATACAGAACCACCGGATCACTAAGACCTACTTTCGTACCTGCTCGACGTGTCTGTCTCGCAGTCAAGCGCGCTTTTGCCTTTATACTCTACGACCGATTTCCGACCGGTCTGAGCGCACCTTCGTACTCCTCCGTTACTCTTTAGGAGGAGACCGCCCCAGTCAAACTACCCACCATACACTGTCCTCGATCCGGATAACGGACCTGAGTTAGAACCTCAAAGTTGCCAGGGTGGTATTTCAAGGTTGGCTCCACGCGAACTGGCGTCCACGCTTCAAAGCCTCCCACCTATCCTACACAAGCAAATTCAAAGTCCAGTGCAAAGCTATAGTAAAGGTTCACGGGGTCTTTCCGTCTAGCCGCGGATACACTGCATCTTCACAGCGATTTCAATTTCACTGAGTCTCGGGTGGAGACAGCGCCGCCATCGTTACGCCATTCGTGCAGGTCGGAACTTACCCGACAAGGAATTTCGCTACCTTAGGACCGTTATAGTTACGGCCGCCGTTTACCGGGGCTTCGATCAAGAGCTTCGCGTTAGCTAACCCCATCAATTAACCTTCCGGCACCGGGCAGGCGTCACACCCTATACGTCCACTTTCGTGTTTGCAGAGTGCTGTGTTTTTAATAAACAGTCGCAGCGGCCTGGTATCTTCGACCGGCATGAGCTTACGGAGCAAGTCCTTCACCCTCACCGGCGCACCTTCTCCCGAAGTTACGGTGCCATTTTGCCTAGTTCCTTCACCCGAGTTCTCTCAAGCGCCTTGGTATTCTCTACCCAACCACCTGTGTCGGTTTGGGGTACGGTTCCTGGTTACCTGAAGCTTAGAAGCTTTTCTTGGAAGCATGGCATCAACCACTTCGTGTTCTAAAAGAACACTCGTCATCAGCTCTCGGCCTTAGAATCCCGGATTTACCTAAGATTCCAGCCTACCACCTTAAACTTGGACAACCAACGCCAAGCTGGCCTAGCCTTCTCCGTCCCTCCATCGCAATAACCAGAAGTACAGGAATATTAACCTGTTTTCCATCGACTACGCTTTTCAGCCTCGCCTTAGGGACCGACTAACCCTGCGTCGATTAACGTTGCGCAGGAAACCTTGGTCTTTCGGCGTGGGTGTTTTTCACACCCATTGTCGTTACTCATGTCAGCATTCGCACTTCTGATACCTCCAGCAAGCTTCTCAACTCACCTTCACAGGCTTACAGAACGCTCCTCTACCGCATCACCTAAGTGATACCCGTAGCTTCGGTGTATGGTTTGAGCCCCGTTACATCTTCCGCGCAGGCCGACTCGACTAGTGAGCTATTACGCTTTCTTTAAAGGGTGGCTGCTTCTAAGCCAACCTCCTAGCTGTCTAAGCCTTCCCACATCGTTTCCCACTTAACCATAACTTTGGGACCTTAGCTGACGGTCTGGGTTGTTTCCCTTTTCACGACGGACGTTAGCACCCGCCGTGTGTCTCCCATGCTCGGCACTTGTAGGTATTCGGAGTTTGCATCGGTTTGGTAAGTCGGGATGACCCCCTAGCCGAAACAGTGCTCTACCCCCTACAGTGATACATGAGGCGCTACCTAAATAGCTTTCGAGGAGAACCAGCTATCTCCGAGCTTGATTAGCCTTTCACTCCGATCCACAGGTCATCCGCTAACTTTTCAACGGTAGTCGGTTCGGTCCTCCAGTTAGTGTTACCCAACCTTCAACCTGCCCATGGATAGATCGCCCGGTTTCGGGTCTATTCCCAGCGACTAGACGCCCTATTAAGACTCGCTTTCGCTACGCCTCCCCTATTCGGTTAAGCTCGCCACTGAAAATAAGTCGCTGACCCATTATACAAAAGGTACGCAGTCACCCAACAAAGTGGGCTCCCACTGCTTGTACGCATACGGTTTCAGGATCTATTTCACTCCCCTCTCCGGGGTTCTTTTCGCCTTTCCCTCACGGTACTAGTTCACTATCGGTCAGTCAGTAGTATTTAGCCTTGGAGGATGGTCCCCCCATATTCAGACAAAGTTTCTCGTGCTCCGTCCTACTCGATTTCATGACTAAGAGATTTTCGCGTACAGGGCTATCACCCACTATGGCCGC
>NZ_WFGV02000116.1 GCF_010095445.2 Pseudomonas sp. TNT3
CCTCGCTCCGGTCCTGCTCCGTGGGCCCGCCGCGATCGGCCATCCATGGCCGTGCGCGGCTAACCCGGCATCCATGCCGGGTTGCCCACTGCGCAGAACCTGCGCTCGGCCTTCCCATGGGGCAAGATGATCAAAATCAAAAGCAGATCAGAAGCAAAGCGAGGCGGCCTGACAGCCGACCTGACTTTCGAAGTTCACGCGTTCACCTGTGGGAGCCGAGCTTGGTCCGGGCGGCGTTCCGACGATGACGGCCTGATAGACGATGGGTATTCCTCTGAAGTACCCGGATCAAAATGTGGGAGCTGGCTTGCCGGCGATGGCGGCCTGACAGCCGACAACTTTCTCTCGGATGCCCCCAGATCAAACTGTAGGAGTGAGCCTGCTCGCGATAGCGGTCTGATCCGGTGATATCTGCAAGAAACCTGTCGGCTGTGAGTCCGTCATCGCGAGCAAGCTCGGCTCCCACAGGGAAATGCGTAGGCTCAAGCGTCAGGTCACGCAGCGGCAAGGTCAAAAGATCGCAACCTCGTTTCACACGACAGCTTCTACAGCTGAACTCGGGGGCATCTGAAAATAAGTTGGATATAACGATAGTCCGCAACGATATAAGTGGTTATAAGAAAAATCGCTATGCTGCGGGCCAGTTTTTCCTGCGGTCTGTGGACGGTTTAATGGAATTTGTGAACTTCGGGTTGATCGTCGCCGGACTGGTGGTGGGTTTTATCGTTGGCATGACTGGCGTCGGCGGTGGTTCGTTGATGACGCCGATCCTGCTGTGGTTCGGTATCAACCCGGCCACGGCAGTCGGCACCGACCTACTGTACGCGGCCATCACCAAATCCAGTGGCGTGCTGGTTCACCGAAAGAACAAGAACATCGACTGGGCCATCACCGGTTGGCTGACCCTTGGCAGTGTGCCGGCAGTGGCGATGACGCTCTGGTTCCTGAGCACGCTGCACACGTCGCCCGATGCCATGAACGCCGTCATCAAACAGGCCCTGGGCTTTGTACTGTTTGCTACCGCCCTGGCGATTTTCTTCAAGAAGCGTTTGCTGGATTTCGCCCACAAACGCGCGGGCGGCAACTACAACCCCAGCGGCCCGCGCCTGAATGTCATGACCGTTATCACCGGCCTGGTGCTCGGCACCATGGTCGCCTTGACGTCCATCGGTGCCGGAGCCCTGGGCACGGTGGCGCTGTTTATTCTCTATCCGCTGCTGCCAACCCGCCGTCTCGTGGGTACCGAAATCGCTCACGCGGTGCCGCTGACCCTGGTGGCAGGCCTCGGTCACGCCAGCATGGGCAATATGGACTGGCAGGTGCTGGGTTATTTGCTGATCGGTTCGTTGCCGGGCATCTGGCTGGGCAGTCATTTGACCGGTCGCATTTCCGATGAAGTCTTGCGTCCGTGCCTGGCCACCATGCTGGTTTTGATCGGCTACAAACTGGCGTTCTGATTGTTCCTTAAGCTCGGGTCATGATTTCCAGCAGATGGCCATCCGGGTCATCGAAGTACACCCGCCGTCCACCGCCATAGTCATTGATCTCGCCGGCCCGTAGCTTGCCGGGATCGGCCCACCACCGCAGCTGGCGTGCCTGCAGGCGCGCAAAGGCGGCATCGAAATCGTCGTCGCCGATCAGGAAGGCATAGTGTTGAGAGGCAATCGGCGGATCGTTGTCGTAGAAGTCCAGCGACACGCCGTTGTCCAACTTCACCATCAGCATCGGGCCGAAAGGCTCTGCGGCCGACAAACCAAGGATCTCGACGAGGAACGTCGCCGAGGCCTGCTTGTTTCGGCACCAGACGATGGTGTGGTTTAACTGAGCGCTCATGAGATAAGCCTCCAGGATTCACTCCCATGAGTTAAGCAGGATTGCGTCAGGCCTTGGAGGTGTCGCGCTTCATCACGGTGATCGCAAGGCCTTCGTCATCCAGTGTGTCTTCGACGACTTCCCAGCCCAGCCCGGCGTAGAGCGGTTGGGACGTGTCGGTATAAAGGTAAAGTTCGGGAATCCCAAGCGCCGCGGCTTCCTCGACGATTCGCGTGACCAGCGCCGATGCAACGCCCCGACCACGGTGTTCGGCCTTCACGTAAACCCCCGCCAGCCAGGGTGTGAGGTCAGGCCGCGACGCCAGGTCGCTGTCGATCAGCAGGGCGCCACCGAGCAGCTGTGAATCTTCGATGGCGACCACCACCGTGGGCACGGCGCCTTTACCGCAAGCTTTGCGCATGCGTTCGGTTCTGGCTTCGAGCGTATCGTGGGGCTTGAAGTGACCCCACTCCTTGAAGTTCAGCTCGGCCAGTTCCGGTATCAGCGCCGGATGGTCGCAGAGATAGACGATTTGCATGGCAGTCGAAACTCCTTTTCCTGGGGATGACGAGTCGTTCGTCATTCGTGAAAGGGACAATAAAACGATCACCACGGGTAATCAAATTCCGCGCTGCAACCGGTTTGGCCGGTTGCGCAATGACCGCCCTGACCTAAGCTTTGAGCATGGCGAAACACAATCGTGGTGCGTCACCCGGAACAATCGCCGCGATGCGCAATCATTAGAGCGTGGATATCAAAAGGAGATGCGCATGCTCATCAGGTCATTGACCCTGACTACCTTGCTGGTTCTTGCCGGCCCTTTGTTCGCTGCTGATGGCGACTCACCGCTGGACATGGACAAGGGCAGGTCCCGTCCGCTGATTGTCATCGCTCCCAGCTCGGTGGATCCGACGTGGGTCGGCCTGAAAAAGTCCCTGGAAGAGCCTGCCAACAAACAGGGTTTCACCGAGCGAAACATGGTGCTGTATTCGGTGATCAATACGATGGGCCAGCGTGATGGCAAGGACCTCGATCCGCAAACCACGATGGCGCTGATCCGGGCGCTCAAACTGGGCGCTGGTGCGCAAACCAAGGTCATTCTGGTGGGCAAGGATGGCGAGAAGAAGCTTGAGCAGACGGGGAAGGTCGAGCTGAAGGAGATTTTCAGTGCCATTGACGCAATGCCAATGGCTGAGAAAGAAGCCGCGGCGCCGACGGTAGCGCCGGCGGCTGAAGCCGAGCCCGCGGCGAAAGGCGCGAAGGGTGCAAAACCGGTGAAGCCTGCGAAACCGACGAAGCCGCCTGAGATGCCGGATGATTGAGGTGTCTTAGGAATAAAATCAAAAGATCGCAGCCTCGTTTCTCTCGACAGCTCCTACAGGTTCACGCAAAACCGGTGTAGGAGCTGTCGAGTGAAACGAGGCTGCGATCTTTTGATCTTTGGGTTAAGTCATTACTCCAACGACTCGATGCGATCCAACACCCGATTCACCGTCAGCTCGCCCAGCATGATGACCTGAGCAATCCCCAACAACGCATTCCGCGAACTACCCTCCAGATGATCCGCAAGATCCGTGGCCATGACATTGGCCGACGCCAGTGACTCGCAAGCATAGGCCAGCAAGGTTTCGTTTTCGAGATCGGGATTGACCGTGAAGAAGGTGCAGAGTTTGCGAGGGGTGGCTTTGATGTCGGCGATCGAGGGCGTGCGATCGGTTGTGTTGTCGGGATTACTTGAATCGGGATTTTCGCAGGATGCTGTCGGATCGGTGTCCGGCGGATTGGGCGTTACCTTGGTCATAGATGAAACTCCAGGTTTGGAACAGGGAGCCATCAACCTCGCCACCAAACGAAGGGTGGTGGCCATACGAAGGTTGGTAGACCGGTGTACCTGGAAACCCGGCGCGTCCGAGGACGCCCTGCGCATGGCCACCATAAAAACAGAGGAAGATAGAACCTCTGAATAAGGTCGCGCTATGCACCAGGTATCCGGGCTACCAAACCCGATCGCTGTTTTCAGCGACCAATCAACGATAGAGCCCGCACCCAAGGCGCACAAGCCGGCGGATTCTGGCGTACCTGTAGGCATCGACGCAAGAAACTGTAGCTTTCAAGAAGTGAAGCTGACTGCGATTAAACAGGGCCATCCAGAAAGAGGTTCAGCATGCCCAATACCGTTTCCCAGCCAGGCAAATAATCCCCAAAAAACACGGTCAACTGTAGGAGCGAGCCTGCTCGCGATGAGGCCCGAACAGCCCCCACAGCAATAAGCCCAAGCCGCCAAATCATCCCGTCAGAACACGATTTTTCCTACAGCTACAGCGCCCCAAAACCCGGACCCGTCCTACGCCTCACGCGGAAACATCCTATATAAAATTGCACCCATTTCTTGAAAGCTTTCTACCCTTTGGAACAGGGGGGAAGGGCTCCCTTCCTGACGTCCCACTACAGACCAGGAAGGCCTGAAAATGCTCGATTCTCTCCCCACCTTCTTCGACCACAGCCGCCACAAACTCGAGGTCCGCCGCGTCGACCTGCCCCTCGACGTCCTGGCCTTCCATGGCGAAGAACGCCTCAGCCAACCCTTCACCTACCTCATCGAGTTCACCTCCACGCAACTCGACATCGGTGCCGAGCAGCTGCTAAACAAATACGCCCAGTTCAGCCTCTTCGCCGCCGTGCCACCGCTGTTCATTCACGGCCTGCCCAAGCCCGAGATCAACCCCCTGCGCACCTTGCGCGGGGTGATCACCGGCTTCAAGCGCCTGTCCGGCTCCAACGACGAAGCACGCTACGAAATCACCCTGCAACCGCGCCTCGCACGGCTGGGCAGGGGCCAACAGTTCCGCATCTACCAGCACCAATCCGTGCCGGAAATCGTCGAGCACATCCTGCGCAGCCGTCACGACTTTGAAGGCCAGGACTTCCTTTTCCACCTGCACCGCGACTACCCCAAGCGCGAACAGGTCATGCAGTTCGGCGAAAGCGACCTGGCCTTCATCGACCGCCTGCTGGCTGAAGTCGGCATCTGGTACCGCT
>NZ_WFGV02000117.1 GCF_010095445.2 Pseudomonas sp. TNT3
GGCTCGGCATACCCTCGCTCCGGTCCTGCTCCGTGGGCCCGCTGCGATCGGCCATCCATGGCCGTGCGCGGCTAACCCGGCATCCATGCCGGGTTGCCCACTGCGCAGAACCTGCGTTCGGCCTACCGAGGGGGCAAGAAAATCAACAGCAGATCAAAAGCCAAAGCGAGGCGGCCTGACAGCCGACCTGACTTTGCGGGCGTGCCCCCGCTCAACGTTATCCCTGTCGGAGGTGCCGCCACGTCTTTGACGCCGCGCTGTCGCGCAAAGAACTGGAAGCTCGCCGCATTGAAAGATATCTAAAACTATTAAAAAATATTGTTACAATAAATTGCTTAATATTTATTTTATAAGGGCCGGCGAGTGCAGCGAGGCTGCGATCTTTTGTTCTTTTAAAGGCAGAATCAAAAGATCGCAGCCTCGTTGCACTCGACAGCTCCTACAGGGATGAGACTCTGCTCGAATTCGGTGGTGCGATGGGCAGAGTCCAAGGCTAACATCACTGAGACGGGTAAGACTGGAACCTTCGCTAAATTCAATTCTTGGGTGAAAATGACGACGGCTATAATGCCTACTCCGTTTCAGGCCGTCGATTCGCTCACATTTGGGTTAACATTATGATTCATATAATTTTTTGGTGGTCTGAAATACGACATACAATCGACTTTTTCCTGCCAAATTACCGAGTTGAAACTTGAAGATTGTAAACGCTGGCCGCTTTGATGATGTTGGTGACGACTTTGAATATGTTTGCCGTGGTTTCAACTATGTAATTCAGGACGAGGAGAGTTTTTTTCACATTAGGATGTACAATGATGAAGCTAGAGTGGCCACGCTGGTGAATCCCACCAAAAGACCTGCATCGGATGTCCTGAGAAGGCTGATAGTTTTTTTACAATCCGAGTTAAATGTGGATGGATTCTTTCTGTATAGAGGCGAGCTGGGGCAATATGCGGCGATCGATCTCAAAACACTGGAATTTAGGGGGTTTTCACTATTTCACTATTTCACTAGGTGCCTTCGAATGCCTCTAACGGGCGTTTATATGGGGTGCAGCCGTGAATGCCGCATCAGCGCCTGACACCTTCAATAATCAGAAAGCCTCAGCGCGTTTTTTACTGGCAGCTTTGTGGCGGCTATGCATGGGAGGCTTCGGCCTGCCGGTTTCCTATGACTGGTCTACCACCCTGTGCACAGTCGCCTCCTTACTTTACGTTCGTGTTTATCCTCAGTGGTCCGAATGCAATTTGTTATTGGGTATTCGACATATGATTTCGTTGGCAGAGTTGTCGCCAATCGATTGTTGGATGAGCTTGAAACTTAGAAGCAGTCGAAGGTTTTAATTAAGCCTGGCGAGGACGAGCCCGCAGACCCGAAGAGATCAGCGGGCTTTTTTGTGGGCGTTGGTTTTTTCAATGCTTGGAACGAGTAGGAAAGTTCTGACGGAAAATATAAAGATCAAAGTATGAAACTTCCTGTTTTGATAAACGGTGCCTGAAGTAATCCCGCGCTTTATTGTTTGAAAAAATCTGCCTGATTAGGGTGAAGTATTAGAAGTTTCAACGCAGTTTGATGCCCGGTTTTCTCCTCGGCCTCTCACTGCCTCAGCACTTCGTCCCTGTCAGGAAGACGCAGCATGGCGCTATGGAACATCGTGCCTACGTGGTTCGAAATAGAAGATCGCATGACCCATGACATGGGTCATCAGGGCGGGCACGGCCGCATTCATATCAATGACTATGCGTCCTCAATAAGTTTGAACATTCGGCGGATCCACAACATCCGGACGGCGTTCACGCGCGCGGAATGGGAGGTCGCCAGGTCCTTGAGGCAACGCTTCTCAGACCTCGACATCTCCAGCGTCCTCACCGAATTGATCAGCGTCGCTAGTCAAATGGCAATGATTGTTGCCGGCAGTGTGTTGGCTGGCGGAGCCATTGGCGCGGGTGTAGGCGTTTTTGTCGGGGGTGTGGGCGCGATTCCGTCCGGTATGGCCGGCGCTGCAATGGGTTTGAAAGTCAGCACCTGGATACTGGGGGTACTCGGCCTGGTTTCCATTGCCGAGTTCTTCGTCGAAGGCTTGCCGCGCATTGGCGAGTACTACCTGGACGGCATCGACATCGCATGGAAAGGCACCCAGGGCGATGAGGGTCTACATCCCTTCAGCCGTGATGATCCTGCTGCCATCGACAGGGCCGCCCAGCACATTGCTCGAGGGCATGAAGAAGTCATCGTTCTGCTGTTGGGAGCCATCGTTGCCTACCTGACGCGAGGGCGGGGCAATGCCCAGGTACTTGCCAGCGAGATGCAAGCAAGCGCCAAAGGTGCACGGTTAGGGCAGTGGATGCTCAAGCATGAAGAGGCCCTGAAAAAACACCCGGACCTGCAACTGCCAACGTCACGACAAGGTGCGTTTGGCCGACAAGAAACGCCATTGCCTGCGCGCCGCCAACCCGAGCATCCATCACCGAAAAAACCGTTGGGCATGCCCGAGCACAAGGTGCCATGCTTTAACGTGAGCAAGAAGCATGCGGAGAAGATTCCGGAGTTTGATCGGCAGCTGACGGGCCAGGAAAAGGGATTGAATGATCTGAGTGTGGATGAGTATTTGAGGGGGCGGGAGGCGTTTACGGCGAAGAATGTTGTGCGGGATCCGAAGGTTGCTGCGGAAGCTCGATACAGGCTTAGTTCAGATATGGCAGCAGATCTTCAAGAGACACTTAGGTTGAGCGGTGTACCTCTCGAACAGGCAAGAACACTAGCCATGGAGACAGTGTCGCAGAAAATGGCAACGTTGGCCGCCTTGCATAATCCCGACCTGTTCGCGGGAGGGAAGGACATTATTAGTGACTTTGGTGATCGGCGTATTAATTCAAGCATTGGTCCCCAGTGGTCCAGCCGCATAGGCAGTCTGGACGCTGCCGCGGCCAGCGTGCCTGAGAATATTCGAGGCGCCACAAAAATTAACGCAAAACTTGAAAGATGCAAATAAGGAGTCAGTGTTGGACGAGGATTATGGTTTTTTTATCAAGAATTTCGGCCCTGCAACCACTCGGGAGGAAGTTCCTGAGTCGAGTGTGGACCGATATCGAAATAGGCTGCCAAATCAATTACTTCAGTACTGGAACGAGTATGGCTGGTGCGGGTTCATGGATGGTTTGTTTTGGACAGTGAACCCTCAAGCCTACGAAGACATAATAGACCACTGGCTTGCTGATAAAGAATTTTACTCTCAGGATACTTATCATGTTATTGCGCGTAACGCATTTGGTTTGCTTTATGTGTGGGGTGAAAAGAGTGGCTATTGCTTGACTATCTCTAGTAGCTTAGGGCACTACTCGAGGCGAGCGTCTAAACTTAAAGGTGATAATCTTGATTTTGGGGTAAGAGTGTTTTTTTCATCTATGAACCCCGAGTACAACGATTTCGGTGATCTTTTTATACCCTCTCTTAAAAGACTGGGGAAACTTAGGGCTGACGAAATGTACGGTCTAGTGCCGGCTCTCGCACTGGGTGGATCAATAGATATAGAAAAAGTTGCAATAGTCAAAACTATAGAACATCTAGAGTTTTTATCACAGCTTTCACCACTAACCGATTGGGGGTTTCCGAAAATTTGATAAATGTCGCCTGATTGTCAGAAAGCCTCTCAAAAGGTTGAAGCAAGGAAACGTTTGTGGAAGCCCCCGGTGTCAGGGTAGTTGTCGTGTCCCCTGCTTTTTTAAAAACACTTCGGGGGCGGCAAGAGTATGGTCATGCCTTTCTACTCAGAAGAGCGCAAAGCTGCACTGCTGAAAATGATGCTTCCGCCCCTGAGTCTCTCGGCGTCGGAGGTCGCGCGTCGTGAAGGTTGCAGCGACATGTCTCTCCATTATTGGCGCAAGCAAGCTGCTGCCAGAGGTGCCCAGTTGTCCGAAACCAAGCAGTCGCCCGAAAGCTGGTCTGCCGAGTCCAAGCTGATGGCAGTCATCGAGTCTTCAGCGTTGTCGGAGCTGGAGCTGGGTGAATATTGCCGTCGCAAGGGTATCTTCCCGGAACAAATTGATGGCTGGCGCAAAGCTTTTATCACCAACAGCAATAACCATTCGGCGCTAAAAAAAGGGATCGCCGGGGAGTCAAAGGAAGATAAGAGTCGGATTCGAGAGCTAGAGCGTGAACTGCGTCGTAAGGACGCGGCGCTGGCTGAAACGGTCGCTTTGTTGGTGCTGCGAAAAAAGCTCAATGCCTACTGGGGGAACGACGACGAGGACAACTGACCTTGTTGCCAGAACGGTATCTACTCGTCAGTTGGCTCAATGAGGCCATCATGGCAGGCGCCCGCAGGGCGCCTGCTTGTTTGGAAGTAGGCATTTCACTAAGGACGCTGCAGCGCTGGAACCTACCAGAAGAAATCCTGGCAGATGGACGCACGACGACGCTCAGGCCGATACCGAGCAACGCGCTCAGCGAGCTTGAGCGCCAAAGCATCGTGACGCTGTGCAACAGCAAAGCCTATGCGCATCTGCCACCCAGCCAGATCGTGCCACAGCTGGCTGACGAGGGTCGTTACGTGGCCTCCGAGGCAACGTTTTATCGCGTATTGCATGCGGCGGGTCAGCAGCAGCATCGCTCGCGTGGCAAGCGACCGCATCGTCATGAAGCACCCACCACTTATGCGGCGACAGCCGCCAATCAAGTGTGGTCATGGGACATCACCTACCTGCCGTCACCCGTTCGCGGAAAGTTTTACTACCTTTATCTGATC
>NZ_WFGV02000118.1 GCF_010095445.2 Pseudomonas sp. TNT3
CAACGACAGACCGAATTTGAACGCGATTCCATCGGCCGACTGCTGGCCAAACTCAATGCCGATGCCCGTCAGGATTACACCTACGATGACGCAGACCGCTTGCTCACCATCGAGCGCCTGCCTACCGCCAACGGCAAGAAACTCTGCGTCAGCGAAGAAAAACTCGAATTCTCCTACGACTTGCTAGGTCGCTTAATTAAAGAGACCACACCCCAAGGCGCTCTGTCCTACGACTACGATCCACTGAGTAACCTGACCACCCTGACTTTGCCCACCGGCCAGCACCTGAACCACCTATATTACGGCAGCGGCCACCTGCACCAACTCAACCTCGACGGCCAGCTCATCAGCGACATGGAACGCGATGACCTGCACCGCGAGGTGCTGCGCACTCAAGGCAAACTCACCAGTTGTTTCGGCTACGACGCCATGGGCCGTAAAGCCTGGCAATTCGCCTCGACGTTGCCGGCAGAGAAACTCTCACAGATTCTCAATCCCGGCATTCAGCCTGAGCTGTTGGTAGAACACGCCTACAACCCGATCCATCGCCGTCATCAATACGACCCGGCCGGCGAACTCATCCGCATCCTCGACAAATTGCGCGGCGAGATCAAGTACGAGTACGAAGCCAACGGCCAGTTGCACAGCCGTGATACCGGCAAGTTGGTGGACAGTGAGGAGTTCCGATACGACGCGGCGGCGAACCGGCTGAACTTCAACACCAGTCAGTTTGATCACGTGAAGGACAACCGGATCAAGCAATGGCGGGATCAGGAATATACCTACGATGCGTGGGGCAACCTGATTGAAAAGCGCAGCGGGATGAGCCGGCTGCAGACGTTCAGCTATGACTGCGAGAATCGGTTGGTTAAGGCTGAGACCTTGGTTGGCGGCAAGTTGGAAAGTATTGGGGCTTATCGTTATGACAGCCTCGGACGACGTGTTGCCAAGGTGTCGGAGGTCAACCGGGTCACTGAACAGAAGCATTTTCTGTGGCAGGGCTTGCGCATGTTGCGTGAGGAAACGCCGGGGCAGAGCAGCCTTTATGTGTATGAGCCGGGGAGTTATGCGCCACTTGCTCGGGTGGACCAGGAAGAGGGTGGGGAGCAGACGCTTTACTACTTCCATACCGACCAGATTGGTACGCCGCTGGAGATGACTGACCGCGAGGGGCAGATTGTCTGGCAGGCGACTTATAAGGCGTGGGGTGCGGTGGAGCGTCTAGGCGTCAATGTAGTCGCACAGAATTTGCGGTTTCAGGGGCAGTATTTCGATGATGAGACGGGGCTGCACTACAACACGTTTCGGTATTACGATCCGGAGGTGGGTAGGTTTATAACGCAGGATCCGATTGGGTTGTTGGGGGGGGATAATCTCTATCAATATGCACCCAATACCACTGGGTGGATTGACCCGTTTGGCCTATGCAAAAGCTCTGCAAGTGGTGTTAAAGGCACAAATAAAGCACGGCATGATCTTGAGCGAAATGGATATAAGGTGATTTCGGAAGAGGTTACGATGAAAGTTAATGGCAGTAGGGTTCGTGCCGATATAGTCGCTCAAGATACACATGGGAATTACCACGTATTCGAGGTTAAGCATGGTTCTGGTGGACTCACTAAGAATCAAAAAGCAGCTGGAGTCTATGATATGTCAAGTCCTGCCAACACTACGCAGCATCTGGGTGGTGGGACCATAAAGCATTCGCAAGGTACAGCAGGCACATTCAAAGTTGATACCAAAGGTAAGCCAGGTAAATCCTTAGGTGGCAAAGGCGCCGTTCATAATGCTACGTTCAATGTTTTGAAATATGGGTGATTTTATGAGTAAAGAAGATAGGGTTTATTTTGAGAGTGAACTGCTAAAGGAGCTGAAGGATCTTGAATGGCCTGGCTTGTCGATTAAGGCGGTAAAGGGGGGGGTTAAATTTCGCTGGGAAAAAAATTTAGTAGCCGAGCTTGATTTTCAGTATTTGGTAAATTCGAATGCATATGTCCTGAATGGCATGGTCTTCGGGGGGCCTATTTTTGACTGTTGCTCTGAAGTCAATCCTCCTTATAAAAGCAATTTGGGTAGTGCTGCGTGTTTCTCATTTACAACATCAGGAAGGCAAGATAAAAAATTCGGCACAAGTATATATGGCACCATAAGTGCACCTAAACGAGAGGATGTTGGTGCGATATGTGCGCATATCCGGCGCGCGCTTGAAAGCCACTATATTCCCCTCGTGGCAGGGTGTATATTGCCAAGCGCCCGGACTATTGATGATGTGCTGGCATCTCCGACTGACTATGCATATCCCG
Source organism: Pseudomonas sp. TNT3 (assembly GCF_010095445.2). GTDB lineage: Bacteria > Pseudomonadota > Gammaproteobacteria > Pseudomonadales > Pseudomonadaceae > Aquipseudomonas. Next base: position 2,304 of record NZ_WFGV02000118.1, read on the forward strand.
CATTGTTTATTTATTGTGCTGTTTCTTATAACTCAGAAATCATCAGTAGCGAAAATCTTGAGAGGGTGAAGTTAAATAAAAAGATAATTAAGAATAAAGATTTTGATTTGGGGCTTTTGAGCGGCTTGTAGTATTGTTGGCTGTACATTAGCTTAGGTGTTGGCACTGCTGAGAATTGAAAGCGTTAGTTTGAGTACTTCCTGCATTCGTTTTGGGTTTGCTCTTTAATAATTTAATTAAAAGTGGTTGCGAGGTTAGCGCAGCCACTTACCCCGCTATGAACTGAGACCCTTCTGGCAACGTATTCATCGGCGGCGGCACCCACCGCTATCTGCCGGTAGATGACGAGATTCCCGGCTGGCTGCGTACTACCGTTGATATCCTGATGGCGGTCGCCGGTGCGGCGGGCGGTATCGCTCAATTGATCAAGAACGCTTCCCAGGCCTGCCTCAAATCCGGCATGTCCTGCGTGTTGAAATTCACCGCCGGGTTCGTCGCCGGTGAAGTGGCCAGCCGTTACGTCGTGGGACCGGCGATCGAGCGTGCAGTCGGCGGTCTGGTCGGCAACCCTGTCGATGCCACCACCGGCCGCAAGGTCATCCCTGACGAAACTGATTTCAGCCTTCCAGGCCTGATGCCCATCGACTGGTCACGCT
>NZ_WFGV02000119.1 GCF_010095445.2 Pseudomonas sp. TNT3
CGCGATTGGGGTAGCCGGACATCGGTGCGTTCATGCCTTCGGCGTAAAAGTAGGTGGTGTTGTCCACCGGGTTGACCACGAACACTGCGTTGTCATCCCGGGACACCGCCAGGCTCGATGCCAGTGGAACCGGAGGTGTAAATCACATAGGCGAGGTTTTCGGCGACCGCGAGGTTGTTCAGGTCGGTGCCCGGCAGATCCTTCAGCCAATCGGCCTCGGCGTGCAGGCACAAGGTGCGCACGGTGTCCGGGGTCGGCAATTGTTCCAGCAGATGCGCCTGGGTCAGCAGCAGTGAAATGCCGCTGTCGTCGATCATGTAGCTCAGGCGATCCAGCGGGTATTCCGGGTCGAGCGGCACATAAGCGCCGCCAGCCTTGAGAATCGCCAGCAGGCCGACGACCATTTCGAACGAGCGGTCGCAGGCGATCCCCACCAGCACTTCCGGGCCGACGCCCTGGGCGCGCAAGTGATGAGCCAGACGGTTAGCACGCAGGTTCAGCTCGGCGTACGTCAGTTGTTGCCCCTGGAACACCAGCGCCGTCGCATCGCCGTGTTCAGCCACGCGTTCTTCGAAATGACGCTGCACACAGACTTCGCCCGGGTAGCTTCTGGCGGTGTCATTAAGGTCGTCGAGCATGCGCAAACGCTCGTCGTCTTCCAGCAAGGGCAGCTCCGCGAGCGGGCATTGCGGGTTTGCCAACAGGCCGGCCAGGAGGTTTTTCCAATGCCGCGCCAGATGCTGGATGCGCTCGGCGTCGAACAAATCCGTGGCGTAGGTCAGGCTGGCAAACAGCTGGTCGCCCTCCTCCTGTGTGTCCAGTTGCAGGTCGAACTGGGTGGTGTGCGCCGTCGCGTTCAGCGCCTCGACTCGCAGCCCGGCGAGCAGGCCACTGACGGCCGCCGGCTTCGCCTGCTGATGGTTGAACATCACCTGGAACAGCGGGCTGTGGCTCAGGCTGCGGTCACCTTGCAGCGCCTGAACAAGACGTTCGAACGGAACGTCCTGATAGCCCTGGGCGTCCAGCGATGCGGCGCGGGTCTGGTCGAGCAGCTGGCTGAACGGCAGGCGCCCGTCCAGTTCGGCGCGCATCACCTGGGTGTTGACGAAAAAGCCGATCAAACCACGGGTTTCCGCACGATGACGGTTGGCAATCGGTACGCCGATGCGCAGATCGGACTGGCCGCTGTAGCGATAGAGCAGTGCCTGAAAACTCGCGAGCAACAGCATGAACGGTGTGACGCCGCGCTGCTTGGCCAAGGCCATCAGCCCACTGGCCAAGGTCGCATCGAGGGCGAAATCCAGACGCGCACCGCGCTGGCTCGGTTGTGCCGGGCGCGCACGGTCGGTGGGCAATTCGAGCAGCGGTTGTTCGCTGCCCAGGGTGTCACGCCACCAGTTGAGCTGTCGCTCCAGCTCGCCGGCTTCCATCCAGCGGCGTTGCCACAGGGCGTAGTCCGAGTACTGGATCGGCAACGGGTCCAAGGCAGCGCTCTGCCCTTGGCAATGGGCGGCGTAGAGTCGGGAAAACTCTTCGATCAGCACGCCCATCGACCAGCCATCCGTGACGATGTGATGCAGGGTCAGCAACAGCACATGGTCCTGGTCATCGAGTTGCAACAGGCTGACGCGCAGCAGTGGACCCTGCTGCAGATCGAACGGCCGGGCGATGTCCTGCTCGACGCGGTTCATGGCGCTGGCGAGGCGTTGCTCCTCGGGTTCACGGCGCAAGTCGATCATTTCGATGAGCAGCGAGGTGAATTCAGCCAGGGTCTGCATGACCTGCCCGTCGTCCTCGACGAAGCGGCTGCGCAGGCTCCGATGCCGCTCCAGCAGCACGTCGAAACTGTGCTGCAACGCTTCAACATTCAGCGGCCCGTGCAAACGCAACGCCGCGGGAATGTTGTAGGCCGAACCCTGTGGATCAAGCTGCCAGAGGAACCATTGGCGTTGCTGGGCATAGGACAGTTCGAAGCTTTCCTGCAGCTCGACGGCTGGCGGAATCGGCAGCTGACCGAAGCTCACGCCCTGCTCTTGCATGCGTGTCAGAAACTCGCGGCGCTTGTCGGCAGGCAGGCCGGCGAAGCGGCTGGCGATACGCTGGGCAGTGGTGTGTTCCATCAGTTGATCTCCATCTCGTCGAGAAGCGACTCAAGCGCATTCAGACGTGCATCGTTGTCAGTCGGGGCGTGTTGCCCGGCCATGGCGGCGTAAGCCTGAAGGTCGGCGGATTCGAACAGCGCACGCAGCGGCAGCTCGATACCCAGTTCCAGTTCCACGCGGGCACTGGCCTGGGCGGCGAGCAGCGAATGCCCGCCCAATTCGAAGAAGTTGTCGCGGCGGCCAATCTGCGCCACACCGAGCACGCTGGCCCAGATGCCGGCGAGGTGCCGTTCAAGATCGCCTTCCGGGGCTTCGAACGGTCGTTGCCAGTCTTGCGCGTCCGGCACTGGCAAGGCTTTGCGGTCGAGCTTGCCGTTGCCGGTCAGCGGCAAGGCATCAAGCAGCAGCCAGTGGCTCGGCACCATGTACTCCGGCAGATCAACCTTGAGCGCGGCGCGCAGGTGGTCACGCCAGGCAATCGGATCGTGGGGCGTCTGCTCGGCCACGACGTAGGCGCAGAGCTGCGGCCCGCCTTCGCTCGGGTGAACGCTCAGCACCGCCTGACGCACACCCGGTTGGGCCAGCAGCGCCGCTTCGATCTCGCCAAGTTCGATGCGGAATCCGCGAATCTTCACTTGCTGGTCGATGCGCCCCAGGTAATCGATGCTGCCGTCGGCACGCTGACGCGCCAGGTCGCCGCTGCGGT
>NZ_WFGV02000011.1 GCF_010095445.2 Pseudomonas sp. TNT3
GGGCGTAGAGCCAGCGGTGGGCCAGGCTGAACGTCGGCGCGGGCATGGCGCTGTGCAGCAGCTCGGCGAAGGCCCCATGCAATTGTTCGATCACGGCTTCCTTGGACAGGTCGATGTGCTGTCGGCTCCACGCGCTCGTGGCATGCAGTACCCACGTGTCCAGTGTGTTGTCACGTCCGGGTTTGCTGCGGTTGCGGGCCAACCAATCGAGCGGGCTGTCTTGCACGAAGCAACCTTCCATGGGGGTATCCAGTGGCGTATCGAAGGCCAGGGCAATCGCCCAGGTCGGGTCCATCTTCACCCCGGCAGCCGCCCCGGCAAGCTTCGGTGCAGAGGCCAGCAATGCCGTCGCCTGAGGGGCTGGCGTGGCGATGACCACATGACTGAACGGGCCGTGAGTGAAGCCTTCGGCGTCTTGCAAATGCCAGTGCTCTTCTCCGCGATAGACCTCGGTGATGCGACAGGCGAATTGCACTTCAAGATTGCCGAGCAGGCCACGGGTGATCGCGCTCATGCGCGGCGTGCCGACCCAGCGAGTCTGTTCATCCGGTGACAAATTGAGCTGCCCACCGTGATAGGTATAAAGCTGCGGCGTCCACTCGGCGACCCAGCCAAGGGTTTGCCAACGCTGGACCTCTGTAACGAACCGACGGTCACGCGCCGTGAAGTACTGCGCGCCCATGTCCAGAGCACCAGCGTCACTGCGCTTGCTCGACATGCGTCCGCCGCTTCCGCGACTTTTATCGAAAAGTTGAACGACATACCCGAGCTCTGTCAGGGCTTGGGCGGCTGAGAGCCCGGCGATGCCGGTGCCGATGATTGCGATAGGTACAGTCATAGGGGCCTCGTTTACCTTTCTGTACAGACTACGCTGGGGTTGAAACCTGTACAATATTGTTTTTTGGTATAACTTTTAGCGTTCTAGTTCTGACAGGTTGGCCTATTGTTAAACACAGACACTGCCCGATACCAAAGATCCCTGCTTATAAAAATAGACTAGTGAGCAGGATAAAAGGCCACGCGAGGAAGAAGTCATGCACATATTGCTGACCGGCGGTACTGGTTTGATAGGACGTCAGCTCTGCCGACACTGGCTGAGCGAGGGACATAGCCTGACGGTCTGGAGCCGCGAGCCGGAAAAAGTCGCGAAAATCTGTGGTCCCAAGGTGCGCGGAATTTCCCGATTGGAGGACATCGGCCAGGAAACGGTAGACGCCATCATCAATCTTGCCGGCGCGCCAATTGCAGATCGTCCATGGACGACCAAGCGCAAGGCGTTGTTGTGGAGCAGCCGGATTACGCTGACCGAACACCTGCTGGCCTGGCTCGAGACCCGCGAGCAGAAACCCGACGTGCTGATTTCCGGTTCTGCTGTCGGTTGGTATGGCGATGGGGGCGAACGGGAATTGACCGAGGAATCGGCACCGGTCATCGATGATTTCGCCAGTCAGCTGTGCATCGCCTGGGAGGAAACCGCACAGCGGGCCGAGGCCTTGGGGATTCGCGTGATCCTGGTCCGCACGGGGTTGGTGCTATCGGCCGATGGCGGCTTTTTGTCGCGCCTGTTGCTGCCATTCAAACTGGCGCTGGGCGGGCCTATCGGCAATGGTCGGCAGTGGATGCCGTGGATTCATATCCACGATCAAATCGCCTTGATTGATTTTCTTCTGCATCAGAAAAATGCCAGCGGTCCTTATAATGCCTGCGCACCGAAACCGGTGCGCAACAGCGAGTTCGCCAAGACCCTGGGTGCTGTGCTGCATCGTCCCGCGTTCATGCCGATGCCGGCCCTGGCATTGAAGGTGTGCCTGGGTGAGCTGTCATTGCTGTTGTTGGGCGGCCAAAAGGCCATGCCGGTCCGCTTGCTGGAAGCGGGTTTCACTTTCCGGTTCACTGATTTGCGCGCGGCTCTGGACGACCTGTCCAGCCGCCTTTGAAATAGGACGTTGCATGACCGATCACGCATTGCTTCTGGTCAACCTGGGCTCACCGGCCTCCACTTCGGTGGCGGATGTGCGCAGTTACCTCAATCAATTTCTGATGGACCCGTATGTGATCGACCTGCCGTGGCCGGTGCGCCGTTTGCTGGTATCGCTGATTCTGATCAAGCGGCCGGAGCAGTCGGCCCATGCCTACGCGTCCATCTGGTGGGAGGAGGGCTCGCCGTTGGTGGTGCTCAGCCGTCGCCTGCAACAGGCGATGACCCCGCAGTGGACACATGGGCCTGTTGAGCTGGCGATGCGTTACGGCGAGCCGTCGATTGAGACCAAACTGTTGGAGCTCGCCGCTCAAGGCCACAAACGCATCACCCTCGCACCGCTTTATCCACAGTTCGCCGACAGCACCGTGACCACGGTGATTGAAGAAGCCAAACGCGTCGTGCGCGAGAAGAAACTCGACGTACAGTTCTCGATTCTCCAGCCGTTTTACGATCAGCCGGAATACCTTGATGCGCTGGTCGCCAGTGCCAAGCCGTATCTGGCGCAGGATCACGATCACCTGCTGCTGAGTTTTCATGGTTTGCCGGAGCGACATCTGACCAAGCTCGACCCCACCGGCCAGCATTGCTTCAAGAATGAAGATTGCTGCAAGAACGCTTCGCCTGAAGTGTTGGCCACCTGTTATCGCGCGCAATGCCTGCGCAGCGCTGCCGAGTTCGCCAAACGCATGGGGCTGCCGGACGGTAAATGGTCGGTGTCGTTCCAGTCGCGCCTGGGCCGGGCGAAATGGATCGAACCCTACACCGAAGCCCGTTTGCACGAACTGGCCAAAAGCGGCGTGAAGAAAATACTGGTGATGTGCCCGGCGTTCGTTGCCGATTGCATCGAGACGCTGGAGGAGATTGGCGATCGCGGGCTGGAGCAATTCCGCGAAGCGGGAGGGGAAGAACTGGTGCTGGTGCCTTGCCTCAACGATGACCCGCAGTGGGCGCGGGCGTTGACTGCCTTGTGTGAGCGAGCGCCGCTCTCGTTGTAAGAACACAAACTGTGGCGAGGGAGCTCGCTCCCGCTCGGCTGCGAAGCGGTCGTCAATCCTGCAAATACGGTATGTCTATAAATTCGCGGTTGCAGGGGTTGGGGCCGCTTCGCGGCCCAGCGGGAGCGAGCTCCCTCGCCACAGGGGGTGTGTGCGCTGTTAAAGCAGCGGCTCATCCGCCTTCTTGTGCTTCCAGCTGTCATTGCCTGGCAGCAGCAGATTCAGCGCAATCGCCACCACCGCGCACAGCGCGATGCCTTTGAGGCCGAAGTCGTCCGGGCCTGTCCCGGTACCGACCAGCACACCGCCAATCCCGAACACCAGGGTCACCGAAACAATCACCAGATTGCGTGCCTCGCCCAGGTCGATCTTGTGGCGAATCAGCGTGTTCATGCCCACCGCCGCAATCGAACCGAACAACAGGCAGAGAATCCCGCCCATCACCGGCACTGGAATGCTTTGCAGCAGCGCACCGAACTTGCCCACAAACGCCAGGCTGATGGCAAAGATCGCCGCCCAGGTCATGATTTTCGGGTTGTAGTTCTTGGTCAGCATCACCGCGCCAGTCACTTCGGCGTAGGTGGTGTTGGGTGGGCCGCCGAACAGACCGGCTGCGGTAGTCGCAATACCGTCACCAAGCAGGGTGCGATGCAAGCCAGGCTTTTTCAGGTAGTCGCGACCGGTCACGCTGCCGACGGCAATCACACCGCCGATGTGCTCGATCGCTGGCGCCAGGGCCACCGGAACGATAAACAGAATCGCCTGCCAGTTGAATTCCGGCGCAGTGAAGTGCGGGATGGCGAACCAGGGTGCCGCGGCGATCTTGGCGGTATCCACTACACCGAAGTAGAAGGCCATGGCGAAACCGACCAGCACGCCGGAAATGATCGGCACCAGGCGGAAAATGCCTTTGCCGAACACCGCTACGATCAACGTGGTGAGCAATGCCGGCATCGAGATCAGCATCGCCGTCTGGTAATGAATCAGTTCAGAGCCATCGTCAGCTTTGCCCATCGCCATGTTGGCGGCAATCGGTGCCATGGCCAGGCCGATGGAGATGATCACCGGACCAATCACCACCGGTGGCAGCAGCCGGTCGATGAAACCGGTGCCTTTGATCTTCACGGCCAGGCCGAGAAAGGTATAGACGAAGCCTGCCGCCATGACGCCGCCCATGGTCGCCGCGAGCCCGAACTGGCCCTTGGCAAGAATGATCGGGGTGATGAAGGCAAAACTCGATGCCAGAAATACCGGTACCTGACGGCCGGTGACGATCTGGAACAGGATCGTCCCCAGCCCTGCGGTAAACAGCGCTACGTTCGGGTCGAGACCGGTGATCAGCGGCATCAACACCAGGGCGCCGAACGCTACGAACAGCATCTGTGCGCCGGACAACACCGTGCGCCAGAGCGGATCGTTGAACTCTTCCTGCATGCTCAAGCGTCCTTCTGCTTGGTGCCGAAGATCTTGTCACCCGCATCGCCGAGGCCCGGAATGATGTAACCGTGCTCGTTCAATCGTTCATCGATGGACGCGGTGTAAATGGTCACGTCCGGGTGAGCCTTCTCCACGGCGGCAATGCCTTCGGGCGCGGCAACCAGCACCATGGCGCGGATGTCGCGGCAACCGGCTTTTTTCAGCAGGTCGATGGTGGCAACCATGGAGCTACCGGTGGCGAGCATCGGGTCGATGATCATTGCCAGGCGCTCGTTGATTTCCGGGACCAGTTTTTCCAGGTAGGTGTGTGCCTGCAACGTTTCTTCATTGCGGGCCACGCCCACGGCGCTGACTTTGGCGCCCGGGATCAGGCTCAGCACACCTTCAAGCATGCCGATGCCGGCACGCAGGATCGGCACGACGGTAATTTTCTTGCCGGCGATTTTCTCGACCGACACGGTTCCGCACCAGCCTTCGATATCGTAGGCTTCCAGCGGCAAGTCTTTGGTGGCTTCATAGGTCAGCAGGGCACCGACTTCCTGAGCGAGCTCACGGAAATTCTTGGTGCTGATGTCTGCGCGGCGCATTAGGCCAAGTTTATGACGGATCAGCGGATGGCGGATCTCGAGGATGGGCATGGGAAAAGCTCCGGCGGCGGGCAAAAAAAGCGGCCTAGATTAATCTATCCGAGAGTGTTGTCCTATAGACATAGAGTACGTTAGTCCACAAACGCTTGATCTGGCCGGGCGGGATGCGTACCTTTGCCCGCTTTTCCCGAATAAGTCCCCCTGGAGAGCGCCATGTCCGCTGATCTCGAGCATATCCGTCAAATCATGCGAGAGGCTGACTGCCTGTACACCGAAGCTGAAGTCGAGGCGGCCATCGCCCGCGTCGGTGCGCACATCAACGAGCAACTGGCTGACAGCAATCCGGTGGTGTTCTGTGTGATGAACGGCGGCCTGATTTTCGCTGGCAAGCTGCTCACCCATCTGCAATTCCCGCTGGAAGCGTCCTACCTGCACGCCACCCGTTATCGCAATGAAACCAGCGGCGGTGACCTTTTCTGGAAAGCCAAGCCGGAAGTTTCGTTCATCGACCGTGATGTGCTGATCATCGACGATATCCTCGACGAAGGTCACACCCTGGGTGCGATCATCGACTTCTGCAAACATGCCGGCGCACGCAAAGTGCACACCGCGGTACTGATCGACAAAGACCACGACCGCAAGGCTCGCCCGGACCTGAAAGCCGACTTCGTCGGTCTGCCGTGCATCGACCGTTACATCTTCGGTTACGGCATGGATTACAAAGGTTACTGGCGCAACGCCAACGGGATTTTTGCCGTTAAAGGAATGTAATCAATGACCACGCCGAGCTTTCTTGATCAAACGCTGTTCGCTGAGTTGGCCGAGAAAGCCGCGGCTAATCCCCGTGGGCGTCAACATCACAACTTCCATCAGATGGAAGATGCTTGCCATCGCATGGCCGTCGGGCTGCAGCCGAGTACCTATATCCCGCCACATCGGCACCTTGGCGAGAACAAGGCCGAAACCTTGCTGGTCCTTAAAGGCCGGCTTGGCGTGTTGATCTTTGACGAGTCGGGCGGGGTAGTCAGCAAGCGCATCCTGCAGGCCGGTGGCGATTGTATCGGCGTGGACCTGCCCACTGGCGTGTTCCATGGCCTGGTGGTGCTGGAAGCCGACAGCCTGATGTTCGAATGCAAGGCCGGTCCTTATCGCCCGGTCGGCGACGGTGAGCTGGCAGATTGGGCGCCGCGCGAAGGCCAGCCGGGCGTTGCCGAGTATCAGGCCTGGATGCGCGCGCAGTTTGATTGAGCGCCTGACAGCACCAGACTCCCTGTAGCAGCTGCCGAAGGCTGCGTCCGGCGGCGAAGCCGTCGTGAGATCAGGCAGCAGGGTGTGTCAGGAAAAATGTAGATTCAGGATTAACGACGGCTCCGCCGCCGGACGCAGGCTTCGCCAGTTGCTACAGGTATGCGTTACAGTGCTCGGCTTCATCTCCGGAGCCCGTCATGAGCCTTTTGATTCGCTGCTTCGCCGTACTGATGCTGGCTTTCAGCCTGCCGCTGGCTGCCGCCCCTGCACCCATGCATGCCCAGTTCCTGCCACCGGATGACCTGAACCTGCGTGACGCCGAACCGGACCTGCAACAGTTGCTGCAGGTTACGGAATACTCGGTAGTGGTGGGCAGTCAGCGCCAATCCAACCAGCAACCGATTCCCGTGACGTCACCGTTGATGATCCGCCTCAAGGGCAAGTCCTTGAACAAGGGGGCGACCATCAATCAAGTGCTGGTCAACTTCGACGGCGAAAGCAAAAGCCTGAAAAAGCCGATCTATGACGATAAAACCAGGACGCTGACGCTTTACTACCCGATGGCACAGTACCGGGTGGTGATCGATCTGCTGCGCAATGACACGGTGTATTGCCAATTCCTCAGCTATGCCAACGGCCATATCTGGGCGGATTTGCACACCGGCAGTGTTCGTCCGCGTTGAGTGCGGCGCCAAGGGAGGGGTAAACTGCCCGCCCCGTGAAATGTCTGCGAGCTGGAGTCGGCAATGCGTAAAGATAAGAAGCAAGTGATTGGTGACGAGATCGGCGATGAGCAGATCAAGTTGTTTCTCGATTTCGAGCCGGTCGACGCCACTTCGCCGTCGCTGCACAAACTGATCAAAGCCTACCGTGGCCTGCGTATCGATGACTTCGAGCGTTTTCTGACGTTCTTCGTCGAGGCGGGTCATGACCTGGATGGCAAGGACGAGCACGGCAATGATTTTGTTGCGGTGATCAAGGATCAGCGCAATGCGGCCGAGTACATTGAGCTGATCGCCAAGGCTCGTGGCTGATTGTATTCGAAGCGAACGAATACCTGTGGCGAGGGGATTCATCCCCGTTGGGCTGCGAAGCGGCCCCAAAATCTGCTGACACGGTATGTCAGACAAAGCATTCAAAAGTTTTGCGACTGCTGCGCAGCCGAACGGGGATGAATCCCCTCGCCACATAAGAGGGTGTCGCCAGGCATAAAAAAACGCCCCGGTCTCATTGAGAACGGGGCGTTTTTTATGGGACCGAATCAAGCGTAGCTTTCGGTCTCGCTGCTGGCTTCAACCAGTTCCAGTGCGACGTTGTTCTGCGTGTTGATCTTGCGATACAGCGCAGCGTCGGTTTCCAGAACCTTTTCCCGGGCCGGGAAGATTTCTGCCAGCTTGGCAGCCCATTCAGTGGATGCCTTGTTCGGGAAGCATTTTTCGATCAGCTCAAGCATGATCGAAACCGTCACCGAAGCACCTGGCGAAGCGCCGAGCAGTGCTGCCAGGGAACCGTCCTTGGCCGCGACCAGCTCGGTGCCGAACTGCAGCACGCCGCCTTTTTTCGGGTCTTTCTTGATGATCTGCACCCGTTGGCCGGCCACTTCCAGGCGCCAGTCTTCGGCTTTCGCTTCAGGGTAGAAACGACGCAGGGAGTCCAGGCGCTGCTCCATCGACTGCATCACTTCGCTGACCAGGTATTTGGTCAGGTCCATGTTGTTTTTCGCCACCGCCAGCATCGGGCCGATGTTGCCGGCACGAACCGACATCGGCAGGTCCATGAAGGAGCCGTGCTTGAGGAACTTGGTGGTGAACCCGGCGTAAGGTCCGAACAGCAGGGACTTCTTGCCATCGACGACACGGGTGTCCAGGTGCGGCACGGACATCGGTGGCGAACCCACCGCTGCCTGGCTGTACACCTTGGCCTGGTGGTGCTTGACCACTTCCGGGTTGTCGCAGCGCAGCCACTGGCCACTGATCGGGAAGCCGCCGAAGCCTTTGCTTTCTTCAATGCCCGAAGCCTGCAGCAGCGGCAGTGCTGCGCCGCCTGCGCCGAGGAAGACGAACTTGGCGTCGACTTCACGGGTGTTACCGCTGTTCACGTCCTTGATGCTGACGGTCCAGCCACCGTTGTTGCGCTTGAGGCCGGTCACTCGCTTGCAGTACTTGACCTGGGCATCGGGTGCGCTGGTCAGGTGCTTGAGCAATTGATTGGTCAGGGCGCCAAAGTTGACGTCGGTGCCGTTCATCACGCGAGTGGCCGCGATGACTTCGTCAGCCGGACGGCCTGGCATCATCAGCGGCATCCACTCGGCCATGGTGGCCTTGTCTTCGGTGTATTCCATGTCCGAGAAAGCGTGGTGCTTGCTCAACACATTGAAGCGTTCCTTGAGGAAGGACACGCCACCGTCACCTTGCACGAAGCTCAGGTGTGGGACCGGGCTGATGAACGATTTGCACGAGCCGAAGGTGCCTTTTTTGGTCAGGTACGACCAGAACTGCTTCGACACCTCGAACTGGGTGTTGATGTGCACGGCTTTCTTGATGTCGACGGTGCCGTCGGCGGCCTGCGGCGTGTAGTTCAGCTCGCACAGCCCGGCGTGACCGGTACCGGCGTTGTTCCACGGGTTGGAACTCTCCGCGGCACCGGAATCCATCAGCTCGACGACTTCCAGCTTGATCGCGGGGTCGAGTTCTTTGAGCAGTACGGCGAGGGTGGCACTCATGATGCCGGCCCCTACGAGTACTACGTCGACTGCTTCGTTATGCGCCATTTAACGCGTCTCCAAAATCTGCAGCACCAAATTGTCGGTATGGCTGCCAGGCGTTCCGGGGCGAGTCAGTGATGCCCCTGGTACTCATGGCACTGTCGCCATGTCCGAATCTTCGCAATTTATCGCAACTTCGACGGACGCTACCGGCCGGGATAATGAGGTCTATGAACTCATTTCAACGCGCGACTGGCAATTCGACTTATGGTCGATACATCCGTTTGTGCAACCAAATCCGTAGCGGACAGGCTTCAGGCTCCGGTGTTCGAGGAGTACTCGGTCCTGTGTCGTTGGGCTGTTTCAGACGCTAATGGTGCATGTTCAGACGCAAAACTATTCATTTGCTCGCCACACTCTTGTGAAGTTGTGAAAACCCGTTTTTTTCACGCTCTTTTGAAGACGTGAACCTCAAAAAGGGCTGTCCCAGCCTGGCACTGTGCCCGGATGGATCGCCGTCATGGGTTACATGACCGGCAAAACGGGCAGACAGCTCAGTGACCGAGCGTAATGACAGCTCTGCAGATTCGCGAAAAGTGGGTTTTTTGCTTGAAGAACAGCAAGCGCCAGCTTCACACGATCTGTGTGGGCGGCTCTCTGTGGGCGGTATCGAGGGTCAATACAAGCGCATTGACAATGCTGCGGGGCCCGATCAGGAGACGTCCTTATAATCGGGGGGAGATTGTAACGAAGAAACGCGGGGAAATGGTCGTCAATAATGACTTTTATTAGGCGTCCGGTCAGGTGGTCAACAGTTGTTGGGCCCGTGAGCGAGTCTGGCGCTGGCGGACCCGGGCACTTGGGGGCAGGGGATGGTGCAGCCAATTGAGGCGGATTTCTTCGATTTCGACCCAGCCGTCACCCATTGGCTGGAGGCTGCACTGCTTGAATGCCTGGCAATGACCGTTGCGGTCGAGCAGGGCGAAGCAGCGATGCAGCGGACGGGGGGCGAACAGCGAGATGAGGTAGCGCATGGCCAGGTTCCTTGTTGGGGGACTGATGCGAAGGTTGCCAGTGGGTCGTGACGTGCAAGTGTATGGGCGGTGACAGATCTGTGACATGAACCGCAGTCTGATAGGCGTGTCAGATTTATCTGTAATTGTTGCGCTGGTTTGCCCCGGTGGCGCACCGCTATACTGCCGGCCTGTTTGTGCCTGATTCTGGAGAGAAGAGCATGTTGCAACGCTTGTTGTTCGGTTTGATTGCTGTGACCAGTTTGACCCTCGTCGGCTGCGCCCATAGCCCGCAACAACTGAGCCCGGAGCCGAGGCTGACCACTCAGCTGGCGCCGGTTGGCCATGGTCAGCAGGTGGTGGTTCGTGTGGTGGATGGTCGTCCGTCGCCAACCCTGGGCACCCGTGGCGGTATGTACCCTGAAACCAGCGCGATTACTGTGCAGGGCGCACAGATCCTGCCGAAGTTGCAGGCTCAGGCCGAAGCGGCCGTGCGCCTGCTGGGCTTCACGCCGGTCAGCAACGGCATGAACGCGCCGCAGTTGACCGTGACGCTGGCCGAACTGAAGTATCAGTCGCCCAAAGAAGGCATGTACGTGACGGAAGCCACTATTGGCGCGACGTTCCGCTCGGATGTGCAGAACGGTGGTCGTCGTTACAGCGGTCGTTACGGCGCATCCCTGGATCAGCGTTTCGGTATGGCGCCGAATCAGGAGACCAACACCAAGCTGGTCAGCGATGTGTTGAGCGATGCGTTGACGCGTCTGTTCAAAGACCCGTCAGTGGGTCAGATTCTCGGCCAGTAAATTTTCGCGAGACGAAAAAACCCGGTGCCAGAAATGGCCCGGGTTTTTTTATGGCTGATACAGAGTCCTTCTGTGGTCAGGCAGCTTGCGAATAAAAGTCCAGCACGCTCACGCCCGTCAGCAAATCGGTCTCCGGCAAGTCCGCGTGCTGATGACCGCCCAATGCGCAATACACCAGCCAGTGGCGGTCTTGAACGTTGAAGGCGAGGCTTCCCACGAGGTTCTGTTGTTCGTCGCTTTGGGCGATGAGGTAGAGACGATCCTGGTTTTCGGCGTGCAGCATGACGGTTTCCCTGTCGGTTTCGAGGGGCGCCAGACTGCCGCAATTAGATGACGTCGCCGTGACACAAGGCAGTATTGGGTCAGTTGCTTCGTTATTTGTCGGAAAGGAAGGGCAAGCGAAGAGGCTTTCGGTAGAATCTGCCGCGCGGTCGCCGGTCCGGTGCCTGCCACAGCTGTTTTGCTTGAGGTCCGTGATGTCGCTGCATTTGATGACGCTGTTTACCGCCCATCCCGCCAAATTGATCAACCTGCTGGCCCTGCTGCTTGCCTTTCCCGGCGGCTGGTTGCTGCACGCTACGCGTCGTCGCGAGCAACGCGCGCTGGCCAGTCTTGCGTCTCAGCGCCAGAGCCGCCCGAGCGAAGAGCCGCTCCTGGATTGGGCAACCTTGCGCATGAACCGTTTTTTCTATCGATTCGGCTTTGCCTGCCTGGGGCTGGCGTTGCTCGTTTCGTGGATCAGCACCCGGTTCTAACGTTCAGAAGCAAAAAAGATCGCAGCCTCCGGCAGCTCCTACATTGAAAACCGTGTAGGAGCTGCCGAAGGCTGCGATCTTTTGATCTTCTAATCTTTCGAAATTTACAGCGGCAACCCAGCTTTAACCCGGTACTGATTGCGCACCGGCGTCGCATACTGCTGCACCAGGTACGGGCGATGCTCCTGGGGGCATTCGTCCAGGCGACGTTGCCATTCTTCCTGGGCCTTGGCCAGTTCGTCGGCCGCAAACACCTCGGCGGCTTTCGGCACCTGCAATTGCGGGTCGGCGTCTTTCCATTGGGCGTATGCCAGGTAGTGCACCGGGAACAATCGATACCCACCCAGAATCTGTTTGTCCATTTCGATCGCCAATTGCTTGGTGTCGTCGAACATCTGCGTGATCGGTGCGGCAAAATTCACGTGGACTCGACCCTTGTACCCGGTAATGCCTTTGGCAATGCTCACATCATCCTCGCCCGGCACCTTGGTGTAGGTGCCAGTGGTGGCGCGGATAAAGAGTTCGCGAGCCTTGGCCTGATCGCAGGGGTCGTACTCGTAGCTGATCGACACCGGGGTCACATTCAGCGACCGGATGACTTCACCGAACGGCTCGTCCTTGCGACTCATGTGAAACATCTTGAGGATCGCCGACTCGGTACGGTCGTCACCGTCTTTGGCCCGACCTTCAGCCTGGGCAATCCAGATCGAGGCGCAATCGGTGCGGATCGAGTGGTTGATGTACGCCGACAGCAGCTGATAAGCCGCCATTTTTTCGCGCCGCCCGGTGATCGAACGGTGCACGATAAAACTCTTGTTGAGGCGCATCAGGTCGCTGACGAACGGCTTTTGCAGCAGGTTGTCGCCGATGGCGATACGCGGGGTCGGGAGGCCGGCGTGGTACACGGCATAGTTGACGAATGCCGGGTCCATGACGATGTCGCGATGGTTGGCGATGAACAGGTACGCACTGCCGGACTTGAATTGTTCCACGCCGCTGTAGGTCACGCCGTCGGTGGCGCGCTCAATGGTGTGGTCGACGTAAACCTCGACTTTGTCCTGCAGCGTAGCCACCGAATTGACGCCGGCGAACTCACGGCGCAACCGATGAGCTATAAGAGGTTTGAGCGCCCAGCCTAAAGCACCGGCAAAACGCGGGAAGCGAAAGTGGGTGAGGATATCTAGAAAGGCCTTGTCGCTGAGCAGCCGAGCCAGCACCGCTGGGACTTCGCTGTCGTCGTAAGGTCGGATGGTATCGAATTCGCCCATCATGCTCTCTTGTTAGAAACGGCTAGGGTAAGTAAAGGTTTTGATCGAAAACCAACAGGGCACGGTCTGAAAAAGTAAGACAGACAAAAATAGCCCTGCAAATAGACCGGCGATTATACGCACAAGTCACTTGGGAGACCGCGATGCTGGAATCGGCACTGTATGAATGTCCGTATTGTGGTGAAGAGGTTGAGACGACAGTGGACTTGTCGGGGGGCGATCAAACCTATATCGAGGATTGTCAGGTGTGTTGTCGACCCATCACATTCGTGTTGCAGGTCGAAGGAGAAGAGTGGCATCTCGAAGTTTTCAGTGAAAACGAGTGAGGGGGCGTCCATGCAGCGAATCTACGAACCGGAAAACCTGATGGAAGGCGAGTTGCTGCAGGGCATGCTGGCCAGCGAAGGCATCGAGGCTCATCTGGAGGGGCGCGACTTGGTCGGTGGCACCGGCGAATTGCCGATCTTCGGCCTTCTTGGGCTGTCGGTGGATAATGACCAGGCCGTATACGCCCGAGAACTGATCACCGCGTACAATGCCGCGCTGCCGCTTCCTGGTGATGAGCCGGAGAGTTTTCCCGGCACGCTGGTCTGTTAGGCTGACGTTCGTTTTATCAAGAGTCGTGCTGCCCCATGTGTGGACGTTATGCCCTGTTTCGCTGGAACCCCGCCTTCGCGGCGCTGCCAGGTTTTCCGGCCGATCAACAGGCCCAGTGGAACATTTCCCCTACCGATTCGGTGCTGATGCTGCGCGCGAACGTCGACGGCCAACGTGAATTGGCCCGTGCCCGCTGGGGTCTGACTCCGCCATGGCTGACCGACCTGTCCCGCACGCCGGCCCATGCCCGGGCTGAAACCGTTGCGGAACAACCGATGTTTCGCGAGGCCTTTCGCCTGCGCCGTTGCCTGCTGCCGGCCAACGGCTTCTACGAATGGCGCGGTACGACGCGTAAACGTCCGTACTGGCTGACGCCGGGAGAAGGCTCGGCGCTGTGCTTTGCGGCGATCTGGGAGGCGTATCCGGTGCAGGAACAGGTCTGGCTGAGCACCGCAGTTATCACCCAGCCGGCGGCGAGTCAGCGTCGTCCGTTGATTCTCGATGCGGCGGGACAGGAAGCGTGGCTCAATCCCGAAACGCCGTTGCATGTGCTGCAGGCGCTGCTGGCCAGTGAGCCCATTGCGTTGCGCGAGCGGGTATTGGCCAATCTGGTGAATGATCCCAAGCTCAATGCACCGGAGTGTTTAACCCCGGGGTAGGGGCGTCTCTGCAGTGTGTAGACAATCAAAACCGGAAAATCACAGCCCGTGATCTTTTGATCTTTTCGAGATCTATCTGAAATGTGTTTCGTCACGACGGATGTATCTGGCGCAGATACAATTGCGCGCCTAGGATACGCCGCATGTTTTCAAGGAGCTTTTCGATGAACAAGACATTGGTTTTGTGTGCACTGAGCGCAAGTTTGCTGCTCGCCGGTTGTCAGTCGGTCAACACCACCAGCGGCGGGGCCGTGGGCGTTGAGCGCAAGCAATACATGTTCAGCATGTTGTCGACGGACGAGGTCAACCAGATGTACGCCCAGTCTTATCAAAAGACCTTGGGTGAGGCGACCAGCAAGGGCGTGCTGGACAAAACCAGTAGCGAAGCCAAGCGCGTGCAGGCGATCGCTGATCGACTGATTGCTCAGGCACCCGTGTTCCGCCCGGATTCGGCGCAGTGGAAATGGGAAGTGAATCTGATCAAGAGCGATGAGCTCAACGCCAACTGCGGGCCTGGCGGCAAGATCATTTTCTACACCGGTCTGATCGACAGCCTGAAACTCACCGATGATGAAATCGCTGCCATCATGGGCCATGAAATCGCTCACGCCTTGCGCGAGCACGGTCGTGAAGCGATGTCCAAGGCCTATGGCATCGAGATGGCCAAGCAGGGGGCCGGTGCATTGTTCGGCCTCGGCCAGGACAGCCTGGCGCTGGCGGACACCGTGGCTAACTACGGTATGACGCTGCCCAACAGTCGCTCCAACGAAAACGAAGCTGACCTGATCGGTCTGGAATTGGCAGCCCGCGCCGGTTACAACCCGAACGCCGCGATTACCTTGTGGAACAAGATGTCCAAGGCGTCGGAAGGCTCGCCACCGGAGTTCATGAGCACTCACCCGGCCTCGGCCAGTCGCATTGCTTCGCTGCAGGCGGCGATTCCGAAAGTCATGCCTCTGTACGAGAAAGCGCCGAAATCCTGATGTTGATTCATCGTCCATAAGGGCCTCATCGCCAGCAGGCTGGCTCCCACAGGGAAGTGCATTCCAATTGTGGGGGCCGGCTTGCTGGCGAATCGTCCATAAGGGCCTCATCGCCAGCAGGCTGGCTCCCACAGGGAAATGCATTCCAATTGTGAGGGCCAGCTTGCTGGCGAATCGTCCATAAGGGCCTCATCGCCAGCAGGCTGGTTCCCACAGGGAAATGCATTCCAATTGTGGGAGCCAGCCTGCTGGCGATGAACGATAACGCGGTCTACCCAACCACCGCGTCAGATCCAGCCACTGCTCTGCATCGCCTTGTACACCGCGACAATCGCCAGGATGAAAAACGCCGACGCCGCGAGGCGACGGATCAGGGTCAACGGCAGTTTGTCCGCCGCAAAGTTACCCGCCAGAACCACCGGTACGTTGGCAATCAACATGCCCAGGGTGGTGCCGATGATCACCAGCCACAATTCCGGGTATTGCGCCGCGAGCATCACGGTAGCGACTTGGGTCTTGTCGCCCATCTCGGCGAGGAAGAACGCGATCAGCGTGGTCAGGAACGGCCCGAATTTACGCGCGGTACTGGCTTCGTCGTCATCCATCTTGTCCGGCACCAGGGTCCACAACGCCGTCGCGGCGAAGCTCACGGCAAGGATCCAGTGCAGCATCGAATTCGAGAAGAAACCACCGACCCAGGCGCCCACCGCGCCGGCCGCCGCATGGTTGGCCAGGGTTGCGGCAACGATGCCGGCGATGATCGGCCAGGGTTTGCGAAAGCGGGCAGCGAGAATGAGCGCGAGCAGTTGCGTCTTGTCGCCGATTTCGGCCAAGGCAACGATTGCGGTCGGAACGAGTAGAGAATCCAGCATCAGGGGTTTTCCTAAGGGGCGGGTCGACACGGCTATGACACGTACAGCCTTCCCGCCCCGGGTAAGGTGTTCGTGTCATAGGTCTTGTCAAACCCTGCGATCCGTCTGATGCGGACGCTTGGGTCGCATACGCCATGGTCTGAGGACCAAGTATGTTGACGTATGCCGGACGAGCATGGCGCTCGTGGGAGACTACTCCCCTAGGACGGAGCGGATTCTGCCTAGGCAAATCCGATTGGGCAAGCCTCTTTTTGAAAAGAAATTTCAGCCACGCTTGGCGCGGTAGATCCTGAAACCCTGTCCCTCAGCCTTGATCGCACAGACACCCAGATGCTCTTCGATCAAGGGTTGATACTTCAGGAAGCTATTGGCAACCAAGCGCAGTTCGCCGCCGTTTTTCAGGTGTTTGGCTGCTTTTCGCAGCAAGTTCTCGGTTGCGAAGTAATCGGTGTGCACGCCGACATGGAACGGTGGATTACTCAGAATGGCACTCAGACCCATCGGTGCCGCATCGATACCGTCGCCGGTAATCACGTCGGCCTCCAGGCCATTGGCAGCCAGTGTCAGACGGCTGCTCGCGGCAGCGAAGGCGTCCACGTCGAGCAAGGTGACCTGGTTGTGCGGATACCGCCGCTTGACCGCAGCCCCCAACACCCCGGCGCCGCAACCGAAGTCCAGCAAGTGGCCGCTCGGCAACTTGTCCAGGTGTTCAAGCAGTAGCGCGCTGCCGCGATCAAGCCGACCGTGACTGAACACGCCCGGCAGGCTGATGACTTTCAGCGGACCTTCGGCCAGCGGCAACTCGTAAGTCTGGGCCAGGCTTTCCAAAGATTTGGCTTGTGGGGCATCGGCAACAGTGACCAGCCAAAGCTGGCAATGACGCGCGCTGTCGAGCTTGCGCGGCTTGCCAAAGGGGTTGAGCTGCTTGGCGGCGCCTTCGATGCCGCTGCGCTTTTCACCCACCAGGTACAGTTCCCGGCCGGCCAGGCGCGAGGCCAGGGCGTTGAGAATGTAGTCAGTCAGGTCCTTGGACTTGGGCAGAAACACCACCGCGGAATCGAACTCACGCTCAGGCGCCGTCACGCCAAAGTGGCTGCGCTCGGCGAAACGGGCATCGAGTGCTGCTTGATCGCCGGCGTGCCAGCACCAGCCATGGGCGCCAGGCAGGCGAGCGAGCAAATCATCGGCGGGCAAACCGGCCAGTAGCACCGAACCCTGGAATAACTCGGCCTGACGAAGCAGTACTTCACTGCGCGGATCCATAATCTGCTCCCTGAAAAAAAGTGCCGCAGTCTATCAACTGACGACCCGCAGTGCTTTACCGCTGAAGTATCCCTGCGCGTTTTCCGTCAGTTGCCCGACGATCCGCTGGCGCGCTTCGCGGCTGCCCCAGGCATTGTGCGGGGTGACAATCAGTCGAGGAATGTCCTGAGCGAGCAACGGGTTGCCGGCGGTAGGCGGCTCGACGCTCAGCACATCGGTGGCCGCGCCGCCCAGGTGACCGCCGCGCAACGCATCGGCCAACGCCTGTTCATCGATCAGTCCGCCGCGTGCGGTGTTGACCACGAAAGCGCCAGGTTTCATCGACGCCAGCTCGGCGGCCCCGATGAAATGGCGGGTGTGTTCATTGAGCGGGCAATGCAGTGTCAAGGCATCGATCTGGGGCAGTAGTTCAGCCAGTGGCAGCCGATCCGGCCGGGCAGGGCGCCCCGGAATCTGTCCCAGCAGCACACGCATGCCGAAAGCTTGCGCCAGTCGCGCGACCGCGCCACCCAGTTCGCCGTGGCCCAGCAAGCCGAGGGTTTTCCCTTCCAGTTCGACGATCGGATAGTCCAGCAGGCAGAACTGTTTCGCCTGCTGCCAGCGTCCTTCACTGACCGCTTTCTGATAGTCGGCTAGGCGCGTTGCCAGGTTCAACAGCAGCATGATCGTGTGTTGCGCGACCGAGGGCGTGCCGTAACCCTGGCAATTGCACACCGTGACGCCATGGGCGCGGGCGGCGGCGAGGTCGACATTGTTGGTGCCTGTGGCGGTGATCAGGATCAGCTTCAGTTCGGGACTGGCGGCGATGGCGGCGGCATCGATCAGGATTTTGTTGCTGATCGCGACCGTGGCGCCCTTGAGGCGCTCGATCACCTGGTCCGGTGTGGTCTGGGCGAACAGTTGCAAATCGCTGAAGCAGGCGCGCAACGGGCTCAGATCGAGGTCACCCAGGTCCAGGGAGGGATGGTCGAGGAAAACGGCGCGGTGAGTGTTCGTCATCAACTGTACCTTTTGTGCGGTGAACTGAAGGCGTAATCTGCCGAGCCTAACAGATGAAACAATGAGTTACTTATTAAGTGGGCCGGTGCCAAACCCGTGGCGAGGGAGCTCGCTCGCGCTGGGCTGCGAAGCAGCCCCAACACAGGCGACCGTGTTTTTTCAGGAATACCGCATCACCTGGTTTACGACTGCTTTGCAGCCGAGCGCGAGCAAGCTCGCTCGCCACAGTTGCGAAGCTACCCTTGAGATTTTTGTTAAGCCTGCCGCCTAAGGATTTTCACATGTACTGGACAGAGTTTTTGACCGTTGCCCTAATCCATCTGCTAGCCGTGGCCAGTCCCGGCCCCGACTTTGCCGTGGTGGTGCGCGAGAGCGTGACCCATGGTCGTCGTGCCGGCACCTGGACGGCGCTGGGGGTCGGTTCGGCGATCTTCCTGCACGTGGGGTACTCGTTGCTCGGCATCGGGCTGATCGTGTCGCAGTCGATTGTGCTGTTCAACGCCTTGAAGTGGGCCGCCGCCGCTTACCTGCTGTACATCGGCTTCAAGGCACTGCGTGCGCAGCCCGCCAAACCGGTTGCGGACGATCTGCACAAGGAAGTCGGCGAGCGCACTGCGCGTGGAGCGTTTACGTCGGGGTTCGTAACCAACGGCCTGAACCCGAAAGCCACGCTGTTCTTTCTGTCCCTGTTCACCGTGGTGATCAACCCGCACACGCCATTGGCGGTGCAGGCCGGTTACGGGATCTACCTCGCGGTGGCGACGGCGGTCTGGTTTTGCCTGGTGGCGATGCTGTTCAGCCAGCAACGTGTGCGCGCCGGCTTCGCTCGCATGGGCCACTGGTTTGATCGCACGATGGGGGCGGTACTGATTGCCATCGGCGTAAAACTGGCCTTCACCGAAATGCATTAACGCGCGTTCAGCGGCCGCGGCATGATCAGCTGCGGCCGTATCTGCTTTAAGTGGCGTCGACTGCGGGCGTCTGACGCTGGCGGACGTAATCCAGAAAACCTTCCATATCACTGCTGCAGAGCAGGCGAGAGGCGGTTTTGACCTCTTCCATCGGCCAGTCCCACCAGGCGGACGCCAACAGTTCATTGCGCACATCTTCCTCGAACCGCCAGCGAATGTGGCGGCAAGGGTTGCCGCCGACAATGGCATAGGGTTCGACGTCACGCGTGACGACAGCACCCGCCGCGACCACCGCGCCGTGGCCGATCGTCACGCCGGACAGGATCATCACGTTGGCGCAGATCCAGCAATCGCTGCCAATCACCACATCGCCCTTGGTCGGGCTGCAACCTGGAATGTCCCGGGCTTCATCGATCATCAGGGGGAACGGGTAGGTGCTGACCCAGTCGGTACGGTGTCCGCCGCCCAGCAAAATTTGCACACCCTCGGCGATCGATGTGTAAGAGCCGACTTTCAGAATCGTGTCGTCACCGAACTCCATCACATTCGGAATACCGTAAGTGCCTACGCCGATTTGATACTTGGGATAGCGCAGGCGTATTTTTTCCGGAGCCCTTTGCAGTTTTTCCAGGCGCTTGAGATGTTTTCTGGTTTTTCGTTCTTTGAGTTTTTCGAGAAATTTCATGGGCAATGCCTGGAAAGCGGAAGAAGTTTGGACGCGTGAATATCTGTCAGTGATGCAGCATCAAGCGTTTCAAACGTCTGAAGCTGGTTCGATTCAAATGTCGCCACGGAATGGAACGCAGCAGCTTCCAGGCTTCTTTCTTGTCTTCGATCACGGCGTATTTGAGGGCTTTGTTCACCAACTGCGTACGCCCGCTCTGATAGCCCGGATGGCTCAGGTACGGTGCGATGGCTTCAAGGTCCGCCTGCAGCAATACCTTGTACTTTCTCGACAGGTTGTTTGGGTGGCGGCGATAGCGGGTCACGCACACCGGCAGTTCATGGATCTCGAAACCCAGGCGTGCAATGCGCAAGGTCATCTGGAAGTCCTGTACGCGCAGGTTGGGCGCATAGAAGCCGGCATTGCGCATAGCACTCATGCGGTAGAGCGCAGTCGGGGCGCCGATCACCACGGCGCGACTGAGAATCTGATCGAAGGTGTAAACACGGATCTGATCGCGCTGTTGCTGCTTGAGGGTTTTGCCTTCGCTGTCCATATAGATGATCAGCGCGCCGACGCAACCGACATTCGGGTGCTTGTCGAGGTACTCGGCGCGGACTTTCAAGGACTGCGGCAGCATGATGTCGTCCAGGTCGGGGGTCGACACGTACTCACCCTTGGCGTAGCGCAAACCATGGTTGAGCGCCGCACTCACACCCTGGTTAGCCTGGGTGTACAGCTGAAAGTCATAGGTGTTCTGCAATTGCTTGAGCATTGCGATGCTGTTGTCGCTGGACCCGTCGTCCACGATGATGACTTCGAAGTTCGGGTATTCCTGGCCGAAGATGCTCTTTATGGCTTCTTCCAGGTATTTTTCCGCGTTGTAACAAGGCGCCACGATGGAAATCAGGGGCGCTTGTATCTTGGAATGGTCCAGAGGGGCGATCACTTCAGTGCTCATTGTTCTATGCAATACCGATGGCAATTGGCAAGGCAGGCGTTATGGCAAGTGCCTGACTGTGAAGAGGGGACGATGTTTCGGTCAATAGTTATAAGTCTACCGGCATGCTCGTTACATCGATAATGGTACGTAGGTCTCACGAACGATGCTGCATCCATTACAAGGTTTTACACGGCAAACAGCGAAAATTCCCGGAAACCCGTCTCGATAGTGGCGCAAAGCTAGCATTTTACACGGGCGCCGAATCATTCCTTCGGCTGATTTGGCACTCGTGCAACGGCATTAGAGTGCTTGCTTTCAGCCACGACCGTGCAGTCAGGAAAAGGGATTCTTATGTTGCAGACTCGCGTTATCCCCCCAGCCGAAGGCGCTTACCAATACCCGCTGCTGATCAAACGGCTGCTGATGTCGGGTGCTCGCTACGAGAAGACCCGCGAGATCGTATACCGTGATCAGTTGCGTTACAGCTACCCAACCCTGATCGAAAGAGTTGCGCGGCTCGCCAATGTGCTGACGGAGGCCGGTGTTAAAGCGGGCGATACCGTGGCGGTGATGGACTGGGACAGCCATCGCTATCTGGAGTGCATGTTCGCCATCCCGATGATCGGTGCGGTGATCCACACCATTAACGTGCGCCTGTCACCGGAACAGATTCTATACACCATGAATCACGCCGAGGACCGATTCGTATTGGTCAACAGCGAGTTTGTAGGGCTTTACAACGCGATTGCCGGTCACCTGACCACCGTCGATAAAACCCTGCTGCTGACCGATTTGCCGGAGAAAACCGCTGACCTGCCGAACCTTGTCGGTGAGTACGAGCAGCTATTGGCAGACGCGAGCCCGCAGTACGACTTCCAGGACTTTGACGAAAACTCGGTCGCCACCACGTTCTATACCACCGGTACCACCGGCAACCCCAAAGGCGTGTACTTCACCCACCGGCAACTGGTGCTGCACACCATGGGCGTGTCGACGATCATGGGCGCCATCGACAGCGTGCGTCTCTTGGGCACCAACGATGTGTACATGCCGATTACCCCGATGTTCCACGTTCACGCCTGGGGCTTGCCGTATGTCGCGACCATGCTCGGGCTGAAGCAGGTCTATCCCGGTCGCTATGACCCTGAGTACCTGGTGGAGCTGTGGCGCAAGGAAAAGGTTACCTTTTCCCACTGTGTGCCGACCATTCTGCAAATGGTCCTCAATGCCAAGGCCGCGCAGAACACCGACTTCGGGGGCTGGAAAATCGTCATTGGTGGCAGCGCGCTGAACCGTGCCTTGTACGAAGCGGCCAAAGCCAAGGGCATCCAGCTGACCGCCGCCTATGGCATGTCGGAAACCGGTCCGCTGGTGTCGTGCGCTCACCTCAACGACGAGCTGATGGCGGGCTCGGAAGACGAACGCACCACTTATCGCATCAAGGCCGGTGTTCCAGGGCCCTTGGTGGAAGCGGCGATTGTCGACACTGACGGTAACTTCCTGCCCGCTGATGGCGAGACCCAAGGCGAACTGGTACTGCGCGCGCCGTGGCTCACCGAGGGCTATTTCAACGAACCGCAAAAGGGCAAAGAGCTGTGGGCTGGTGGCTGGCTGCATACCGGTGACGTCGCGACCCTGGACAGCATGGGCGTGATCGACATTCGCGATCGCATCAAGGACGTGATCAAGACCGGTGGCGAATGGATTTCCTCCCTGGACCTCGAAGACCTGATCAGCCGCCACGTAGCGGTACGCGAAGTAGCAGTGGTTGGCATCGCCGATCCGCAGTGGGGCGAACGTCCTTTTGCGTTGCTGGTGATCCGCGAGGGCCACGTTATCGGGGCCAAGGAACTCAAGGAACACCTCAAGCCGTTCGTGGAACTGGGGCACCTGAGCAAGTGGGCCATCCCGAGCCAGATCGCCCTTGTTACTGAAATTCCCAAGACCAGCGTCGGCAAACTCGACAAGAAAAAAATTCGCATCGACATCACCGAGTGGCAAGCCAACAACAGCACCTTCCTCTCGACGCTTTAAGCATTTCTGGCGTGCCCGAAAAGGCACGCCAGCCCCACCAAGCAAGCGCTTGGCTTGTGAAATCTGAATTTTCAGCCATTCTTCCCGTGCCGACAGTTGTCGGACTGGCGAAAGGACTGTTCCAGAGTGGCTGGCAGCTGCAAATCACACTTTAGAGGGATCAAGCTCTACTACCTGCTGGCTATAGTCCGCTCAAGGATTTTTAAGAACGGAGCACACGCACAAACGGGGCGATGCACCTTGGGATTGACTTCGGGACACCTTGGTTTCCGGTCATCCACAACGTTTTTAAAAGTACTCACTGCCATAACAATAATGCACATGGAGTAGCGTCGATGACATCAGTAAACCAGTTCTGGCGCCGGGCGAAATTGCCGCTGGCGGTCAGTCTTGCTTCTACGCTCGCCGGGCCCGCATTCGGCGTCAGTTTCAACATTGGTGAAATCGAAGGTCAGTTCGACTCTTCTCTCTCCCTGGGTATGAGCGTCTCCACCCAGTCGCCGAACAAGAACCTCATTGGTGTCAACAACGGCGGTCACGGTCTGTCCCAGACCTCCGACGACGGTCACTTGAACTTCAAGAGCGGCCAGGCCTTCTCGAAGATCTTCAAAGGCATCCATGACCTTGAGCTGAAATACGGCGATACCGGTGTTTTCGTACGGGGCAAATACTGGTACGACTTCGCGCTGCAGAACGAAGACCTGGAGTTCAAGAACGTCAGCAACGACAACCGCAAGGAAGGCGCCAAGTCTTCCGGTGGCCAGATTCTCGACGCCTTCATCTACCACAACTACGCCATTGCCGATCAGCCGGGTTCCGTCCGCCTGGGCAAGCAGGTCGTGAGCTGGGGTGAAAGTACGTTCATCGGTGGCGGTATCAACTCGATCAACCCGATCGACGTTTCCGCATTCCGTCGTCCAGGTGCCGAGATCAAGGAAGGCCTGATCCCGGTCAACATGTTCTACGTCTCGCAGAGCCTCACCGAAAACCTTTCGGGCGAAGCGTTCTACCAGCTGGAATGGGACCAGACCGTCGTCGACAACTGCGGCACGTTCTTCTCTCAGCCAGACATCGTTGCTGACGGTTGCGACAACAACTTGCGCGTGCTGAACAAGCGTTCGCAGATTCCAGCCATCGCCCTGGGTCCATTGGCTGGCGCGGGTGTCGATGTCAACGATGAAGGGGTTCTGGTTCGTCGCGGTCCGGATCGCGATGCTCGGGACAGCGGCCAGTGGGGCGCGTCCTTGAAGTACATGTTCGACCCGCTGGACACCGAGTTCGGTGCCTACTTCATGAACTACCACAGCCGTGCGCCGATCTTCAGCGCCACGGGTGCGCCGCAGTCGGTCTACAACACGGCAGCGGGTCTGCCTGGGCCATTCGCCGCACTCGCACCACTGCTGGTGGCCGGCAACTCGCAATACTTCATCGAATACCCGGAAGACATTCGCCTCTACGGCCTGAGCTTCTCCACCACCCTGCCTACCGGTACGGCGTGGAGCGGTGAGATCAGCTACCGTCCGAACGCACCGGTGCAGCTCAACTCCACCGACATCCTGTTCGCCGGTGTTCGTCCTCTGGGCGGTGCGCTGACCAACGCTTCGCTGCTCTCGGCATCACCGGGTTCCGACCTGCACGGTTATCGCCGCAAGGAAGTGACCCAGTTCCAGACCACCCTGACGCACTTCTTCGATCAGGTCATGGGCGCCAGCCGTCTGACCGTGGTCGGTGAAGTCGGCGTGACCCACGTCGGTGGCCTGGAAAGCACCTCCGATGTGCGTTACGGCCGTGATCCGGTCTACGGTCCAGGTGAGCTGCCAGCCACTGGCGGCGTCGATACCTGCGCCAACATCCTCAACGCCAGCACCATCAACGGTGCAGGTCCTGGTTCACCGCAGAACAACCGCAGCCGCAATTGCGACAACGAAGGCTTCACCACGGCAACCTCATGGGGCTACCGCGGTCGCGCCATCTGGGAATACAACGACGTGTTTGCCGGTGTGAACCTCAAACCGAACGTGGCCTGGTCCCACGACGTAAGCGGTTACTCCCCAGGCCCTGGCGGCAACTTCGAGGAAGGTCGCAAAGCGGTCAGCCTGGGTGTCGATGCCGAGTACCAGAACACCTACACCGCGAGCCTGGCCTACACCAACTTCTTCGACGGCAAGTACACCACTGTGGACGACCGCGACTTTGTTGCACTCAGCGTCGGCGTGAACTTCTAAGCACTGTATTTTCAGGACGAACACACATATGAAAATAACAAAGAGTCTGTTCCAAGCCGGTGTTCTGGGACTTTCGCTGTTGGCGACCAGTGTGATGGCCGCCGTCCCTGCCGCCGAAGCGGACAAGCTGGGCAAGAGCCTGACGCCAATGGGCGCTGAAATGGCGGGCAATGCCGACGGGTCGATCCCGGCCTGGAAGCCACTGCCGAAAAACGCGGGGACCGTGGACAGCAAAGGCTTCCTGTCCAACCCGTTCGCCAGTGAGAAACCGCTGTTCACCATCACGGCGAAGAACGTCGACCAGTACAAGGACAAGCTTGCTCCGGGCCAATACGCGATGTTCAAGCGTTACCCGGAAACCTTCATCATGCCGGTCTACACCTCCCATCGCGGCTCGACCGTGCCGGATGAAGTGTTCGCGTCCATCAAGAAAAACGCCACCAACACCAAGCTGGTATCCGGCGGCAACGGTCTTGAAAACTTCGAGACCGCCGTGCCATTCCCGATTCCGAAGACCGGCGTCGAAGTCATCTGGAACCACATCACCCGGTATCGCGGCGGTAGCGTGACTCGCCTCGTTACCCAGGCGACGCCTCAGCCGAACGGCTCTTTCAGCCTGGTGTACTTCCAGGATCAGTTCGTGTTCCGCGACAAGATGAAGGATTACGATCCAGCGAACCCGGGCAACATCCTGTTCTACTTCAAGCAGAAAGTGACCGCGCCGGCGCGTCTGGCCGGTGGCGTGCTGCTGGTACACGAAACCCTCGACCAGGTTAAAGAACCGCGCTCGGCGTGGGTCTACAACGCCGGTCAGCGTCGTGTGCGTCGTGCGCCGCAAGTGTCCTATGACGGGCCGGGTACTGCTGCCGATGGCCTGCGTACCTCCGACAACCTCGACATGTTCAACGGTGCGCCGGATCGTTACGACTGGAAACTTGAAGGCAAGAAGGAGATGTACATCGCCTCCGACAGCTACAAGATCGACTCGCCGACGCTCAAGTACGCCGACATCATCAAGGCTGGCCACATCAATCAGGACCTGACGCGTTACGAGTTGCGCCGGGTCTGGCATGTGGTCGCGACCCTGAAGGAAGGTCAGCGTCATATCTACGCCAAACGTGATTTCTACATCGACGAAGACACCTGGCAAGCAGCGGTCATCGATCACTACGACGGTCGCGGTCAGCTGTGGCGTGTGGCCGAGGCGCATGCCGAGGACTACTACGACAAGCAAGTGCCGTGGTACGCCCTGGAAGTGCTGTATGACCTGCAATCGGGCCGTTACCTGGCACTGGGCATGAAGAACGAAGAAAAATCGGCATATGACTTCGGTTTCACCGCCACCACCAGCGACTTCACGCCAGCCGCATTGCGTCAGGACGGTGTTCGCTAAGGACTGAGCAGAGGCTGCACCCTCTAGAAACGCCCCGACTGGTTCGGGGCGTTTTTTTTTGTGTGTTCATTAAGGTAATGCTGCCAATGCCAATGCCGATGCCGATGCCAATGCCAATGCCAATGCCAATGCCAATGCCGATGCCAATGCCGATGCCAATGCCAATGCCAATGCCAATGCCGGTGTAGCAGCTGCCGAGCCTGCGAGGCTGCGTTCGACTGCGCAGCAGTCGCCGAATCTCAAATCGAACGCAGCCTCGCAGGCTCGGCAGCTGCTACAGGGGCAACGTGACTCCCCCACAGTCGAAACGCTTTGTAGCCTTTTTGTAGTCATTTGTTGCAATAACCTTCATTCCCTCTGCGTTTACCGCTAGTCTGCGGACATCTGCAATGCCGCCATCAGCAATTCAAACAAGAGCCGGCCATGACTGATCTGTCCCCTATCCCGGGCCCTGCAAGCGTTGCCGTCGCGGCACTGGACGGACGTTTTTTCCGCCCCCCGTTGCCCGATGGCCATGTGCTTCGACCTCGTTTGTGCGAGCGCCTGAGTGCAGGTCTCGGTGGCAGGCTGTTGCTGGTCAGTGCGCCGGCAGGGTTTGGCAAGAGTTCGCTGGCGGTGGAATTCTGCCAGGGGCTACCGGCTCACTGGCAAAGCCTCTGGCTCGGATTGAGCCAGCGTGACAGTGATCCTGGCCGCTTTCTGGAACGACTGCTCGAAGGCCTTCAAGACTATTTCCCGAAACTCGGTAGCCAGTCACTGGGGCTGCTGAAAATGCGTCAGCGGCATCAACCGTTTGCCTTCGAAGAATGGCTGGACGGTTTGCTCGATGAGTTGGCCGTGCACTTGTTACCGACGGCGCCGTTGCTTCTCGTGCTGGACGATTACCATTTGGCCCAAGGGCCGGTGCTTGATCGTTGTCTGCAATTTTTCCTCAATCATCTTCCTGATGGCCTGCTCGTGATGGTCACCAGTCGGCAGCGTCCGGACTGGCACCTGGCGCGCCTGCGCTTGTCGCGGCAACTGCTCGAACTGCACGAACAGGACTTGCGCCTGACCCACGATGAAGCGCTGACGCTCCTCGATCGGCACAGCACGTCCTTGCGTGGCGAAGCGCTGGAGAACCTGATCCAGCGCAGTGAGGGCTGGGTTGCCGGGCTGCGATTCTGGCTGCTGGCCGCTTCGGAAGCGGGTACCGAGGGTGAATTACCCCAGTCCCTGCACGGCGGGGAAGGGTTGATCCGCGACTACTTGCTCGAAGAAGTCATCGATTGCCTGCCCGCCGAAGTGCAGTCATTCCTGTACGACACCGCACCACAAGAACGTTTTTGCAGCGAGCTGTGCGACGCCGTTCGCGAAGCCCATGACAGCGCCGAAATATTGCGTTTTCTGCTGGCCCATCAAGTGTTCCTGGTGCCGCTGGACGAGCACGGACATTGGTACCGCTACCACCATTTGTTTTCCGATCTCTTGCGTACTCGCCCGACCGCACAGGTGATCGTGCCCGCCGCAAGCCTGCATCTGCGCGCCTGTCGCTGGTTCAACGCACAGGGCTTGCTGGATGAGGCCGTGGAGCAGGCGTTGCGCGCCGGGCATCTGGACGTCGCGGCGAACCTGGTACAGAACCTTTCTGAAGAACAACTCCTGGCCGAACAGAACGTCGGCATGCTGCTGCGCTGGAAAATGGACTTGCCCGACAGCCTGCTGATCAGCACCCCTCGACTGATCGTGCTGTACAGCTGGGCGCTGGGGCTGGCCTGCCAACTGGACGCCGCCGAGGAGCTGGCCAGTCACCTGAGTCGCTTCCTGCCGGCCCCCTCGGCCACGGCGCAGAAATCCATGTTGGCGCAATGGCTGGCCTTGAGCGGAATCATCGCCCGTGGGCGCGGCAACCGCGAATTGACCCTGCTGTATTGCACCGAAGCGCTGGAGAGCCTTCCATCCAAGCGTTACGGCCAGCGATTGATGTGCCTGTCGACCCTGTCCAATCTGGCCATTGCCGATGGCGACCTGTGGCGCGCGCGCGGGCTGAACCGTGACTCTCTGGAGCTGGCGCAACGGGTCGGCAATCCATTGTTCGAGGCGCTGGCCCATTACGACCGCGCCCGGGTGTTGCAGGCGCGAGGTGAGATTCTTCGTGCGCTGGATGAGGTCCGGCAGGGTTTACGACGTTTGCAGGGCTTATCACCGCAACGGCTTTACGCCGTGCGCGCACGATTAACGTTGTACGAAGGGTTTCTGCTCGCCATGCGTCTGCAGCCACAGGCCGCCCGAGTACGCTTGCTGGCCGGGTTGAATGAAGCCCGGGCCTGTCGCGATATCAGCGTGTTGATCGGCCATTGCGTGATTGCCAGGCTTGAAGGCAACAGCGGCGAGTTTGCCAAAGCTTTCGCTGAACTCGCCGAGGCCGAGCGGCTGATGCACATCTGGGACGTGCCGCCGATTTACTACCTGGCGATGATTACCCTGGTCAAATGCGAACTGTGGCTGGCCCAGGGACGCACGGACCTGGCTGAGGCCTGGCTGGCGCGCCTCGGCCAGACCTACAACGGCGAGCAACCCGCAGCACCCCCTGAGTTTCACCCGCAACTGCCGCTGCATATTGAATTGCAGCAGGCCCTGCTGGAAGTCATCCAGGGTCAACCGATGCTGGCCGAGGGGCGATTGAACGCCTTGCTCGAAAATGGTCAGCAGACGGGCCGGCAGATGCTCAGCGTGATGGCGCTGGTTCAGAAGACCGAGATTCTGCTGGCATCCAGCCGAGAGTCTCAGGCCCGGGATTCTTTCGCCCAGTCGCTTGAAGCGGCGAGTGGCGGTGTCCTGCAACCCTTCGAGCGTTTGTTGAGCAAACACCCCGACTGGTTGCGCGAGCAATTGCATCAACACGCAAAAAACGCCGTCACCCTCAGCTTGTCTGAACACTTGCCTGCGGTGGCGGCGCGCATCGCTATCGAGCCTTCGCACTCGTCGTGCGAACAACTCAGTACACGTGAACTCGCCGTGCTCAAACTGATTGCCCAAGGCTGTTCCAACCAGGAAATCAGCGACCAGCTGTTTATCTCCCTGCACACAGTCAAAACCCACGCCAGCCATATCAACAGCAAACTCGGCGTTGAGCGCAGGACCCAGGCGGTGGCGCGGGCTAAGGAATTGGGAGTATTGAGCTAGCGCCTTTCCGATGACGGCGCTAGCGAATGGCTTGACGCAAATGTGCCAAAATTGCCTATTCATGTTTTTCGAGCACGCCCGATGTCACAGATACCGACCCTGATCCGCGAAACTTTTCCTGTCGGCCCGTTGCAGTGCAATTGCACGATCATCGGCGATCCGATCACCAAAAAGGCCATCGTGGTCGATCCGGGTGGCAACCACGAACTGATCCTGGCACGCCTCGATGCCCTTGGACTGAAGGTGGTCAGCATCATTCACACCCATGCGCACCTCGATCACTTCCTCGCCTCTGGTCAGATGAAGGAGAAAACCGGCGCAACCCTGCACCTTCACAAGGAAGATCAATTTCTTTGGGACAATCTGGAGATGCAATGCCAGATGTTCGGTGTTCCCTACACCCCCGTGCCTTCGCCGGATCGCTGGTTGGCCGATGACGAAGAGCTGGCGTGTGGTTGTGGTGTCGCGCTGCACACGCCCGGCCATACGCCGGGCTCCATGAGCTTTTGGTTTTCAGAGGCCAAGCTGCTGATCGCCGGAGATACGTTGTTCCGTCGTGGGGTAGGGCGCACGGATCTGTGGGGTGGTGATCAGGCGACCATCGTGCGGTCGATCAAGCAGCGTTTGTATACCCTCGACGAAGACGCGACCGTCGTTACCGGTCACGGCCCGGACACGCGTTTGGGTGATGAAATGCGCGAGAACCCGTTTGTACGGGCCTGAGGTCCGGTGGACGGAATTTTTACCGCTGGAAATGATCCAACGCCCGCAAAGGTCCAGCCCTCACAGTACGAATGCTTGAGTCCGTTGCCCCACAGAATTCAGAAAGTAGGAGCTCTTCATGTTCACCACGCGTCGTTTGATTATTGTCGCTACTGCCATGGCCATGCTGTCTGGCTGTGCCTCGCCTAACCCGTATGACAACCAGGGTCAGGCTGATGGCGGTTCCACGGGCATGAGCAAAACAGCCAAGTACGGCGGCCTCGGCGCTCTGGCCGGTGCGCTCGCGGGTGCTGCCATTGACCACAACAACCGTGGCAAGGGTGCGCTGATCGGCGCTGCGGTGGTCGGTGCTTCTGCTGCCGGTTACGGTTATTACGCTGATCAGCAAGAGAAGAAACTGCGTGCCAGCATGGCCAACACTGGCGTCGAAGTGCAGCGCCAGGGCGATCAGATCAAGTTGATCATGCCGGGCAACATCACATTCGCAACCGATTCGGCGAACATCGCTTCGAGCTTCTATCAGCCGTTGAACAACCTGGCGAGCTCATTGAAAGAATTCAGCCAGAACCAGATCGAAATCGTCGGCTACACCGACAGCACCGGCAGCCGTCAGCACAACATGGACCTGTCCCAGCGTCGCGCCCAAAGCGTTGCAACCTACCTGACGTCGCAAGGTGTCAGCGGTGCCAACCTGTCAGCTCGCGGTGCCGGTCCGGATAACCCGATTGCCAGCAACGGCGACGTCAATGGGCGGGCACAGAACCGTCGCGTCGAGGTCAACCTGAAGGCGATTCCGGGTCAGCAATACGGTGGCCAGCAGCAGGGCAACGTTCAGCAATACCCTTAAACACCGCGTAACCCCTGTGGGAGTGAGCCTGCTCGCGATAGCGGTGTATCAGACGAATCCATGTCGCCTGATACACCGCTATCGCGAGCAGGCTCACTCCCACATTAGATTCCCCTCAACATTCCTAATTCGCCTCTTTCACCGCGCTGAGAAACGCGCAGGTACGTTCCTGCTGCGGGTGTTCGAAGACCTGCGTGGGTGTCCCTTGTTCATGAATCTGGCCCTTGTAGAAGAAGCACACCCGATCCGCGAATTCCCGGGCGAACCCCATCTGGTGCGTGACCATCAACATGGTCAGGTTGTGCTCGGTGCCGAGCTTGCGGATCACATTGAGCACTTCTCCGCATAATTCAGGGTCCAGCGCCGATGTCACCTCATCGAACAGCATGACTTTGGGCCGCATCGCCAACGCCCGGGCAATCGCCACCCGCTGTTGCTGGCCGCCGGACAGCTGCGAAGGGTAGTGCCCGAGTTTGCTGCCCAACCCCACCAGTTCCAACAAGTCCGCCGCGCGCTCCCGTGCCTCGGCGGGTTTCATGCCGAGCACCTGGACAGGCGCTTCAATGACGTTTTGCAACGCCGTCATGTGCGGGAACAGGTTGAAACTCTGGAACACCATGCCGATCTTGCCGCGCACCCGGCGTATATGCCGGTCATTGGCCGGCACCAGCACACCGTTGCGATTGGGCATATGCGTCAATAGGTCATCGTCGATGCGGATCACTCCGTCGTCGATGCCTTCCAGCGTCATCAAGACCCGCAACAGCGTAGATTTTCCCGAGCCACTCGGGCCGATGATCGCGACTTTTTCGCCCGGCGTGACGTCGAGGTTCAGGTGGTCGAGCACCGTGAAGTTACCGTAGCTCTTGGTGACGTCCTGGAAGCTGACGATCGGCTTGACCGATGAGGTTGCCTGCATGGCCGGGGTCTCCTGCGGGTGCAGCGAAGTCGCGTTGCCGTGCCGTGAAAAGTCGCTGGGTGTCGAAAGTGGAGAGGTCATTAGCGTAGCTCCAGGCGCACTTCAAGGCGCCGTACCAGATAAGCCAAAGCGATGCTCAGGGCGAGGAAAAACAGACCGACCATGGTGATCGGCTCCAGATAGCGGAAGTTCTCGGAGCCGATGTTCTTGGCTTGCTGCATGATTTCCACCACGGTAATCGCCGACAGCACCGGCGTGTCCTTGAGCATCGCCACCAGGTAGTTGCCCAATGGCGGCAGGATCGGCCGCAGGGCCTGGGGCAAAATGATGTTGCGATAAGCGCTGTACGGAGCGATGTTCAGCGCCGTTACCGCCTCCCACTGCGCCCGGGGTACGGCGTCGAGACCGCCGCGATACACCTCGGCGATGTAGCAGGCGTAATGCAGGCCGATACCCAGAATCCCGACCTGCATGGCGGTCATGCTGACGCCGTAGTTGGGTAGCACGTAGTAGAGGAAATACACCTGGATCAGCAGCGGCGTGCTGCGGATGAACTCGATCAACCCTGTGGTCGGCCACGACAACCAAACCCTGCGGCTGCGTCGGCCAATGGCCAGGAACAGACCCAGCACGATGGCGATCAGAAAGCCTATCAGGGTGATGCCTACGGTGTTGAGCGACGCGCGCAGCAAGTCCGGGAGGATTTGCCAGGCGTAGGTCCAGTCGAACAATGTCATGACAGACCTCCCCGCATCCGTCCGCGAGCCAGTCGGCGCTCAAGCGCACGCATGCCCAGGTTGATGGCTTGCGCCATGACGAAATACATCACCAGCGCCAGGCTGAAGATTTCCAGCGTCTGGAAGGTGGCCTGATCCAGTTGCCGAGCCCGGAAGCTCAGGTCGGACAACGTGATCAGCGAGACCAGTGACGTGTTTTTCAGCAGCTCGATCAGCAGGTTGGTACCCGGCGGGATAGCCGCCAGCAGCGCCTGGG
This sequence comes from Pseudomonas sp. TNT3, assembly GCF_010095445.2. Classification (GTDB taxonomy): domain Bacteria; phylum Pseudomonadota; class Gammaproteobacteria; order Pseudomonadales; family Pseudomonadaceae; genus Aquipseudomonas. The sequence goes on from NZ_WFGV02000011.1 coordinate 32,985, forward strand.
GCAGGATGATTCGCCGGAAGCGCTTGTAACCACTGAAGTTGAGCGCCGTCGAGGCTTCATATTGGCCCTTGGGCACCGAGCTGATCGCCCCGCGCATCACTTCGGCCCCATAGGCGCCGATGTGCAGTCCGAGGCCGACGATGGCCACGCTGTAGGAGCTCAATTCGATGTTGAACGGCGGCAGCGGCAGTACAAAAAACAGCCAGAATAGCTGCACGAGCAATGACGTGCCGCGAAACACTTCAATGTAGGCAACGGAAAACCAGCGCAGCGGCCGCCATGGCGACATGCGCCCGAGGGCCGCGAGGATGGCCGCGACAATCGCCAGTATCGAACCGAAGAAGGTCACCTGGAGCGTGACCCAGGCGCCTTGAATCAATAGCGGAAGTAATTCACCCATGGTTTAAACCTGGCCATCCGGATTAAGCAGGGAAAAAGGCATCGCGCCGTGGCGCCATGCCTGTTTCGACTATTGAGCGCAGAGCTCGGCAGCCGTTTTGCTTGTCACGTTGGACTTGTCGAACCCGAAAGGGGCAACCGCCTTCAGGTGCTCTTCGGAGCCCAGCCACTTTTTCAGCTCGGCGTTGACCGCATCACGCAGGTCTTTATCTTCCGGGCGGAAGGCGAGGGCGCCGTAGCCGATATGCGATGGGTCATCCTTGAATTCGGTGACCGCTTCGACTTTCTCGCCCCCCTTGCTGGCCAGACCTTTCATGGTCAACTGAGTGCCCACGGCGGCATCGGCACGCCCGGCGCGCACGGCCTGCAGCTGAGCGGTCGTGTCGGGCACCTGAAGAATCTGCGAGTCTTTCACACCGGAATCCCGGGCATACGCCAGGTTCACCGTGCCGGCCATGATCGCCAGTTTCACGTCAGGGTTTTTGGCGATGTCTTCATAGCTGTGCAGGTTTTTTGGATTGCCTTTAGCCGTCAGCAGAGCGTCCGGCAGCTGATATTGCGGGTCGGTGAACAGCACCTGCTTACATCGTGCGGGCGTGATGTACATGCCTGCCGCAATCACATCGAACCGACCGGCGCGCAGGCCCGGGATCAATGAACCCCATTCGGTCAAAACGCCATCGACTTTTTTGATGCCCATTTTGGCAAAGATTATTTTGGCGATTTCCGGCGACTCACCGGTGACGCTGCCGTCAGTCTCGGTAAAAGCGAACGGGGTTTCGTTGGCATAGCCGACGCGAATGCTGCTGTTCTGTTTGACGGTTTCCAGCGTGCTGGCGGCGTGAGCGCTGGCGGCCAGGCCGAACATCGCGCAAGCCACGAACAGGCGACGCAAAGCGTGAGGGGTACCAAAGGGGAAATTGCTCATCGATAAAATCTCCTGTTTCTTGTGGACCCGTCGTCGACGGCTCTGTGGTAGGAGGCAGTGTTACAAGAGCAAAGCGTACAAGGGCCGATTCCATTGAATGGGACACTGCACCGGTACAGATCGATTGATTTTATTGTGGGGGCTTGAGGACAGCCCGTGCATCGACCTTGAACCGAGCATACAAAAGCCCTGCGCATCATTGCATTGCACTAGGACAATTGCTTTGCATGGATTCTCGCGGGATGCTGTTCCGACGAGCACAGACGCGGGTTTGAACGCTGATGGACAAGTGGAAAGCAGCATTGGAAATGGCCCGCAGTGGCGAGTCCAAATACAAGATCCTGGTGCAGGCGATCGCCGACGACATCGAACAGGGTGTCCTGGCCAACGATCAGCGCCTGCCCCCTCAGCGGCACGTGGCCGATGCCATGGGGATCAGCGTGCAGACAGTCACCAATGCCTATAAAGAACTCGAGCGCCAGGGCCTGGTCCGTTGCGAGGTCGGGCGCGGCAGCTTTGTGTCGCGGCGCATGAGCGATCGGGTGGCCACGTACATTCTCGACAGCCCTGAACGGGCACTGGTGGATTTTTCCATCACGCGGATCATGCACACTCGCGAGCATGATCTGTTCTGGCGCGAGACCTGCCGCGAGCTCAGCACCGAAGAAGATCAGCCGTGGATTCACGCGTTTCGCCCGATCGCCGGTTTCGAATCGCACCGCGAAGCGGCCATGCACTGGATCGGCCGCCAGGGACTGAAAGTCGAGCGCGATGACATCCTGATCACCAACGGCGCGGCGCACGGGATTTTTCTCGCACTGGCCTCGCTGGCCGGCCCTGATGATGTGGTGCTCTGCGAAGGGGTCACCGACCACGGTGTGATCGGCAACTCTCAGGTGCTGGGCTTCACCCTCAAGGGGTTGGAGATGGATCGCTATGGCATCGACCCGGAACATTTCGAAGACATGTGCAGCAACGAGCGGATCACCGCGCTGGTGTGCACGCCGAACCTGAATAACCCAACCACCAGCCTGATGCCGGACAGTCGCCGGCGTGAAATCGCCGAGATTGCCCGGCGTTTCGGCGTGCACGTCATCGAAGACGATGTGTACGGCCCTTTGCTGGATGAACAGCGGGCGCCGCCGATCAGTCATTACCTGCCGGAGCTGTCGTTCTACTGCACCAGCATGACCAAGTCGGTGCTGACCGGTTTGCGCATCGGCTACCTCGTGGTGCCCAAGCGCCTGGCGTTGCGCACCGAGAGCATTCTGCGGGTGAACAGCTGGATGGCTACGCCGATGGTTTCCGAGATCGCCGCTCGATGGATTCGCGACGGTCGCGCCGACACGCTGGTGCGCTTGCAACGTAAATTACTGGCCGGACGCCAGGCGATGATCACCGAATACCTGGATGACTACGTGCTTGCCCAACACCCCCATGCGTTGAATGCCTGGATCGGCATCCCGCCACATTGGGAGCTCGACAGCCTGGTGCGGGCGCTGCGTCACAAGCACATTGCAGTCACGTCCCCTGACCCGTTCACTGTGCGCGGCACGCCTCGTCCGCGCGCGGTCCGGGTGTGTGTGGGCGCTGAATGCAGCGACGAAGAAATGCGCAATGCGTTGATCGGCATGCGCGAGATTTTTGGTCAGTACCCGCAAATTCACGATTTCTAGACGGAAAAAAGATCGTAAAAAGTTTGTCGGCTAAATTGACCTAGTACATTCATTGCGACAATCCAGCCCTCTTAGACTGCGCCCAACACCTCTGTCGGGATGCGGTCATGTCAGCGCTGCAACTAAACGATATTTACCTCGCTCGCCAGCGAATCGAATCGCTGGTACGGCGTACGCCCATGGAGTATTCGCCGAGCCTTTCGCAGCGGCTGGGCGTAGCGGTTTACCTCAAGCTCGAGTCCCTGCAGATCACCGGCAGTTTCAAATTGCGCGGCGCGAGCAATGCCGTGGCGCAACTCAGCGCCGAGCAAAAAGCCTGTGGTGTCGTAGCGGCTTCGACCGGCAATCATGGTCGCGCACTGGCGTATGCCGCTTCCCGGCAAGGCGTGAAGGCGACCATTTGTTTGTCGCATCTCGTGCCGGCGAACAAGGTCCAGGCCATTCGTGATCTCGGGGCGCAGGTGTGCATCGTTGGCCAGTCCCAGGACGATGCCCAGCGCGAAGCCGAACGGATTGCCGGCGCAGAGGGCGCGACGTTGCTGCCGCCTTTTGATCATCCGGCCATCATCGCGGGGCAGGGCACCCTCGGGCTGGAAATCCTCGAACAGCAACCGGACGTGGCGCAGATCCTGGTGCCTTTATCCGGTGGCGGTCTGTTTGCCGGCGTGGCACTGGCCCTTAAAAGCGCCAACCCGCGGATCGTGACCCACGGCATCAGCATGCAGCGCGGCGCGGCCATGCACGCCAGTCTCGCGGCCGGACTCCCGGTGGAAGTTGAAGAGCTGCCGACCCTGGCCGACTCGCTCGGCGGCGGCATCGGTCTGGACAACCGTTACACCTTCGACATGACCCGCGAACGTTGCGATCACCTGCACCTGCTCAGCGAAGCCTCTATCGCCAACGCCATCCGCCATGCCTATCGCGAAGAACGTCTGGTGCTGGAAGGCGCTGCGGCGGTCGGTATCGCCGCGCTGCTCGATGGCCTGATCGAACCGCGTGGACCGATCGTGGTGGTGGTCAGCGGGCGCAACGTCGACATCGATCAGCACCTGCGTGTCCTCGCCGGTGCCGATGCCTGAACCCAAACAATAACAACTGACGGGAGTACTGCGTCGATGACTGACATCACATTATTGAGCGAAACGGACTTGCGCGCCTGTGTAGCGCTGGATCTGCCGAGCGTCGACGCCATTGAGCAGGCCTTCGTGCTGCTGGCCACGGCTGCGGTGGCGATGCCGCCGATCCTGCGTCTGGACATCCCCGAGCACAACGGTGAAGTGGATGTGAAGACCGCGTACCTGCCCGGTCTGGAGCGTTTTGCGATCAAGGTCAGCCCGGGATTTTTCGACAACCCGAAACTGGGTCTGCCAAGCCTCAACGGCATGATGATGTTGTTGTCGGCGCGCACTGGTGTGCTGGAAGCCTTGTTGCTGGACAACGGTTACCTGACCGCCGTGCGCACAGCAGCGGCCGGTGCCGTGGCGGCTCGGGCGTTGTCCCGGGCCGACAGCCGCAGCGTGGCGCTGATCGGTGCCGGCGAGCAGGCGGCGTTGCAGCTTCAGGCGTTGCGTCTGGTGCGGCCGATCGAACACGTACGGGTCTGGGCCCGGGACAGCGCCAAGGCTGTCGCCTTCGGTAATGAACTGGCGCGCGACAGCGGTCTGATGGTCACGGCTTGCGCGAGCCTCGACGAGGCGATGGCCGACGTGGATATCGCGATCACCTGTACGCCAAGTCGCGAACCCTTGATTGAGCCCCACCACTTGCGCCCCGGCCTGCACATCACCGCGATGGGCTCGGACGCCGAACACAAAAACGAAATTGCCCCGCAGGTGTTGGCCAGGGTCGATCGCTACGTCGCCGACCGGCTGAGCCAGACACGCCTCCTTGGCGAGTTGCATCACGCCCTGGCTGCCGGCGTCTTTGCTGACGAATCGGGGCTGGTGGAGCTGGGGCAAGTGCTGTCCGGCCAGCGCCCCGGTCGAACCGAGGCGTCGCAAATCACCTTGTGCGACCTCACCGGCACCGGCGCTCAGGACACGGCCATGGCCAATCTGGCGTTTGAGCGTGCGCGCTCGGCCGGGAAAGGTTTTCAGTTCGCCAGCTAATTGGTTTTTTCATCCGTGCGTCATTTATCAGAGGGCATGTGCATGTCTCAGATAGTCGTCAATCTCCCGTTCGAACGGGAGGAATACGCCCAGCGTCTGGCCAAGGTTCGCGTGGCCATGCAGGCCCAGGGCATCGAGCTGTTGCTGGTCACTGATCCGTCGAACATGGCCTGGCTGACCGGCTATGACGGTTGGTCGTTTTATGTTCATCAATGCGTGTTGTTGGCGCTCGATGGCGAACCGGTGTGGTTTGGTCGCGGGCAAGACGCCAATGGCGCCAAACGCACGGTGTTCATGCAGCACGAGAACATCGTCGGTTACCCGGACGTTTATGTGCAGTCCCGGGAGCGCCATCCCATGGATTACCTGTCCCGGGAGGTCATCAGTGCCCGCGGCTGGGATGCGCTGACCATCGGCGTCGAAATGGACAACTATTACTTCAGTGCCGCCGCTTATCTCTCACTGAAGAAAAACCTGCCACAGGCCCACCTGATTGACGCAGTGGGGCTGGTGAATTGGCAGCGAGCGATCAAATCGCCCCAGGAAATCACCTACATGCGCATTGCCGCGCGCATTGTCGAGAACATGCACGGCCGCATTCTCGAGCGGATAGAACCGGGCATGCGCAAAAACGAACTGGTGGCGGAAATCTACAGCAGCGGCATCCTGGGCGCCGACGGCCATGGCGGTGATTACCCGGCCATCGTGCCGTTGTTGCCGACGGGCGCCGATGCCAGTGCGCCGCACCTGACCTGGGACGATTCGCCCTTCGAAAAAGGTGCCGGTACGTTCTTCGAGATCGCCGGTTGCTACAAACGCTATCACTGCCCGCTGTCGCGCACGATCTACCTGGGCAAGCCACCGCAGCACTTCCTCGACGGTGAAAAAGCCGTGGTCGAAGGCATTGCCGCCGGACTCGAAGCCGCCAAGCCCGGCAATACCACCGGTGATATTGCCGTGGCGTTTTTCAAGGTGCTGGAGAAATTCGGCATCCACAAGGACAGCCGTTGCGGCTACCCGATCGGGATCAGCTATCCGCCGGACTGGGGCGAACGCACGATGAGCCTGCGGCCCGGCGACAACAGCGTGTTGCAACCGGGCATGACCTTCCACTTCATGCCGGGATTGTGGATGGACGATTGGGGGCTGGAAATCACCGAAAGCATTCTGATCACCGAGACCGGCGTCGAAACTCTGTGCAACGTGCCTCGCCAACTGTTCGTGAAGGATTGAGCCATGAGCGAATTGCCTGATAACCCGATCAGCGCCACGGTGGATTTTGCCCGTGAAGGGGTGCAGCACGGTTTTCTCAAACTGCCGTACTCCCGGGACGATTCAGCCTGGGGCGCCGTCATGATTCCCGTCACCGTAATTCAGCGCGGTAAGGGGCCGACCGCGTTGCTCAGTGGCGGCAACCACGGTGACGAATACGAAGGCCCGGTCGCACTGAGCAAGCTCGCGCAAGGCCTGACGGCGGCCGAGGTGACGGGCAGGGTGATCATCGTCCCGTTCATGAACACGCCTGCGTTTCATGCCGGGCGGCGGACCTCGCCGATCGACAAGGGCAACCTGAATCGCAGTTTTCCCGGTAAACCTGATGGCTCGGTGACCGAGAAAATCGCTGATTACTTCAACCGCACTTTGTTGCCGCTGGCGGACATCGTGCTGGACATTCATTCGGGTGGCCGCACCCTGGATTTCCTGCCGTTCGCCGCGTGTCATGTGCTGCCGGACAAGCACCAGCAAACTCAATGCGAAGCCGGCATGCGTGCATTCAATGCGCCGTACAGCATGCGAATGCTGGAGCTGGATGCGGGGTCGATGTACGACACCGCCGCCGAGAGGCAGGGTAAGGTATTTGTCACGACCGAGTTGGGTGGCGGCGGTTCTTCCAGCGCCCGCAGTGTGGCGATTGCCGAGCGTGGGGTGCGCAATCTGCTGGTGCATGCTGGGATTCTTCAAGGTGAAGTACAGGCCCGGGAAACGATCATGCTCGACATGCCCGACGCCGATTGTTTCATAGCCAGCGAGCACGACGGTCTGCTGGAAATGTGCCGCGACCTGGGTGACAACGTGAGCCAAGGTGAACTGATTGCCCGTGTGTACGACGCCACCCGCACAGGTGTGGCGCCGGTGGAATACCGGGCGGCCCGCAGTGGCTTGTTGGCGGCGCGGCATTTTCCGGGGTTGGTGAGGTGCGGCGATACCATTGCCGTCATCGCCGAAGTGCTGAACTGACACACTCCCACAGGCCCCTCATCGCACTGGAGATCTCCGCCCCATGCACAAACTCGACCGCTACGACCTGAAAATCCTGCGGATCCTCGCTGAAGACGGGCGTATCACCAAGTCGAGCCTGGCCGACGCGATCAATCTGTCGGTGACCCCGGCGTGGGAGCGGGTGCGCAAACTCGAAGCGTTGGGCTTGATCAAAGGCTACAGGGCGCAGATCGACTGGAATGCGGTGTTCAAAAGTCAGCAGGTCCTGGTGGAAATCACCCTGGCCCGCCACACCGCCCAGGATATGCGGCGTTTCGAGCAGCGCATGAACGAGGCCGTCGAAGTGGCGTTCTGTTACGCCACCGGCGGCGGTGTCGATTACATGGCGATGATCCAGTCGCCGGACATCGACCATTACCAGCGTTTTATCGACCAGTTACTACTTGATGACCTGGGTATCGAACGCTACTTCACCTACATCGTCACCAAAACCATCAAGACCGCTGGCGCCTTGCCGGCCGAGCTGACGCAAGAATCCTGAAGCACCCGCGGCTCTACTGTAGGAACGAGCCTGCTCGCGATAGCGGTGTGTCAGTCATTGTAGATTCGTTTGTCACACCGCTATCGCGAGCAGGCTCACTCCTACAATGAGTATCCGGTAATTCAGTCGATGCAGTTTTTCACCGCAGAAAGCCACTGTTTGCCCGCGTTCAATCAGAAAAAACCACCTGCCACACCCGGTCAAACGCCAAATCATTCATGCCACCCAGTCCTACCATGGGTTCACGCACACGGTTTGGAGTAACCGCCATGACATTCAAACATCCGCTGCTGTTCAAGGCCCTCTGTTACATCGATGGCCATTGGGTCCACAGTGACAGCGGCCAGAGCATTGCCGTGAACAATCCTGCCGATGGGCAGTTGATCGGACATGTGCCGATGCTGGATCAGCCGCAAATCGTCGCCGCCGTTGACGCGGCACACCGGGCCTTTGCTTCCTGGCGCGAACAGAGCCTCGATGCCCGAGGCGCCATTCTGCGGCGTTGGGCGGCTCTGATGATCGAGCATCAGGATGACCTCGCACGCATCCTCAGCCTGGAACAGGGCAAGCCTCTGGCCGAATCCCGCGGCGAGATCGCTTATGCCGCCAGTTTCATTCCGTGGTTCGCCGAAGAAGCGCGGCGGTTGTACGGGCAGAACATCCCCAGCCATATTCCCGGTGCACACTTGGGCACGATCAAGGAACCGGTGGGCGTCTGTGCGCTGCTGACCCCGTGGAATTTCCCCTCGGCGATGATCACCCGCAAAGCCGCCGCCGCACTGGCAGCGGGCTGCACCGTGGTGATCAAACCCGCCCATGAAACCCCCTATTCGGCATTCGCACTGGCGCAGTTGGCCGAGGAGGCGGGCTTCCCGGCAGGCGTTTTCAACGTGGTGCTGGGCGAGCCGCAAATGGCGATGCAAACCCTGGTTGAAGACAGCCGTGTGCGCTCCGTGAGTTTCACCGGCTCGACCCGTGTCGGTAAGTTGGTCCTGCAAGCGGCGGCTCAGGATGTGAAAAAAGTTTCGCTGGAACTGGGCGGCAACGCGCCATTCATTGTGTGCGCCGATGCCGATCTGGAGTTGGCGGTGAAAGTCGCGGTGCAGGCCAAGTTCCAGACCTCCGGACAGGATTGCTGCGCCGCCAACCGGATCATGGTCGAGCGCTCGGTCTATCCCGCGTTCCTCAGTCGCTTCGCCGCCGCTGTGCGCGAGTTGAGGGTTGGGCCGGCGATGGTCGGCGCTCAAGAGCAAAGCGTCGATATCGGCCCTTTGATGCATCAGGCCGCGTTCGATGTCACCGCCGAGCGCGTTGCGGACGCCCTGCAACTCGGTGCCCGGCGTCTGGTCGGTGGCGAGGCGCATGCACTCGGAGGCCTTTTCTATCAACCGACGGTGCTGGCCGATGTCACGCCGCAGATGCGGATCTACCGCGAAGAAAATTTTGCACCGATTGCCGGGGTCATGCCGTTCGACACCCTCGAACAGGCGATCGAAATGGCCAACGACACCGAATACGGACTGGCCGCCTACATTTGCTCCAACCGTCTGGACCTGATTTACCCGCTGATTCGCCGCCTCGATCACGCCATGGTCGCGGTCAACGGCGTCAAGTTTACCGGCCATCCGATCCCGTTCGGTGGCATGAAAGCCTCGGGATTGGGCCGCGAAGGTGGCTCCGAGGGCTTCGAAGCCTTTGTCGAGACCAAATATTTTTGCCTGCACCATCAAGGCCAGTTCTAAAGCCAATTCTCAGGAGACATGCCATGAACCAGGAAATCGATAAGCTGTTCGAACAAGATCGCGCGCACTTCATGCACCCGTCCACCCACGCCCATGATCACGCCAGCGGGGCGCTCAAGGGGCGCATCATCAAGAGTGCGTCGGGTATCCGTATTCGCGACCATGAGGGCCGCGAATTCATTGATGCCTTTGCCGGCCTGTACTGCGTGAATATCGGGTACGGCCGCACCGAAGTCGCTGACGCGATCTATAAGCAGGCCAAGGAGCTTGCTTACTATCACACCTATGTCGGGCATTCGACCGAGGCGATTATCGAGCTGTCGAGCCGCATCATGGACTGGGCGCCCGAAGGCATGAAGAAGGTCTATTACGGCCTGTCCGGTTCCGACGCCAACGAAACCCAGATCAAGCTGGTGCGTTACTACAACAACGTACTGGGACGCCCGCAGAAGAAGAAAATCATCTCCCGTGATCGTGGCTACCACGGCTCGGGCATCATGACCGGCAGCCTGACGGGCCTGCCGACCTTTCATCAACATTTCGACCTGCCGTCCGAAGGCATCAAACACACGGTTTGCCCGCACTGGTACCGCAAGGCGCCCACCGGCATGGATGAAGTCGCGTTCGTGCGTTACTGCGCCGACGAGCTGGAAAAAATGATCCTGGCTGAAGGGCCGGACACGGTGGCCGCCTTTATCGGTGAACCGCTGATGGGCACTGGCGGCATCATCGTCCCACCGGCCGGTTACTGGTCGGCGATTCAAGCGGTGCTCAATAAATACGACGTCCTGCTGATTGCCGACGAAGTGGTGTGTGCTTTTGGTCGCCTGGGTTCAAAGATGGGCAGTCAGCGTTACGGAATGCGTCCGGACCTGATCACCACTGCCAAGGGGCTGACTAGCGCTTATGCACCATTGTCGGCGGTGATCGTTGGCGAAAAAGTGTGGGATGTGATTGAAAAGGCGTCCGAGTCCCAAGGTGCCATGGGGCATGGCTGGACGTATTCTGGTCACCCGATCTGTGCGGCAGCGGCGCTGGCCAATCTGGATATTCTCGAACGGGAAAACCTGACAGAGAACGCCGAAAAAGTCGGCAGCTACCTGAACCGTCGTCTGCGCGAAGTCCTGGAAGGTCATCCGCTGGTGGGTGAGGTGCGGGGTGATGGCATGCTGGCCGCCGTCGAGTTCATGGCCGATCGTGAGCAACGCACGCCGTTCGACGCCGCGTTGAAGGTTGGGCCAAAGGTGTCAGCGGCGTGTCTGGAGCGCGGAATGATCGCCCGGGCGATGCCTCACGGCGACATCCTGGGCTTTGCGCCGCCGTTGATTCTGACGGAGGAGGAGGCTGATCTGATTGTCGACATCACCAAAGGTGCGGTTGATCAGGTGGCCAGTGAGGTGTTGGGCTGAGTGAGTCCTGCCTGAACGCCTTGCATCGCTGGTTCGGGCCCCATCGCTGGCAAGCCAGCTCCCACATGGTTTGTGTCGATCACAAAACAGTGGTCATCCACAAAAACCTGTGGGAGCGGGCTTGCCCGCGATGAGGCCCTGTCAGTCACCCTGAAACCATCAACCACAAAAAAGCCCCCGGACAATCACTCATCCGGGGGCTTTTTCATGTCGCGCGAAACCTGATTACTTCTTCAGGCCGTAATGCTCATCGAGCATACCCGGTGCGTTCGGGGCTTTGGGGGCGTAGTCGCGAGGCGGCTCCTGATTGCGCGGTGGCGTCAGGCGTTCCCGTGGGGCCTGGCCTGCATCAGCATGCAGGGCGGCCAGCAAGCGTTGGCGAGTCTGCTCGTCCAGGGCCAGGCGATTGGCGCCCTCGGCGAGATGATCCTGCACTTCCTGGTAGCTCTGAGTGAGCTTCTTGACCAGGGTTGCAGTGCTATTGAAGTGGGTCACCACCTCGTTCTGATAACTGTCGAAACGTTCCTGAATGTCATCCAGCTGACGTTGCGTGCTACTAGGAGCGGCATTCGGCACCAGGCGAGCGATCAGGAATCCAACGGCGACACCCACAACCAGGGCAAGAGTCGGCAACAACCAAACTAAGAGCGAGTGTTCCACGAGTCCTTCCTCTATAAACGGCTTTGCTTTACGTTAACGGCTCGAACCTGCGCTGTATACCGCGATTCACTCGCAATAGATTGGCACAGACAATTTGCTAGACGAGTCGACCCGATTCGAGGTCACGGAGTTCCTTCCTTGCTTATGCGCGAAACCCCTGTAGTGATTGATGGCCCCGTCGGCCAACTGGAAGCACTTTACCTGAACAGCGACGCGCCTCGGGGCCTGGCGTTGATCTGCCATCCCAACCCTGTGCAGGGCGGCACCATGCTCAACAAAGTGGTCTCGACCCTGCAGCGCACCGCGCGCGACGCCGGTTTGATCACCTTGCGCTTCAACTATCGCGGCGTCGGCGCCAGCGAAGGCGCCCATGACATGGGCTCTGGCGAAGTCGACGATGCACAGGCTGTCGCCGAATGGTTGCGCGCCAGACACCCCGATCTTCCCTTGACCCTGTTCGGATTCTCCTTCGGTGGTTTTGTTGCGGCAAGTCTCGGCGGACGCCTGGAAGCCAAGGGTGAGCCGCTCAAGCATGTGTTCATGATCGCGCCAGCGGTCATGCGCCTGGGCGATCAGGATCAACTGCCACAACAGGGTGAACTGACCCTGATCCAGCCGGAAACCGACGAAGTGATCGATCCGCAGTTGGTCTATGACTGGTCCGGGAACCTTGAACGTCCCCATGAGCTGCTGAAAGTGGCAGAATGCGGACACTTTTTTCATGGCAAGCTGACTGATCTCAAGGATCTGATCCTGCCGCGTCTTTCGAATTGATTGCAGTCTGACAAGCGATTACCCATGACGACTCGTACCCGTATCCTCACCGGCATTACCACCACCGGCACGCCGCACCTGGGCAACTATGCCGGCGCTATCCGTCCGGCAATCCTTGCCAGCCGTGACAGCAATGCCGATTCGTTCTACTTCCTGGCCGACTATCACGCCCTGATCAAATGCGATGACCCGCTGCGCATCCAGCGCTCGCGTCTGGAAATCGCCGCGACCTGGCTGGCCGGTGGCCTCGATGTGGACCGCGTGACGTTTTATCGCCAGTCTGATATCCCGGAAATCCCCGAGCTGACCTGGCTGCTGACCTGCGTTGCCGCCAAGGGCCTGCTCAATCGCGCCCACGCCTACAAGGCGTCGGTGGACAAGAATGTCGAGACCGGTGAAGACCCGGACGCCGGTATCACCATGGGCTTGTACAGCTACCCGGTGCTAATGGCTGCGGACATCCTGATGTTCAACGCCCATAAGGTGCCGGTCGGTCGTGACCAGATCCAGCACGTGGAAATGGCGCGGGACATCGGCCAGCGCTTCAACCACTTGTTTGGCCAGGGCAAAGAGTTCTTCACCATGCCTGAGGCGCTGATCGAAGAAAGCGTCGCCACGCTGCCAGGCCTCGACGGTCGCAAGATGTCGAAAAGCTACGACAACACCATTCCGTTGTTCAGCAGCGCCAAGGAAATGAAGGACGCGATCTCGCGGATCGTCACCGACTCCCGCGCGCCAGGCGAAGCAAAAGATCCGGACAACTCTCACCTGTTCACCCTGTTCCAGGCGTTTGCCACACCGGTACAGTCTGATGAGTTTCGTAGTGAGCTGTTGCAGGGCCTGGGCTGGGGCGAGGCGAAGAATCGTCTGTTTCAGCTGCTCGACAGCGAACTGGGCGAGTCCCGCGAGCGCTATCACCAACTGATCGAGCGCCCGGCCGACCTGGAAGACATCCTGCAGATCGGTGCCAAAAAGGCCCGCTCCGTGGCGACGCCATTCCTCCAGGAACTGCGCGAAGCGGTGGGCTTGCGTTCATTCGTCGCCCAGACGCAGGTGGCTGCCAGCACCAAGAAGAAAGCTGCGAAAGCCGCGCGTTTCGTCAGTTTCCGTGAGGAGGACGGCAGCTTCCGCTTCCGTCTCCTGGCGGCCGATGGCGAACAACTGCTCTTGTCGCGCAACTTTGCTGACGGCAAAACCGCGGGCCAGGTGACCAAGCAGCTGCAAGCGGGCCAACCTCTGGACGTGCGCAGCGAAGACCTGAGCTTCAGTGTCTGGCTGGAAGGCGAGTGCGTTGCCGACAGTGCAGCGTTCGCGGACAGCGCCGCCCGTGACGTCGCCATCGATGCCCTGCGCGTTGCGCTGACGCCGGTTCAGGAATAAAACAACGGCTCGGTCCGACTAAGGGCCGATTGCCATTCCCACGGGCCATCGCTACAGTGACGGCCCGTTTTTGTTGCCTTGCTAACGAATTATGACGCCCCTAGAACGATATCAAGCTGATCTGAAACGCCCGGAATTCTTCCATGATGCCGCGCAGGAAAATGCTGTGCGTCATTTACAGCGCCTGTATGACGATCTGGTCGCGGCGCAGCAGAACAAACCAGGCCTGTTCGGCAAACTGTTTGGCAAAAAAGACCAGGCCCCGGTAAAGGGCGTGTACTTCTGGGGCGGCGTCGGTCGCGGCAAGACCTACCTGGTCGACACCTTCTTCGAAGCGCTGCCATTCAAGGAAAAGACCCGGACTCACTTCCACCGCTTCATGAAGCGCGTGCACGAAGAAATGAAGACCCTCGGCGGCGAGAAAAACCCGCTGACCATCATCGCCAAGCGTTTTTCCGACGAATCGCGTGTGATCTGCTTCGATGAGTTCTTCGTCTCCGACATCACCGACGCGATGATCCTCGGCACGCTGATGGAAGAACTGTTCAAGAACGGCGTAACGCTGGTCGCGACCTCGAACATCGTGCCGGACGGCCTGTACAAGGACGGCCTGCAACGTGCGCGTTTCCTGCCGGCCATCGCGCTGATCAAACAGAACACCGAAATCGTCAACGTCGACAGTGGCGTCGATTATCGTCTGCGTCACCTCGAGCAAGCGGAACTGTTCCACTTCCCGCTGGACGAAGCGTCCCACGAAAGCCTGCGCAAAAGCTTCCGGGCCCTGACGCCGGAGTGCACCGCAGCGATCGAAAACGACGTGCTTATGATCGAAAACCGCGAAATTCGCGCGCTGCGTACGTGCGACGACGTGGCCTGGTTCGACTTCCGCGAACTGTGCGACGGTCCGCGCAGCCAGAACGACTACATCGAACTGGGCAAGATCTTCCACGCCGTGCTGCTCAGCGGTGTCGAGCAGATGAGCGTCACCACCGACGACATCGCCCGACGCTTCATCAACATGGTCGACGAGTTCTACGACCGTAACGTGAAGTTGATCATTTCTGCCGAAGTCGAACTCAAGGACCTCTACACCGGCGGTCGCCTTAACTTCGAGTTCCAACGGACCTTGAGTCGCCTGCTGGAAATGCAATCTCACGAATTCCTGTCTCGGGCACACAAGCCGTAGGCACATTCGGAGAACAAAAAGGGCCTGCATTTGCAGGCCCTTTTTCGTACACCGCAGATCTCCTTTGAAAGTATTAGTCCTGAGCTAGAAACACCCCCAAATCATCCTGCCGCCCGCCACCCACCAGCAACCACAGCAGGATTCGGGCTTTGCGCGGACAGAGAAATCCCGCCATCAATGCACCTCGACGTATCAGATCCATTTCGCTGCCGATGAAGCCATAAGAGCTTTGAGCGGTAGGGCCGGATCCGGTACGGGTCGCAATGATCACGGGAATTTTCTTCGCGATTTTTTCGACTGCGTCAGCCCACTGATCTGACACGTGACCGGCTCCAAATCCGGCAATCACCAGCCCGTCGTAACCCAATTCGAGGATGTTCTCCAACAACAGGGAATCGGCGGACAGCGTGCTTTCCAGCAGGGCAATTTCCTGGGAGGTCTGCTGCGGCAAAGGTAATGGGTTCCTGCGAGGCGGTTCGCGTAGGTAGTGGACCGTTCCCTCGAGCAGCATTCCGGAGGGGCCAACCATTGGCGATGAAAACGCCTGTAACGCCAATGAATCGGTTTTGCGTACGGTCGTCCCGTGGTGAATCTCTGCGCCCATCACCACCTGGACGCCTCTGCGCCGACTGTTTTTAGCCAGTGCAACCCGGCTGGCATCCAGCAGATTCGCGGGGCCGTCCGCGCCCACTTGTCCGGCCGAGCGCATGGCGCCAGTCAGTACCAGCGGCGCGTCGTGGTTCCACAGGTAATCAAAGAATGCGGCCGTCTCTTCCAGGGTGTCGGTGCCCTGAGTGATGACAACGCCAACAGCACCTTGCTCAACCTGATAGTTTGCCCATGAAAGTACGCTTAGCAGAAACTCAAAGTTCAACGATGCGCTGGGCATCAGCCCCAGCGTTTCTACCGTCACCCGAGCCATGTTTGTGAGTTCCGGCACCAAGGCCAGAAGGCTTTCACCACTGACTGTCGGTATAACGCCTTCACCCGCATGCCTGGCTTGCATGCTTACGGTGCCGCCTAAAGCCGCAATGGCCAGTTTGGGCAGGTCCATGTTGTGCCTCGCTTGGTGGTGACAAAAAAAACGGGCTGCACTCACCAGTACAGCCCGATGTTCGCTTCAGTTGGATATCAGGAACCCGATAAACGGGATGATCAGCAGCGTACTGATGGCCATGGAGAGGACATTGCCGATGTAGGGGTGCATATCCTTCGGCACTCTCTTGGCGATGGCGTGTGCCAGTGGCGGGGCGATCAGTGCGCCCAGCAATGCGCTCGTGACGATGACCTGCCAACTACCGCCATAGGTAAGGATCGCGGCCGGCACGACTGACACCAGTGGAACGTAGGTGGGATACCAACCAAGATGCATCCAGTGTCGACGCCAGATCACCACCCCTATGGCTGACGTCAGCGCCTGGGCGCCGATGAGTTGAGGCAGCAAGCCCGAGCCGTAGACCGGACTCATGGGGTTAAGTGTGTAGGCCAGAAGGGCTCCCAGCAAAAGGCCGATGCTCGCCAGTTCATTGCCGAAGAACGGCGCTTCTGAAAAGTCTGCCAATACACGGCGCAGGCTCCAGATAATTCCGTAATCGGGCTTATTTGCCTTGGCAGGTTCTACCGGGGGCGTGGCGGTTTCATTTACCGCTGGCGTAGAAGTGTCCTTCACGAGGATCGGCACGTAACGGCAGAGCAGGAAAGCCAGGACGCTGGCAACCGCCATGCCCGTGACATTGCCGATCACGGCTGGCAATCCCAGAGGATTGCAGACGTAGTTCACTATCAGCAAACACAGGGGGGTTACTAGTGTGGCACCCATGATTGCGCCATTGATCGTGACCTTCCAGCCCCCTCCAAACATCAGCACCATCGCCGCTGGCAACGATACAAATGCAGCAAATGTGGGCTGCCAACTGGTCGCCGTAACCGTCCAGCCCCACAGAAGGTTGCTTAGCAGCAAGCCAAGCAGGGAGCTGGTCACCAGCCATGGCCAGAGCCCGCTGCCGTAAGAGATGGCAAACCCTTGCCAGCGCTTCCCCGTCCGATTGGCCCAATACGCCAGATAGGCACCCGCCAATAGCCCAATGGACGCGAACTCGTGTTTGTAGAAAGCAACTTCGCTGATGTCCCCCAAAACCCAGCGCAACCAGGCACTGGGGTCGGGGAGGGAGGAGACCATGTGCGTGTAGTCTGGCCAATGGGCTGACCAGGAAGAACGGTAGGTGAATGAAAGCCAGGCAATCAGTAGCCCCATGCCGATCAGCAGCACGAGAATTGATGTATCAAGCTTTCTGCGGGCGAGCGAATCCGCCCGAGGAGAATCGGTTTGAGAGTCCATGATGAGGTACCCCTGATTAGCGCGGCAGGGCGGGGTGTTGGGTGTAACCGAGCATCTGATCGAACAGATCGGTACGCCGATCGCGATGCAGATCGTTCAGGTTGTTCCAGATGGGGGCGCTGCGAGCACTGGTCAGGTCTATGTCGGCGAACAGTATTTCCTGTTTGTCTGCCGAGGCCACGGCGCCCATCGGCCAGCCATTGGTGCCGGCAATCAACGAGCAACCGAGATAACGTGCGCCTCGCTCTTCGCCGATACGGCTCGCCGCCGCAATGAACACATTGTTGACGTGCGCTGCCGTCATCGTCAGGTAGGAAGCCATGCACTTGCCGGCATCATCGAACAGCGGCGGCGGTGTCCAGACCCAGTTGTTCAGGCTGCAAATGATATCCGCGCCTTGCTGGGCAAGGATGCGGGGCACTTCCGGAAACCAGATGTCCCAGCAGATCAACAAGCCGATGCGACCGATCGGCGTATCGAACACCGGAAAGCCGGTGTCGCCGGGCGTGAACCAGAGTTTCTCCAGGTTCCATAAATGTGCTTTCCGATACTTCCCGATAAAACCTTCCGGGCCCAAGAGGACGGCGGTGTTGAAGAGCCGCATACCGTCTCGCTCGGTCAATCCCGCCACCAGGTAAACGTTGTGTTCCCTGGCGAAATTTGTCCAGCTCAGAACACTTGGCCCGTCGGGAACTGCTTCGGCATGTTCGAAAGCGTCCTGTCGGTTGGTGAAAAAATAGCCTGTATTGGACAGCTCGGGCAGCACGATGAGATTTGCACCCCCTTGAACGGCTTCTAAAGCCAATTCGAGGCTGCAACACAGATTGCCTTCCCGGTTGTTCATTCCGACTTGTGGATCGAATTGCACGACTGCTACACGAACAGGACTTGTTGATTCGCTCATTTCGAATGACCTCGTTTTTATTGTTCTTCAACCGTTTCGGTATGCCGTGATTAGGCGTTGAAGATGCAAAAACGAGGAAGTCAGCCACTTCCCTTTCGGCTGTAGTCCATATCCCAAGATGGCGAAGGTGAGCCAATGCTGTGTGTGCATTGGCTTCCGAGCGGAGGTGGGCTTTGTAAGTGCACGGCTTGCCGGCGATTTCAGCGACGCGGTCTATCAGTCAACGCGACTTAACATTCATCGCCAGCAAGCTGTCGTTCAGATTTGCGCGGTTTTGCAGCGCATTACGCAGCCTGCTGGAACTGCTGCCGATACTGGTTTGGCGACAATTCAGTGTGCTGGCGAAACAACCGCGCGAAGAAGCTCGCATCGTCGTAACCCACTTCGTAACTGATGGTCTTGATGCTTTTGCGACTGGCGGATAGCAATCCCTTGGCGGTTTCAATGCGTAGGCGTTGCAAGTAGTGCAGCGGCTTGTCGCCAGTGGCGGTCTGGAAGCGGCGCATGAAATTGCGGATGCTCATGCCGTGCTCGCGAGCGACGTCTTCAAAGCGGAATTTGTCGGCGAAATGTTCTTCGAGCCAGTGCTGGATCTGCAGGATGATCACGTCCTGATGCAGCTTTTGACCGCCGAACCCGATTCGTCCGGGGGAATAGCTGCGTTGCACTTCATAGAGAATGTCGCGGGCCACGGCTTGCGACACGTTGGCGCCGCAGAAGCGTTCTATGAGGTAGATGTAAAGGTCGCAGGCCGAGGTGGTGCCGCCTGCGCAGTACAGGTTGTCCGCGTCGGTGAGGTGTTTGTCCTGATTGAGCTGCACTTTCGGGAAGCGCTCGGCAAAGGCATTGAAGAAACGCCAGTAAGTGGTGGCTTCCTTGCCGTCGAGCAGACCGGCTTCGGCGAGCCAGAACACGCCAGTGGCCTCACCACATAGAACAGCCCCACGGGCATGTTGCTGGCGCAGCCAGGGCAGCACTTGAGGATAACGTTGGCAGAGCGTTTCGAAATCGTCCCAGAAAGCTGGAAGGATGATGATGTCAGCGTTTTCCAGGCCGCCATCCACTGGCATGATCACATCACTGAAGCTGTTTACCGGCTTGCCATTGGGGCTGACCAGGCGGGTTTCGAACGCCGGGACCAGGCCGTGGCCGAGTTGTTTGCCGTAACGCAGGCTGGCGAGGTGAAAAAAATCCTTGGCTTGCATGAGGGTGGAAGCGAAAACCCGGTCAATCGCCAGGATGCAGACGCGCCGTAAAGGCGTGGAGGCTCGGTTAGACATAATTCAACTTTATTCTTATAGGGGAAAGTGGTCACGAGACGGCTGGATCGTCTTATTTTTTGTCTGATGTGTCCAGTGTCCTGTATCGGAAGCGGGGCTTAGTCTCTTGAGCTACATCCTTCTAATAAAAACGACAGGTGCCGCATGATCCCCAGAACCTTGTTCAGCTCCGAGCACGAACTCTTTCGCGACAGTGTGCGAACGTTCCTCGAAAAAGAAGCGGTGCCGTTTCATGGGCAATGGGAAAAACAGGGGTACATCGACCGCGAACTCTGGAACAAGGCAGGGGAGGCGGGGATGTTGTGTTCGCATCTGCCGGAAGAGTACGGAGGCCTGGGAGCGGATTTTTTGTACAGCACCGTGGTGATCGAAGAAGTCGGTCGGCTCGGGCTTACCGGGATAGGTTTTTCTCTTCATTCGGACATTGTTGCGCCTTATATCCTGCATTACGGCAGTGAAGCGCTGAAACACAAATACCTGCCGAAACTGGTGTCGGGTGAGATGGTCACCGCCATCGCGATGACCGAGCCAGGCGCCGGCTCCGATCTGCAAGGGGTCAAGACCACCGCTGTGCTGGACGGTGATGAGTATGTGATCAACGGTTCGAAGACGTTCATCACCAACGGGTTTCTGGCCGACCTGGTGATTGTCGTGGCCAAGACCGATCCGAAAGCCGGGGCGAAAGGTACCAGTCTGTTTCTGGTCGAGGCCAACACACCGGGTTTCGATAAGGGCAAACGTCTGGAAAAGGTCGGCATGAAGGCTCAGGACACCTCGGAACTGTTCTTCCAGGACGTCCGGGTGCCCAAGGAGAATCTGCTGGGTCAGGCGGGGATGGGCTTTGCCTATCTGATGCAGGAGCTGCCTCAGGAGCGGCTCACCGTTGCCATCGGCGGCCTTGCGTCGGCTGAAGCCGCGCTGCAATGGACACTTGAATACACCCGCGAACGCAAGGCGTTCGGCAAGGCGGTTGCGGATTTCCAGAACACCCGCTTCAAGTTGGCGGAAATGGCGACCGAAATCCAGATTGGCCGGGTCTTCGTCGATCGCTGCCTGGAACTGCACCTGCAAGGCAAGCTGGACGTGCCGACAGCGGCGATGGCGAAGTACTGGGGTACGGACCTGCAGTGCAAGGTGCTCGACGAATGCGTGCAATTGCATGGTGGCTACGGGTACATGTGGGAATACCCGGTGGCCCGGGCGTGGGCGGATGCGAGGGTGCAGCGGATTTATGCGGGGACCAACGAAATCATGAAGGAGATTATTGCGCGGTCGCTGTAATTGGCGGTGACTGGACTGACGCCTTCGCGCCGAGCAAGCCCGCTCCCACAGGTGTTGCGCAAACCTGTGGGAGCGTGGCTTGCCCGCGATGGGGCTTAAGAATCAATCAAGGTGCAGGGTTCGGGTGATCCCTATGAATCGCCTCGATGCCCTCCAGCACTTCATCGGAAAGCTTCAAGTAAAAGCTCGCGATGTTGCTCTCTAGCTGTTCCATCGTCGTCGCGCCAATGATGTTGCTGGTCACGAATGGCTGCTGGGTCACGAACGCCAGCGCCATCTGCGCCGGGTCCAGACCGTGCTCCCGCGCGAGTGCCACATAACGGCTGCACGCAGCTTCCGACTGCGGATTGAAGTAGCGTGTGAAGCGGCTGTACAGGCTCAGACGACCTTTCGGCGGACGCGCGCCACCTTCGTACTTGCCTGATAGAAAGCCGAACGCCAACGGCGAATAGGCGAGCAGGCCGCATTGTTCGCGGATGGCTATTTCTGCCAGGCCCACTTCGAAGCTGCGGTTGAGCAGGTTATAGGGGTTCTGGATCGATACGGCACGCGGCCAGCCACGGGCTTCGGCCAGGGCGAGGAAACGCATGGTGCCCCATGGCGTTTCATTGGACAGGCCGATGTGACGGATCTTGCCAGCCCTGACCTGTTCGTCCAATGCTTCGAGGGTGTCTTCCAGCGGCGTCAGGTTGGCTTCGCTCTTGTGTTTGTAGCCGAGCTGTCCGAAGAAATTGGTACTGCGCTCTGGCCAATGCAGCTGATACAGGTCGATGTAGTCGGTTTGCAGGCGCTGGAGGCTGGCGTCGAGGGCTTCGGTGATGTGCTGGCGGTTGTGGCGCAGGTTTCCATCACGGATGTAATCGATGGTGTTGCCGGGGCCGGCGATCTTGCTGGCCAGGATCCAGTCCGCACGATCACCGCGACTTTTGAAGTAATTGCCGATGTAGCGCTCGGTGGCGGCGTAGGTTTCAGCCTTGGGCGGTACCGGGTACATCTCGGCGGTGTCGATGAAATTGATCCCCGCACCCTTGGCCCGTTCGATCTGCGCGAAGGCTTCAGCTTCACTGTTTTGCTCGCCCCAGGTCATGGTTCCGAGGCAGATGGCGCTTACGTTCAGATTGGTTCGGCCTAGCTGGCGATAGTCCATCGGGTGCTCCTTTGGAAAAACAATCATAAAAGCAGGTTGAATTATTTTTCGCAATCTGCATAATTGCGCACCTCTTTCTGCAGTGGAAGTGATGCGCCGCCGCCGAAGAATCTTGCCGTTGAACGGACGCGCCGACCCGAGCCCCCGAAAGCGTCTGTATCCGGCTGCCTTTGACTTGTCAAAGTACGCACTATTCAGTAAGATCCGCCGTCTAATTTACAGGGCGGCCCCTGAGGCTATAAAGAATGAAAACTTTTACTGCTAAACCGGAAACAGTACAGCGCGACTGGTTTGTCGTCGACGCTGCAGGTCAGACCCTGGGTCGTCTGGCCACCGAAATCGCGAGCCGTCTGCGTGGCAAGCATAAAGCTGAGTACACTCCTCACGTTGACACCGGCGATTACATCGTCGTTATCAATGCCGAGCAGATTCGTGTAACCGGTGCTAAAACCACCGACAAAATCTACTACTCCCACTCCGGTTTCCCGGGCGGCATCAAGTCGATCAACTTCGAAAAGCTGATCGCTAAAGCCCCTGAGCGCGTGATCGAGACCGCGGTCAAAGGCATGCTGCCTAAGAACCCGCTGGGTCGCGACATGTATCGTAAGCTGAAAGTCTATGCGGGCGCTGTACACCCTCATACTGCTCAGCAGCCCCAAGAACTGAAGTTTTAACGGAATAGTTCATTATGTCGGCGACTCAAAATTACGGCACTGGCCGTCGCAAGACCGCAACCGCACGCGTTTTCCTGCGTCCGGGTACTGGTAACATCTCCATCAACAACCGTTCGCTGGATAATTTCTTCGGCCGCGAAACTGCCCGTATGGTAGTTCGTCAGCCGCTGGAATTGACTGAGACTGTCGAGAAGTTCGACATCTACGTCACCGTGATCGGCGGTGGTGTAAGTGGTCAAGCTGGCGCAATCCGCCACGGTATCACTCGCGCACTGATGCAGTACGACGAAACCCTGCGTGGCGCTCTGCGCAAAGCTGGCTTCGTTACTCGCGATGCTCGTGAAGTTGAACGTAAGAAAGTTGGTCTGCGTAAAGCGCGTAAGCGTCCGCAGTACTCGAAGCGTTAATTCGCTTCTACGTTCAAAAAAGAACGCCCAGTTTCCTCACGGAGCTGGGCGTTTTTTTATGGGCGCGAATTCTTGAATAATTGCGCTGTGACAACTTGCCACACGCGCAGAGCCCCTATACTGCAAGGCTTGGCAGTGGAGCACTTGGGTAATTACCTTGTCAGAATTGGGGCTTTTCATTACCATTCGGCAAAATTTTTATAAGTACATAGATTTACTTAGTAGATGCCTGATTTAACAGGCCACAAAGCTGATGGGAGAGGACTGAATGAGCAATGACGGCGTGAATGCAGGCCGGCGTCGCTTCTTGGTAGCAGCCACATCCGTGGTGGGTGCTGCAGGAGCGGTGGGGGCTGCGGTCCCGTTCGTGGGGTCATGGTTTCCCAGTGCCAAGGCGAAAGCCGCAGGTGCACCGGTGAAAGTGAATGTCAGCAAAATCGAGCCAGGCCAGCAGATGATTGCTGAGTGGCGCGGTCAGCCGGTATTCATCGTCCGCCGTACCGAGGAAATCCTGGGGAATCTGAAAAAGATCGAGGGCCAGCTGTCTGACCCTACCTCCAAGAACTCGACACAAC
Source organism: Pseudomonas sp. TNT3 (assembly GCF_010095445.2). Classification (GTDB taxonomy): domain Bacteria; phylum Pseudomonadota; class Gammaproteobacteria; order Pseudomonadales; family Pseudomonadaceae; genus Aquipseudomonas. The sequence goes on from NZ_WFGV02000011.1 coordinate 56,614, forward strand.
CGACTTATGTCGACCCGGAAACGCGTTCGATCAAGCCAGAGGTTCTGCTGCTGATCGGTATTTGCACGCACCTGGGTTGCTCGCCGACTTTCCGTCCGGAAGTGGCACCTGCGGATCTGGGCAAGGATTGGGTAGGTGGTTATTTCTGCCCTTGCCACGGTTCCCACTACGATCTGGCTGGCCGCGTCTACAAGTCGCAACCTGCGCCTTTGAACCTGCCAGTTCCCCCGCATTCCTATGAGACCGATGACATCATTGTCATTGGCGTCGATACGGAGAAAGCGTGATGAGCAAGTTCATGGATTGGGTTGATGCACGCTTCCCCGCGACCAAAATGTGGGAAGACCATCTCAGCAAGTATTACGCCCCGAAGAACTTTAACTTCTTCTATTTCTTTGGTTCCCTCGCGCTGCTCGTTCTGGTCAACCAGATCGTCACCGGTGTCTGGCTGACCATGAGCTACACCCCGTCGGCGGAAGAAGCGTTTGCCTCCGTCGAATACATCATGCGCGACGTCGAGTACGGCTCGATCCTGCGTCTGCTGCACTCCACCGGCGCTTCGGCGTTTTTCATCGTGGTCTATCTGCACATGTTCCGTGGCTTGCTCTACGGCTCGTATCAGAAGCCGCGTGAGCTGGTGTGGGTCTTCGGCATGCTGATCTACCTGGCGTTGATGGCAGAGGCCTTCATGGGCTACCTGCTGCCTTGGGGCCAGATGTCGTACTGGGGTGCCCAGGTAATCATCTCGCTGTTCGGTGCGATTCCGGTCATCGGTGACGACCTGACTCAGTGGATCCGTGGTGACTACCTGATTTCCGGTATCACCCTGAACCGCTTCTTTGCCCTACACGTTGTTGCCCTGCCAATCGTGATTCTCGGTCTGGTGGTGTTGCACGTGCTGGCGCTGCACGAAGTCGGCTCGAACAACCCGGACGGCGTGGACATCAAGAAGTACAAAGACGAAAACGGCGTACCGCTGGATGGCATTGCTTTCCACCCGTACTACACCGTGAAAGATATCGTTGGCGTTGTGGTGTTCCTGTTCATCTTCTGCTCGATCGTGTTCTTCTTCCCGGAAATGGGCGGCTACTTCCTCGAGAAGCCGAACTTTGAACAGGCGAACGCGTTCAAGACACCTGAGCACATTGCACCCGTCTGGTACTTCACGCCGTTCTACGCAATTTTGCGGGCGATTCCCGACAAGCTCCTGGGTGTCATTGCCATGGGTGCGGCGATCGCTGTGCTGTTCGTCCTGCCGTGGCTCGACCGGAGTCCGGTCAAGTCGATGCGTTACAAGGGCTGGATGAGCAAGATCTGGTTGTGGGTGTTCTGCATCTCGTTCGTGATCCTGGGCGTGTTGGGCGTACTCGCTCCAACGCCAGGTCGTACGCTGCTGTCGCAGGTATGCACCTTCCTGTACTTCGCCTACTTCATTCTGATGCCGTTCTACACCAGGCTCGAGAAGACAAAACCGGTTCCGGAAAGGGTGACTGGCTGATGAAAAAGCTATTTGCTGTACTGATTCTTGCTGCTCTGCCTGTGCTGTCTTTTGCGGCTGAACACGGTGGTCCTGAGTTGGAAAAAGTCGATATCGACGTTTCCGACAAGGCTGCAATGCAAGATGGCGCACGTACGTTCGCCAACTACTGCATGGGTTGCCACAGCGCCAAGTTCCAGCGTTACGAGCGTGTTGCCGACGACCTCGGCATTCCGCATGACTTGATGCTCTCGAACCTGGTGCTCACTGGCGCCAAGATCGGCGACCACATGAACATCGGTATGCAGCCGGCTGACGCGAAGACCTGGTTTGGTGCGGCACCGCCTGACCTGACCCTGGTTGCTCGCGTTCGTGGTACAGACTGGCTCTATGGCTACCTGAAGTCTTTCTACGAAGACCCAGCGCGTCCATGGGGCGTGAACAACAAGGTATTTCCTAACGTAGGGATGCCAAACGTTCTGGTCGGTCTGCAAGGTCGTCAGGTCGTGGGCTGCAAACAGGTCCAGATCGTCGAAGACGGCAAGAAGCAATATGATCCGCTGACCGGTACGCCGCTGACTCATGAAGCGTGCGATCAGCTGACCATCGTGCCGAAAAGCGGAACGCTGACTGAAGAGCAGTTCGATGAGAAGGTGAAGAATCTGGTAACCTTCCTCGCTTACTCGGCTAACCCGGTTAAGCTGCAACATCAGCGCATCGGTACGTATGTATTGCTGTACCTGGCGTTCTTCTTCGTATTCGCTTACCTGCTCAAGCGCGAATACTGGAAAGACGTGCACTGATAACGCTTTAAGCAATTGCTGTTAATCGCGCGCGCCCAAGGGCGTCTCTAAAGGTGTAACGGATCTGGTTATCCAGGCGTTACGGGGAGACGCCCTCTGGGCGCGCTCGTTTTTCCGCTTTCGAAATTTCAACAAGCGAGGAGGACCGCCATGGGCGTGACCAATCGGTTGGCCTGTTACTCCGACCCCGCCGACCACTATTCCCACCGGGTACGTATCGTACTTGCAGAGAAGGGTGTCAGCGCAGAGATCATTTATGTGGAAGCTGGTCGCCAGCCGCCTAAACTGATTGAAGTGAACCCTTACGGAAGTCTGCCCACCCTGGTCGATCGTGACCTGGCGCTGTGGGAGTCGACCGTGGTGATGGAATATCTGGATGAGCGTTACCCGCATCCGCCGTTACTGCCGGTTTATCCAGTGGCGCGAGCGAACAGCCGTCTGCTGATACATCGTATTCAGCGTGACTGGTGTGGCCTGGTGGATCTGATCCTGGATTCGCGGACCAAGGAAGCGGCCCGTGTCGTTGCTCGTAAAGAGCTGCGAGAAAGCCTGAGCGGCGTGTCGCCGTTGTTCGCTGACAAGCCGTTTTTCCTCAGTGAGGAACAAAGCCTGGTGGATTGCTGCCTACTACCAATACTCTGGCGTTTGCCGATTTTGGGTATTGAACTGCCGCGGCCAGCCAAGCCGCTGCTTGATTATATGGAGCGCTCGTTTGCGCGTGAGGCTTTCCAGGCGAGTCTGTCTGGTGTCGAACGCGATATGCGCTAAGGCTTAAGGAGCCGCTATGAACTCCAGTCGACCTTATCTGGTCCGCGCGCTCTATGAGTGGATTGTGGATAACGATTGCACCCCGCACATGCTGGTCAATTCCGAGTATCCGTCGGTACAGGTGCCTCAGGGTTTTGCCAGTGACGGACAAATTGTCCTGAACGTATCGCCGGCAGCTGTGCGTCATTTGCACATGGATAACGAAGCGGTCAGCTTCGAAGGGCGCTTCGGTGGCGTTCCGCACACCCTGTACGTGCCTATCGCATCGATCCTGGGTATTTACGCCCGGGAGAACGGTCAGGGCATGGTGTTTGATCTGGAATCGCCCATGGAAGACGAGGAAGAGATCGAGCTGGATGATGATATTCCGCCACCCGACACCGAGCCGCCGCGTCCAAGCGGTCGACCCAGTTTGAAAGTGGTGAAGTAATAAAAAAGGCGATCCGAAAGGATCGCCTTTTTTATTACTTCACCACTTCAAACCTGTAGGTTCGATAACGCATCAATCGATATATTCAAATAGCTTCACAATCTTCTGCACGCCAGAAACGCCCTGCACCAGATTGGTCGCCTGCGCCGCTTCCTGCTTGGTCAGCAGGCCCAGCAGATAGACGATGCCGTTTTCGGTAATGACCTTGATGCGCGAGCCCGGGATGTTCGGGTCGGTGAGCATCTGGGTCTTGATCTTGGAGGTCAGCCAGGCATCGTTCTGGCGGGCAAGGAAGCCGGAAGGCGGCAGCACTTGCAGTTCGTTATGGACTTTCTTCACGCGCTGGACGACAGAGGCTGCCTGCTCGGCCTTGGCTTTGAGGTCTTCGCGTGGGGTCTGGCCGGCAAGCAGTACAACGCCGTTGAAGCTGGTGACGACGATGTGCGAGTCGTTATCCAGTGCAGGGTCGGCCTTGGCGATGTTCACACCGACCTTGGTCTCGATCAGGGAATCGTCAATTTTACTGCCGAAGGTGCGGGTGCCGCGGTCGTCTTCAATCGGCGCTTCCCGGCTGGCGTTTACCACCGAGGTGCAGCCGCTGATGCCGAGGCATAGGGTCAAGGCCAGAAGGCCTAGGCGATTAGGGGTCATTCTTCACTCCCGAACAGTTGGCTGTCGATCAAGTCGCATAGGCAATGGATCGCCAGCAGGTGGACTTCTTGAATACGTGCAGTGACGTTGGCCGGTACCCGGATCTCAACGTCCTCGGGCAAAAGCAGTGACGCCATGCCGCCGCCATCGCGACCCGTCATTGCTACGACAATCATTTCGCGATCATGTGCGGCCTGGATCGCTTGAATAATGTTCGCCGAGTTGCCGCTGGTTGAAATCGCCAGCAACACATCGCCCGGTTGGCCGAGCGCGCGGATCTGCTTCGAGAAGATTTCGTTGTAGCTGTAGTCATTGGCGATCGAGGTGATCGTCGACGTGTCGGTGGTCAGCGCAATGGCGGGCAGGCTTGGACGTTCACGCTCGAAACGGTTGAGCAGTTCCGACGAAAAATGCTGGGCGTCGCCGGCAGAGCCGCCGTTGCCGCAGGACAGCATTTTCCCTTCGTTAAGCAGGGCGTTGACCATGACCTGGCTGGCTTGCTCGATGTGCGGTGCAAGTACGTCCATCGCCATTTGCTTGGTGTCGATACTGGCCTGAAAAAGCTGGCGAATTCGGGATTGCATGTCCATCTGTGTGACCTTAATTAGCGCGGCTACTTGGCACAGGAATGTGCAGCCCGCAAAGCAAAGAGCAAAAGTGTTGGGTGAAAGTGTCCGGTTCAGCGCATGAGCAATCAGCTGTCGAAGGCATTTTGCAACCAGTTGAGCTGATCGAGGTTGCTGTCGATGGCAACCACGTCGAAACGGCAAGGGGAATTGGCCCAGCGCGATTCGCGCTGAAGAAAATACTGCGCGGCAAAAATCAGTTTCTGCCGTTTGCGCCCATCGATGCTATCGAGCGCGCCACCCCATTGAGTGTTTTTTCTGTAGCGGACTTCAACGAATACTACTGTATCGCCATCAAGCATGACCAGATCAAGCTCGCCACGTTTACACAACCAGTTCTGCGCCACCAGGCGCAGACCGTGTTGCTGAAGATGCTCGAGCGCATGGCGCTCGGCATCTTGTCCGCTTTGCTGGCGTGACCTGTCGGGCATCAGCGTGGGGTGTCCGGCAGGCGTTGAACCTGGCCATTGACGAACTGAGCCCACGGCAACTGACGTTCAACCCGTTGATTCTGGGTCATGCCCAGGCTGCCGGATTCACCCTCGATACGGCTGTCCGGCAAAGCCTTCAGCTGGCCTAGGCGAGGCGCCAAACGGTAGGCATCCGCGCCCATTGCGTAGAGGCGACCCAGACTGCCAGCAGCTTGTGGCCATTGAGCGGTGACTTGTTTGCGCAGCGGATCGTTGACGTCCAGCAGCCATGGCGTTTCGCAGAACCGGACGCCATTCATGTCGTTGTACTGATTCACATCGCCGCTGGCGCTGAATACGTGGGACGTTGCGTAAACCGGTACGTCGCCTGCGTATTGGAAGTTCAGGGTCGGTTTGATCTGCTGGGCTTGCTGGGGGGTAGCGGCCAGGAAGATGAACTCGATGTCCTGGCGACGCGAAGGCTGGGCGGCAACCTGCGAGCCCACGGTGCTTTGCAGGCTCTTGGCGCGACCTTCGCTCTGGCGTAGCTGGAACATGTCGGCAATTTGCTGCGCCAGTTGCACCGGCTGATCAACGCGCTCGGTAGCAACAATGCTGCCGCCATTGGCTTGCCAATCCTGGCTGAACGCTTTCAGCACGCGGTCGCCCCATTCGCCTTTCGGCACCATGATGGCGGCGCGATGCAGGCCATCGGCGCGGGCGCGGCGAGAGACTTCACGGGCTTCATCTTCAGCGGCAAGACCGAACTGGAACAGTTGAGCCGGGCCTTGTGCGCCCTCGCTGTAGTTCAGTGCCAGCGTGGTAATCGGCAATTGCGGGCGCGTACTGAGCTGTTTGACCAGGGGCTTTTCCAGCGGGCCGATGACCAGTTGCACGCCATCTGCCTGAGCCTTGCGGTAGAACTCATCCAGAGACGTCAGGCGCGAGCTGTCATAGAACTCGATAGCCGGTGGCTTCTGCCCGGCTTGTTGCGCCTGGTAGTGAGCGGCCATGAAACCTTCGCGCAGTGCTTTGCCGACCGAAGCCAGTGGCCCGTCTTGTGGCAGCAGCAGGGCGATCTTGCTCAGCGGCTGGCTGGCCAGCTCCTTGAGCCTGGTCAGTGGCAGCGGCAATTGAATGGCCGCCGGATGCTTGGGGTTCTGCGCGCGCCAGTTGTCGATCGCGGCTTGCTGTTGCTCCAGGGTGCCCGCTGTTTTCACGGCCAGGGCCAGGCTCATCCAGCCGCCGAGGTCGTCGGTGGTGGTGGGCTGCAGTTGATCGGTTGGCAGTGAGGCGATCAGGGTCCAGATCGCTTCGTGGTTTTTGCTGGCCGCTTCACCTTCGAGCATCGGGGCGATAAAGATTCGCTCCTTCGCAGCAGCCAGGGTTTGGCCGTCGGCTTCAAGTGCGCGGGCGTGAACGGTGCCGGTGCGGACTTGCTGCTCGACAGGCAGTTCGCTCAGTCGTTGCAGGCTTGGATGGCTCAACGCGGTCAAGGCGGCTTTCGGCTGATTGCGCGCCATGGCCAGTTCAGCTGCCAGTGTGCTCGCGAAAACCTGTTGGCCAGGCTTGAGTTGTTCGACAGGCACTTGCTGCAGGATTTGCGCGGATTGGCCGGCATTCCCTTGGCGGAAGGCCAGGTCTGCGGCGCTCAGGCGCAGCAACGCAGCTTTTTCCGGGTCTTTGCTTTGAGTCGCCTGTTCGAGCAGTTGCTCGATACTGGCATCCGGGGTCCGTGGAAGTTCGCCAAGGCTGGAGGAGGGCGAGCTGGCGCAAGCCGCCAGCAAGGCAGCAAGGCAGAGGGCAGTGAACAGCCGCAGGCAAGCGATCATGTAGTGTTCCTGATACTCGATCAAATTAGCGTGGAATTGTACCCAAGCACTGGCCGGGGCGCGATGTTACTGGTGTGAATCGATCAATTTAGCTCGTGTAAATGTTGCTGCGCGGTCAAAAGGCATGAAAAACCCCAAGTTGCTTGCGCGTATCGGAAACGGATCTACGCGCTACAATGTCGCCTTTTAACGATCATGAGGTGTGCGCTTTGACTGCTCCAGGTGCTTTGAATTCCGCTGCTGGCTCGCTTTATGTGGTGGCGACGCCCATCGGCAACCTGGACGACATCAGTGCGCGCGCGCTGAAAATCCTGCGTGACGTTGCGTTGATCGCCGCTGAAGACACTCGCCATTCCCAGCGATTGATGCAGCACTTCGGCATTCCTACGCCGCTGGCGGCCTGTCATGAACACAACGAGCGGGATGAAGGTAGCCGCTTTATTACCCGTTTGCTTGCCGGTGACGACGTTGCGCTGATCTCCGATGCCGGGACGCCACTGATTTCCGATCCGGGCTATCACCTGGTGCGCCAGGCGCGTGCCGCGGGCATCAGCGTGGTACCGGTCCCGGGTGCCTGTGCATTGATTGCCGCGCTGTCGGCGGCGGGATTGCCGTCGGACCGGTTCATCTTCGAGGGCTTTCTGCCAGCCAAGGCCGTCGGTCGGCGCGCTCGTCTGGAATTGGTAAAGGAAGAGCCGCGTACGCTGATTTTCTACGAAGCCCCGCATCGTATTCTGGAATGCCTGCAGGACATGGAGTTGGTGTTCGGTCCTGAGCGCCCGGCATTGCTGGCCCGCGAGCTGACGAAAACGTTCGAGACCCTCAAAGGGTTGCCGCTGGCCGAGCTGCGTGCGTTTGTCGAGTCAGACAGCAATCAGCAGCGCGGTGAGTGTGTGGTGCTGGTGGCGGGCTGGTCGGCGCCCGAAACAGAAGACGCGGTCAGCAGTGAGGCAATGCGTATTCTCAATTTGTTGCTGGAGGAAATGCCTCTCAAGCGAGCCGCGGCACTGGCGGCGCAAATTACCGGAGAGCGCAAGAATGTGCTCTATCAAGTTGCGCTGGATAAACAGAAGGGCGAGTAAAACCCGACGCGAAGGCATGGCTGAAGGCTTTTAGCGCTTGTTCTTCGGGCGCTCTGCCGTTAACCTTCGCGGCGGAGAGTCGATTGGACAGTCGCTGCCCTCTATGAAAATTAGGGGGGGGAGGAAAGTCCGGGCTCCATAGGGCGAAGTGCCAGGTAATGCCTGGGAGGCGTGAGCCTACGGAAAGTGCCACAGAAAATAACCGCCTAAGCGCTTCGGCGCCGGTAAGGGTGAAAAGGTGCGGTAAGAGCGCACCGCACGACTGGCAACAGTTCGTGGCTAGGTAAACCCCACTTGGAGCAAGACCAAATAGGGTCCCAAGGCGTGGCCCGCGCTGGGACCGGGTAGGTTGCTAAAGATGTCCAGTGATGGCCATCGTAGACGAATGACTGTTCAAGACAGAACCCGGCTTACAGATCGACTCTCCACCTTTTTCCCCTTCCTGTTTGAGGCTTTGAACAGGGCGCAGGCACAGTAGTGTTACTCCTTCCTTGCGATTGACCGCTGGAAGGGCTGAGTGATATTGATTGGCCTGCATTGATGGCATTCTCATTAAACTCCTCGCAGCGCCGATTTATCTCCTTCCAGAATCATCAGCTGAAGCACTTTCGTAATACCAAAAAAATCTTACTCTTAACAAACTACTTTAACTTTCGAGCGCAGCCGTCAGTGCTGAATCAAGTTATTGAGCAAGATTACGCGTCAGATTCTCGTTACCCCTCCTTTTAGGCTCCTAAATCACAGTTCTGTAAGGCTTTTCCTTTACTGCGCGCCTTGACGGTGCGGTAGGCGCATTCCTATAGTGTGCGCAAGTGGCGGAAAGTGGCATGAAGTGGGTTTTTTGAGCTAAAAACGCTAATATTTGGAGAAACGCTGACGTGTTTCGCGGAGCTAACGCTATCAGTCTCGACGCAAAGGGCCGTCTCGCTATGCCGAGCCGGTATCGCGACGAGCTGGTTTCGAGAAGTTCCGGGCAGTTAATCGTCACAATCGATGCCGTTGATCCGTGTTTGTGTGTTTACCCCCTCGATGAGTGGGAAATTATTGAAACCAAACTGCGCGCACTGCCTTCGCTTCGCGAAGAGAACCGCCGCCTGCAACGTTTACTGATTGGTAATGCCGTCGACCTCGAACTCGATGGCAGTGGTCGTTTTCTGGTTCCACCGCGTCTGCGTGAATATGCCAAGTTGGATAAGCGCGCGATGTTGGTAGGCCAACTGAACAAGTTCCAATTGTGGGACGAGGATGCCTGGGATGCGGTTTCTGCCGCTGACCTGGCTGCTATTCAACAACCGGGCGCGATGCCTGATGAACTGCGTGATCTAATTCTGTGACTATTGATAGCGGCTTTAACCACATCACCGTACTGCTCGACGAAGCCGTGGAGGCTCTCGCCGTACGTCCTGATGGTTGCTATCTGGACGGCACGTTCGGTCGCGGCGGACACAGTCGGTTGATCCTCAGCCAGCTCGGTCCCGAAGGCCGGTTGCTCGGGTTCGACAAAGATCCTCAAGCGATTGCCACCGGGCAAACGCTAGCGGCCGAAGACGGCCGCTTTGTCGTTGTGCAGCGCAGCTTTGCCGAGCTGGGTTCGGAAGTGGCAGATCGCGGTCTGACTGGCAAAGTCAGCGGTATCCTGCTCGACCTTGGTGTGTCCTCGCCGCAGCTTGACGACCCGGAACGCGGCTTCAGCTTCCTCAACGATGGTCCGCTGGACATGCGCATGGACCCGTCCCGCGGGATCAGTGCTGCCGAATTCGTCAACACTGCGCCGGCCGAAGAAATCGCCCGGGTATTCAAGGAATATGGCGAAGAGCGTTTTTCCGGTCGCATGGCCCGAGCTGTCGCCGAGCGCCGTGATATCAAGCCCTTCGAGCGTACAGCCGACCTGGCTGAAGTCCTGAAGGTCGCCAACCCGGCATGGGAAAAGGGCAAAAACCCGGCTACCCGTGCGTTCCAGGGCCTGCGTATTCACGTCAATAACGAACTGGGCGATCTGGAAGCCGGTCTTGAAGCGGCGCTGGATTGCCTGGAAGTCGGCGGCCGCCTGGTCGTGATCAGCTTCCACTCGCTGGAAGACCGCATCGTCAAACTGTTCATGCGCAAACTGGTGAAAGGCGAAGCCGACAACCTGCCACGCAACCTGCCGGTCCGGCACGTAGCCTTCGAACCAAAAATCAAAGTCCATGGCAAAGCGCAGTCCGCCTCCGAGGCCGAACTCAAAGCCAACCCACGTTCCCGTAGCGCCGTCATGCGCGTGGCGGAGAAGCTGCGGTGAGCAAACTTTTCGCCAAGCCACTTCCAGGCGGAAGCTTTTTCATGCTGCTGCTGTTTCTCGGCGTGCTCGTGTCGGCCATCGGCGTGTCGTACAGCGCCCACTGGAACCGTCAGCTGTTGAACTCGCTGTACAACGAACTGAGCGTGCGCGACAAGGCGCAAGCGGAGTGGGGCCGTCTGATCCTCGAGCAGAGCACCTGGACCGCACACAGCCGTATCGAAGTCCTGGCCACTGAGCAACTGAAGATGCGCATTCCCGGCGCAGCTGAAGTGCAGATGGTGGCGCCATGATGAAACTTGAAGGTGCTCTCTTTCCATGGCGGTTTCGCCTGGTGGTGGGTTTGCTCAGCGTCATGGTGGCGGCGATTGCCTGGCGCATTATCGATTTGCAAGTGGTTGACCGTGCCTTCCTTAAAGGCCAGGGCGACGCGCGCAGCGTTCGTCATATTCCGATTCCCGCTCACCGTGGTTTGATCACTGACCGTAACGGCGAGCCGTTGGCCGTCAGTACGCCGGTCACGACCCTGTGGGCCAACGCCAAGGAAATGCAGCAGGCCAAAGAAAAATGGCCGGCACTCGCAGCCGCGCTGGGCCAGGATCCCAAAGCCTTGACCGAACGTCTCGAGGCCCAGGCCAACAAAGAATTCATCTATCTGGTGCGCGGTCTGACCCCCGAGCAAGGCCAGTCCGTGCTCGATCTTAAAGTACCGGGCGTCTATGGCATTGAAGAGTTCCGGCGTTTCTACCCTGCCGGTGAAGTGACCGCGCACATGGTCGGCTTTACCGACATCGATGATCACGGTCGCGAAGGTGTCGAGCTGGCCTACGACGAATGGCTCGCCGGTGTCCCTGGCAAACGCCAGGTCATCAAGGACCGGCGCGGTCGGCTCATCAAGGATGTCCAGGTCACCAAAAACGCCAAGGCCGGTAAGCCCTTGGCGTTGTCCATTGACCTGCGCCTGCAATACCTCGCCAACCGCGAACTGCGTAACGCGATCATCGAGAACGGCGCCAAGGCCGGCAGCCTCGTGATCATGGACGTGAAGAGCGGCGAGATCCTGGCCATGGTCAATCAGCCGACCTACAACCCGAACAACCGTCGCAACCTGCAACCGGCGATGATGCGCAACCGCGCAATGATCGACGTGTTCGAGCCGGGTTCGACCATGAAAGCCATCTCCATGAGCGCTGCGATCGAAAGCGGTCGCTGGAAACCGAGCGATACCGTCGAGGTTTACCCGGGCACCTTGCAGATTGGTAAGTACACCATCAAGGACGTTTCCAGGAGCGAAGGTCCGGTACTCGATCTGACAGGCATCCTGATCAACTCCAGTAACGTCGGCATGAGCAAGGTCGCGTTTGATATCGGCGGCGAAACAATCTTCCGTCTCGCCCAAAAAGTCGGGCTCGGCCAGGACACCGGCCTCGGTTTTCCGGGTGAGCGCGTCGGCAACCTGCCGAACTATCGCGAATGGCGCAAAGCCGAGACCGCCACGCTGTCTTACGGCTACGGCATTTCCGTGACGGCGATCCAGTTGGTCCACGCCTTCTCGGCCCTGGCCAATAACGGTCGTCTCGCGCCGCTGACCCTGATCAAGACTGACAAGGCGCCACAAACCACTCAGGTATTGCCGGAAGCCGTCGCGAAAACCATGCAGGGCATGCTGACCCAGGTAATCGAAGCCCCGCGCGGCGTGTTCCGTGCGCAGGTGCCGGCTTATCACGTGGCTGGCAAATCGGGTACCGCGCGCAAAACGTCGGTCGGTACCAAAGGCTACGCCGAGAATTCCTACCGTTCGCTGTTCGCCGGCTTCGGCCCGATGAGCGATCCGCGTTACGCCATCGTAGTAGTGATCGATGAACCGACCAAAGCCGGTTATTTCGGTGGTCTGGTTTCGGCACCGGTCTTCAGCAAAGTGATGTCCGGGACCTTGCGCCTGATGAACATCACGCCTGACAACCTGCCACCGACTCAACAGGCCAATGCCACACCGGTCGTTCCGCTGAAAGCCAATGGAGGGCGCGGCTGATGTCTCTTAGTCTGAACAAGATTTTTGCCCACGCCGGTCGCGATCTGCTGATCCGGGAACTGACCCTCGACAGCCGCAACGTGCGGGCGGGCGATCTGTTCCTCGCCGTTCCTGGCGGCAAGTTCGACGGTCGCGCGCACATCGCCGACGCACTGCAGCGCGGTGCGGCGGCCGTGGCCTATGAAGTCCAAGGCGCCACGGTGCTGCCGATCACCGATGTGCCGCTGATTCCGGTCAAAGGCCTGGCGGCGCAGCTGTCGGACATCGCTGGACGTTTTTACGGTGACCCGAGTCGCCACCTGAACCTGGTTGGCGTGACCGGTACAAATGGCAAAACCAGCGTGACGCAATTGGTTGCGCAAGCGTTGGACCTGCTCGGTCAGCACTGCGGGATTGTCGGCACACTGGGTACCGGTTTCTACGGCGCGCTCGAAAGCGGCCTGCACACCACGCCGAACCCGATTGCCGTCCAGGCGACCCTTGCCGACCTGAAAAAGGCCGGCGCCAAAGCCATCGCCATGGAAGTTTCGTCCCACGGGCTTGATCAGGGGCGAGTCACTGCGCTGGCGTTTGATGTGGCGGTGATGACCAATCTTTCCCGGGACCATCTTGATTACCACGGCACCATGCAGGCCTACGGCGAAGCCAAGGCCAAGCTGTTTGCCTGGAACGATCTTAAATGCCGGGTGGTTAACCTCGACGACGAATTCGGCCGCCAGCTGGCTGCGGAAAAACGCGAGTCGCGGCTGATTACCTACAGTCTTGAAGACGCCAGCGCTTACCTGTATTGCCGCGAAGCGCAATTCGACGACGAAGGCGTGCGCGCCACGCTGGTCACGCCCCAGGGCGAACACCATTTGCGCAGTACCTTGCTCGGCCGTTTCAACCTGAGCAACGTGCTGGCAGCGGTCGGCGCACTGCTCGGCCTGGATTACGCGCTGGACGAAATCCTCAAGGTCTTGCCAAAACTCGAAGGCCCGGCCGGTCGTATGCAACGCCTTGGCGGCGGCTCTCAGCCCTTGGTGGTCGTGGATTACGCCCATACGCCTGACGCGCTGGAGAAAGTACTGACGGCCCTGCGTCCACACGCCAAAGGTCGGCTGCTGTGCCTGTTCGGTTGCGGCGGTGATCGTGATCGCGGCAAGCGTCCGCTGATGGCCGAAGTGGTCGAGCGTCTGGCCGATGGCGTGCTCGTCACCGATGACAATCCGCGTACCGAAGACCCGTCGGTGATTTTCGACGACATCCGCGCCGGTTTCAGCGCTGTGGATAACGTCGCATTCGTTGCCGGCCGTGGCCAGGCGATTGCTCAGCTTATCGCCGGAGCGTCGGCGGATGACGTGATTGTCCTGGCCGGTAAAGGGCACGAGGACTATCAGGAAATCAACGGCGAGCGCCACGCTTTCTCCGATCTGGTCGAGGCTGATCATGCCCTGACCGCGTGGGAGGTGGCCCATGCTTAAAGCCCTGACACTGAGCGAACTGACCGGCGCGCTGAACGCCCGCCTGGTGAATACTGATGCCACTTTCGACGGTGTCAGCATCGACAGTCGTGCGATCCAGCCAGGCCAACTGTTTATCGCCCTGACCGGCCCGCGTTTTGATGGTCATGACTACTTGAACGACGTCGCCGCAAAAGGCGCCGTTGCAGCCCTGGTCGAGCGCGAAGTTACTGACAGCACGCTTGCGCAATTGCTGGTGAAAGATACACGCCAGGCGCTTGGCCAACTGGGCGCGATGAACCGTGCCGGTTTCACGCATCAGGTTGCAGCAATCACCGGTTCCAGCGGTAAGACCACGGTCAAGGAAATGCTTGCGAGCATCCTGCGCACGCGGGGTCCGGTACTGGCGACCCGTGGGAACCTGAACAACGACCTCGGCGTTCCGTTGACCCTGCTCGAACTTGCGCCGGAACACACCGCAGCGGTCATTGAGCTGGGTGCCTCGCGACTCGGCGAAATCGCTTACACAGTGGCCATGACCAAACCTCATGTGGCCATTCTCAACAACGCCGGGACCGCCCACGTTGGCGAGTTCGGCGGGCCGGAAAAAATCGTTGAAGCCAAGGGCGAGATCATTGAAGGGCTGGATGCCGATGGCGTCGCCGTTCTTAATCTCGATGACAAGGCGTTCGGTATCTGGAAGACCCGTGCAGCCGGTCGCAAAGTGCTGACGTTCGCCTTGAGCAACCTCAGCGCTGACTTCTACGCCAGCGATCTGGACCGTGATGCTCGCGGTTGCCCGGCGTTCAATCTGCACAGTCCTGAAGGTGTGGAGCGCGTTCAATTGAACCTGCTCGGCACTCATAACGTTGCCAATGCGATGGCCGCCGCAGCTGCCGCCCATGCGCTGGGTGTCTCGCTGTTCGGCATCGCCACCGGGCTTGGCGCAGTGCAGCCGGTCAAGGGGCGCACCGTTGCGCAACTGGCCAGCAACGGCATGCGCGTCATCGATGACACCTACAACGCGAACCCCACCTCAATGTGCGCCGCCGTTGATATACTCGCCGGCTTTTCCGGCCGCACCGTCCTGGTGCTCGGGGATATCGGCGAGTTGGGCGATTGGGCAGAGCAGGGACACCGCGACGTGGGCGAGTACGCCCGTGGCAAGGTTTCCGCGCTTTACGCCGTCGGACCCATGATGGTTCACGCCGTAAACGCTTTCGGTGAACAGGCTTGTCACTTCGCCACTCAGGCTGAACTGATCAAGGCCCTGGACGCCGAGCAAGACACAAACACCACCATTTTGATCAAGGGCTCGCGTAGCGCTGCGATGGAAAACGTCGTCGCCGCTTTGTGCGGGTCCAGTCTGGAGAAACATTAATGCTGCTGCTGCTAGCGGAGTACATGCAACAGTTCTACAAAGGCTTCGCGGTCTTCCAGTACCTGACCCTGCGCGGGATTCTCGGTGTGCTGACCGCGCTGGTTTTGTCGCTGTGCTATGGCCCGTGGATGATCCGTACTTTGCAGAAGCGTCAGATCGGTCAATCCGTTCGCAACGACGGTCCGCAATCGCATCTGTCCAAATCAGGCACCCCGACCATGGGCGGCGCGCTGATCCTGTCGTCCATCGGCGTCAGCACCTTGCTCTGGGCCGACCTCAGCAACCGCTATGTCTGGACCGTGCTGCTGGTCACCTTGCTGTTTGGTGCGATTGGCTGGGTCGATGACTACCGCAAGGTGATCGAAAAGAACTCACGTGGCCTGCCAAGTCGCTGGAAATACTTCTGGCAATCGGTGTTCGGCCTGGGCGCGGCGATCTTCCTTTATATGACCGCCAGCACTCCTGTGGAAACCACGCTGATCCTGCCGATGCTCAAGGACTACAGCATTCCCCTGGGCGCGGGCTTTATCGTCCTGACCTATTTCGTGATCGTTGGCTCGAGCAACGCGGTCAACCTGACCGATGGCCTCGACGGTCTGGCGATCATGCCGACCGTGATGGTTGGCGGTGGTTTGGGGATCTTCTGCTACCTGTCCGGTAACGTGAAGTTCGCGGAATACCTGCTGATTCCTTACGTTCCGGGCGCGGGTGAGTTGATCGTGTTCTGCGGCGCATTGATCGGTGCGGGTCTCGGGTTTCTCTGGTTCAACACCTACCCGGCGCAAGTCTTCATGGGCGACGTTGGCGCACTGGCGCTGGGCGCGGCCCTGGGCACCATCGCAGTGATTGTCCGTCAGGAAATCGTCCTGTTCATCATGGGCGGCGTGTTCGTGATGGAGACCCTGTCGGTCGTCATTCAGGTTGCCTCTTTCAAGCTGACCGGGCGCCGCGTATTCCGCATGGCACCGATTCACCACCATTTTGAACTCAAGGGCTGGCCCGAGCCACGCGTGATCGTCCGTTTCTGGATCATCACCGTGATTCTGGTACTGGTCGGCCTTGCCACCCTGAAGCTGAGGTAGAACGAGTGTCTCTGATCGCTTCTGACCACTTCCGCATCGTTGTCGGCCTCGGCAAGAGCGGCATGTCCCTGGTTCGCTTCCTGGCGAACCGGGGCACGTCGTTTGCTGTCGCCGACACGCGGGAAAATCCACCGGAACTGGCCACGCTCAAGCGTGACTATCCGCACGTGGAAGTGCGTTGTGGCGAGCTGGACGTCGAATTCCTGTGCCGTGCCGACGAGCTCTACGTGAGCCCCGGCCTGGCGCTGGCGACCCCGGCCCTGCAGGCTGCCGCCGCCCGTGGCGTGAAATTGTCCGGCGACATCGAGCTGTTCGCGCGTCACGCGAAGGCGCCGATCGTTGCCATCAGTGGTTCCAACGCAAAAAGCACCGTCACCACGCTGGTCGGCGAGATGGCGGCTGCGGCCGGTAAGCGTGTTGCTGTTGGCGGTAACCTCGGCACACCAGCGCTGGATTTGCTCAGCGACGACGTCGAGCTGTACGTGATGGAACTGTCGAGCTTCCAGCTTGAGACCACTGATAACCTCGGCGCCGAAGTGGCGACCGTGCTCAACGTCAGTGAAGACCACATGGACCGCTACAGCGGCCTGCCGGCTTATCACCTGGCCAAGCACCGGATTTTCCGGGGTGCCAAGCAGTTCGTGGTCAACCGCCAGGATGCCCTGAGCCGCCCACTGATGGGCGAAGGCCAGCCTTGCTGGACCTTCGGTTTGACCAAGCCTGATTTCAAGGCCTTCGGTATCCGCGAAGAAGAAGGCGAGAAGTACCTGGCCTTCGAATTCCAGAACCTGATGCCCGTGCGCGAATTGAAAATTCGTGGCGCCCATAACCAGTCCAACGCCCTCGCTGCCTTGGCGCTGGGGCATGCGGTCGGCCTGCCTTTCGACGCCATGCTCGCGAGCCTGCGCACCTTCGCTGGCCTTGAGCACCGCTGCCAGTGGGTTCGCGACTTGAATGGCGTGAGCTACTACAACGATTCCAAAGCCACCAACGTCGGGGCCGCATTGGCCGCCATCGAAGGGCTGGGCGCGGACATCGACGGCAAACTCGTGTTGATCGCCGGTGGCGACGGCAAGGGTGCCGACTTCAAGGACCTGCGTGATCCGGTGGCAGTCAATTGCCGCGCCGTGGTGTTGATGGGTCGCGACTCGGACCTGATCGGCCAGGCCATCGGCGATGCCGTGCCATTGATTCGCGTCAGCTCGCTGAACGAAGCGGTGGAGCAATGCCGCGCCATCGCCGAGCCAGGTGATGCGGTGCTGCTGTCGCCCGCCTGCGCCAGTTTCGACATGTTCAAGAACTACGAAGAGCGTGGAACGTTGTTCGCCCGCGCCGTGGAGGACTTGGCATGAGTCTGAGAAATATCATCAAGCCTTACCCGTCGCCGATCATCACCGGGCGCGGTATCGACCTGGATTTTCCGATGCTCGCCGGTTGCCTGGCATTGCTCGGCCTGGGTCTGGTCATGATTGCATCGGCGTCCACCGAAGTGGCGGCGGTGCAGTCCGGCAGCGCGCTGTATTACATGATTCGCCACCTTATTTACGTGGTGTTGGGCCTGGGTGCCTGCATCGTCACCATGATGATCCCGATCGCTACCTGGCAACGCCTGGGCTGGCTGATGCTGATCGGTGCGTTCGGCTTGCTGGTGATGGTGATCATCCCGGGCATCGGCCGTGAAGTGAACGGTTCGATGCGCTGGATCGGGTTCAGCTTCTTCAACGTTCAGCCTTCCGAGATCGCCAAGGTGTTCGTGGTGATTTACCTCGCCGGTTACCTGGTGCGTCGCCAGAAAGAAGTGCGTGAAAGCTGGATGGGCTTCTTCAAGCCGTTCATCGTGCTGCTGCCAATGGCCGGCCTGCTCCTGATGGAGCCGGACTTCGGGGCCACCGTCGTGATGATGGGCGCTGCCGCAGCGATGCTGTTTCTCGGCGGGGTCGGGTTGTTCCGGTTCTCCCTGATGGTGGTTCTCGCCGTTGCGGCGGTGGTGTTGCTGATTCAGGTTCAGCCCTATCGCATGGCGCGTCTGACCAACTTCGCGGATCCATGGGCTGACCAGTTCGGTGCGGGTTATCAGCTGTCCCAGGCATTGATCGCTTTCGGTCGTGGCGAGTGGTTGGGTGTCGGCCTGGGCAATAGCGTGCAGAAGCAGTTTTACCTGCCGGAAGCCCACACCGACTTCGTATTCTCGGTTTTGGCAGAAGAACTGGGCGCCGTGGGCTCCCTGTTCACCGTAGCGCTGTTCACCTTCGTCTGTATTCGTGGCATGTACATCGGTTACTGGGCCGAGAAAGCCAAGCAATTCTTCGCGGCTTACATCGCCTATGGCTTGTCGTTCCTGTGGATTGGTCAGTTCCTGATCAATATCGGGGTGAACGTCGGTCTGTTGCCAACCAAAGGCCTGACACTGCCGTTCCTCAGCTATGGCGGTAGTTCGTTGGTGATTTGCTGTGCCTGTCTTGGCTTGTTGCTGCGTATCGAGTGGGAGAGTCGAACCCACCTGGGCAGCGAAGAGATGGAGTTCCAGGAAAGTGACTTCGCCGAGGAGCCGACCCATGGGCGCTAACGTGCTGATCATGGCAGGCGGCACCGGCGGCCACGTGTTCCCGGCACTGGCGTGTGCGCGCGAATTCCAGGCCCGCGGTTATACCGTGCATTGGCTCGGTACTCCTCGCGGCATCGAAAACGAGCTGGTGCCGTTGGCCGGTATCGAGCTGCACCGGATCAATGCCAGCGGACTGCGGGGCAAGGGCAAATTGTCCCTGCTCAAGGCACCGTTCATGTTGCTTAAATCGGTGTGGCAGGCGCGGGCGATCATTCGTCAGCTGCAGCCCGTCTGCGTTGTTGGCTTTGGTGGCTATGTGACCGGCCCGGGTGGCGTTGCCGCCAAACTGGCTGGCGTTCCGGTGATCGTTCACGAACAGAACGCCGTGGCCGGTACCGCCAATCGGTTGCTGGTGCCGTTGGCCGCCCGAGTCTGTGAAGCATTCCCCGACACCTTTACCCTGTCGGACAGCCGCCGCACCACCGGTAACCCGGTGCGTACCGAGCTGTTCCTCGAAACACCGCGGCAGGCCCTGGCCGGTCGCAAGGCGCGTTTGCTGATCCTGGGTGGAAGCCTGGGCGCAGAACCGTTGAACAAATTGTTGCCTGAAGCCCTGTCGCAAGTTGCCGCTGACCTGCGTCCGGAAGTGTTTCATCAGGCTGGTAAAAACCACGATGAAGTGACTGCAGAGCGCTATCGCGCGGCTGGCGTCGAGGCGCAAGTGCAGCCTTTCATCAAAGACATGGCCCAAGCCTATGGCTGGGCCGACCTGGTGGTGTGCCGCGCAGGCGCGCTGACCATCAGTGAACTGGCCGCCGCCGGTCTGCCCTCGATGCTGGTGCCTCTGCCCCACGCAATCGACGATCACCAGACCCGCAACGCCGACTATTTGGCCCGTGAAGGCGCTGCCTTCCTGATGCCACAAAGAACGACCGGCGCAGCGGATCTTGCCGCGCGCCTGACAGAGGTCCTGATGCAACCACAACGACTCACCGACATGGCTCTTGCCGCACGCCGACTGGCCAAACCCGACGCTACCCGTAACGTTGTCGATACCTGCCTGGAGGTGGCCCATGGTTGAGAATCAGAAAGCCATGCCTCAACCGGAAATGCGCCGTATCCGTCGTATCCACTTCGTCGGTATCGGCGGCGTGGGCATGTGCGGTATCGCTGAAGTGTTGTTGAACCTGGGCTACGAAGTGTCCGGTTCCGACCTGAAAGCCTCGCCGGTCACCGAACGTCTCGAATCCTTCGGTGCGCACATCTATATCGGCCACCGTGCCGAGAACGCAGCGACTGCAGATGTACTGGTCACCTCGAGTGCCGTGAACACTTCCAACCCGGAAGTCGCCACCGCGCTGGAACGTCGTATTCCCGTGGTACCGCGCGCCGAAATGCTGGCGGAGCTGATGCGCTATCGCCACGGCATTGCCGTCGCCGGTACCCATGGTAAAACCACGACCACCAGCCTGATCGCTTCGGTGTTCGCAGCCGGCGGCCTGGACCCGACATTCGTGATCGGTGGCAGACTGAATGCAGCGGGCACCAATGCACAGCTTGGCACCAGCCGTTACCTGATCGCCGAAGCCGACGAAAGCGACGCCAGTTTCCTGCACTTGCAGCCGCTGGTTGCCGTGGTCACCAACATCGACGCCGATCACATGGCGACCTACGACGGTGACTTCAACAAACTGAAGAAAACCTTCGTCGAGTTTCTCCACAACCTGCCGTTCTACGGTCTGGCGGTGGTGTGCCTGGACGATCCGGTGGTGCGTGAAATCCTGCCTCTGGTCAAGCGTCCGACCGTGACCTATGGCTTCGGCGACGATTGCGACGTGCGCGCGATCAACGTGCGTCAGCAGGGCATGCAAACCTTCTTCACCGTACTGCGCCCGGATCGTGATCCGCTGGACGTTTCGGTGAACATGCCGGGCAACCACAACGTATTGAACTCACTGGCGACCATCTGCATCGCCACTGACGAGGGTGTCAGCGATGAAGCCATCGTCCAGGGCCTGTCCGGGTTCCAGGGCGTTGGCCGTCGCTTCCAGGTCTACGGCGAACTGCCGGTCGAAGGCGGCAACGTGATGCTGGTCGATGACTATGGTCACCACCCGACCGAAGTCGCCGCGGTGATCAAGGCCGTGCGCGGTGGATGGCCGGAGCGCCGTCTGGTGATGGTCTACCAGCCGCACCGCTACAGCCGCACCCGCGACCTGTACGACGATTTCGTCAATGTACTGGCCGATGCCAACGTCCTGCTGCTGATGGAAGTCTACCCGGCCGGTGAAGAACCGATCCCGGGCGCAGACAGCCGCAAGTTGTGCAACAGCATCCGTCAACGCGGCCAGCTCGACCCGATCTACATCGAGCGTGGCGTTGATCTAGCGCCAGTGGTCAAGCCGCTGCTGCGTGCCGGCGACATCCTGCTGTGCCAGGGCGCCGGTGATATCGGTGGTCTCGCACCGAAACTGTTGAAGAGTCCGTTGTTCGCAGGTGCCGTTGCCGCACCGAGCGTGGGGAAGTTGAAATGACCGCTGCATACGCCAACCTCGTCTCCACTGTCGCGCCGAAAGACTTCGGCCGCGTTGCCGTGCTTTTTGGCGGCAAGAGTGCCGAGCGTGAGGTCTCCTTGAAGTCGGGCAATGCGGTTCTCGAAGCGCTGCAAAGCGCGGGTGTGGACGCGTTCGGTCTCGACGTAGGCGATGATCTGTTGCAGCGTCTGCTGAACGAAAAAATCGATCGCGCCTTCATCATCCTTCACGGTCGTGGCGGTGAAGACGGCAGCATGCAGGGCCTGCTGGAATGCCTGGGTATTCCCTACACCGGCAGCGGCATCCTTGCGTCGGCGCTGGCCATGGACAAGCTGCGGACCAAACAGGTCTGGCACAGTCTGGGTATTCCTACGCCGCGTCATGCGGTACTGGGTTGCGAGGCCGATTGTATTTCTGCAGCGACGGAACTGGGCTTCCCTTTGATCGTCAAACCGGCCCATGAAGGTTCAAGTATCGGCATGGCCAAAGTGACTTCCGCGTCTGAGTTGATCGACGCCTGGAAAGCGGCCAGTACCTACGATTCGCAAGTGTTGGTCGAGCAATGGATTCAAGGTCCGGAGTTCACCATCGCCACCCTGCGTGACCAGGTGTTACCTGCGATTGCCCTGGGCACGACGCACAGTTTCTACGACTACGACGCCAAGTACGTGGCGTCCGATACGCAGTACCGGATTCCGTGCGGTCTCGACGTCGACAAGGAAAAAGAATTGATGGACCTCACGGCGAAAGCCTGTGAGGCGCTGGGTATCGCCGGTTGGGGCAGGGCAGACGTGATGCAGGACGCCGACGGGCAGTTCTGGTTCCTGGAAGTCAACACCGCTCCCGGTATGACCGATCACAGCCTGGTGCCGATGGCGGCCCGTGCTGCCGGTCTGGATTTCCAGCAGTTGGTTCTGGCCATTCTGGCCGCAAGCATTGAGCCGCGAGGGTAAGACCATGCAAGGCGCACAGCTTAGACATCAGCCTCCCGCACCGCCCGGCCGCAAGCCGGTGCCGCGGGGTGCCAGCCGAATGGTGGCTAAAGAGCCGATGTCTGCGCGCCTGCCGAAAGCCAACTTTGGCTTTCTCAAAGCGTTGTTCTGGCCGGTGCTGCTGGTCGCGCTGGGCTTTGGTACCTACGAAGGCGCACAGCGGTTGCTGCCGTACGCGGATCGACCGATCACCAAGATCGCCGTACAGGGCGACTTGAGTTACATCAGCCAGCAAGCGGTGCAGCAACGGATCGCCCCTTACGTGGCGGCGAGTTTCTTCACCATTGACCTGGCCAGCATGCGGACCGAGCTGGAACAGATGCCATGGATTGCCCACGCCGAAGTGCGCAGGGTGTGGCCGGACCAGGTCGTGATCCGCCTGGAAGAACAACTGCCGGTGGCGCGTTGGGGCGATGAGTCGCTGTTGAACAACCAGGGGCAGGCGTTTACCCCGCGTGAGCTGGCCAATTACGAACATTTGCCACAGCTGTTCGGCCCTCAACGGGCGCAACAGCAAGTGATGCAGCAATACCAGGTACTGAGCCAGATGCTCCGGCCTTTGGGCTTCTCGATTGCACGCCTGGAGTTGCGTGACCGGGGCAGCTGGTTCCTGACCACTGGCGCCGGCAGCGCGGGCCCGGGAATCGAACTGTTGCTCGGACGCGGCAACCTGCTGGAAAAGATGCGCCGCTTCATTGCCATCTATGACAAGACGCTTAAAGAACAGATAACGAACATTGCGCGCATCGATCTGCGCTACGCCAACGGCCTCGCTGTTGGCTGGCGGGAACCTGTAGCGCCCACGGCAGCCCAACCCGCTGTCGCGAAGAATTAAGAAGAGGCAGGACCCATGGCAAACGTGCAAAGCGGGAAAATGATCGTCGGTCTCGATATCGGCACCTCCAAAGTGGTGGCGCTGGTCGGCGAGGTCTCGGACGACGGCACGCTGGAAATCGTCGGGATCGGTACCCACCCTTCCCGTGGCCTGAAAAAAGGCGTGGTGGTGAACATCGAGTCCACCGTGCAATCGATCCAGCGCGCAATCGAAGAAGCGCAGCTGATGGCCGGTTGCCGAATTCACTCGGCGTTCGTCGGTGTTGCAGGCAATCACATCCGCAGCCTGAACTCCCACGGCATCGTTGCGATCCGCGATCGCGAAGTCAGCTCCGCCGACCTTGAGCGCGTCCTCGACGCCGCCCAGGCCGTAGCGATCCCGGCCGACCAGCGCGTACTGCATACCCTGCCGCAGGATTACGTGATCGATAACCAGGAAGGCGTACGTGAGCCACTGGGCATGTCCGGTGTACGTCTGGAAGCCAAGGTCCACGTTGTGACCTGCGCGGTCAACGCTGCACAGAACATTGAAAAATGCGTGCGTCGTTGCGGTCTGGAAATCGACGACATCATTCTCGAGCAACTGGCTTCCGCGTATTCGGTACTGACCGATGACGAGAAAGAGCTGGGCGTTTGCCTGGTGGACATCGGTGGCGGCACCACCGACATCGCGATCTTCACCGAAGGCGCGATCCGTCACACGGCGGTCATCCCGATTGCAGGCGACCAGGTCACCAACGACATCGCCATGGCGTTGCGCACCCCGACCCAGTACGCCGAAGAGATCAAGATTCGCTACGCCTGCGCCCTGGCCAAACTGGCCGGTGCCGGTGAAACCATCAAGGTGCCAAGCGTTGGCGACCGTCCACCGCGCGAACTGTCCCGTCAGGCCCTGGCCGAAGTGGTCGAGCCGCGTTACGACGAGCTGTTCACGTTGATCCAGGCCGAGCTGCGTCGCAGTGGCTACGAAGACCTGATTCCGGCCGGCATCGTGCTGACCGGTGGTACGTCGAAAATGGAAGGCGCGGTCGAACTGGCCGAAGAAATTTTCCACATGCCGGTACGCCTGGGCGTGCCCCATGGCGTGAAGGGTCTCGATGACGTGGTCCGCAACCCGATTTACTCCACAGGCGTTGGCCTGTTGATGTACGGCCTGCAAAAGCAGTCCGACGGGATTTCGTTCTCGGGTATCAGCAGCCGCGACAGTTACAGCAATGAAGAGCCTAAACCCGCTTTGCTCGATCGCATCAAGAGCTGGGTACAAGGCAACTTCTAAGCATCAGTTTCAAGCGACATGCAGCACGGCAACAAAAGCAGTAGGCGAAAAAACTAGAGAATGTAAAGGAGAGGGAAAATGTTCGAACTCGTAGACAACATCCCCGCAAGCCCGGTCATCAAAGTTATCGGTGTTGGCGGAGGCGGCGGCAACGCTGTCAACCACATGGTCAAGAGCAACATTGAAGGCGTTGAGTTCATCTGCGCCAACACTGATGCCCAGGCGCTGAAAAGCATCGGCGCGCGGACCATCCTGCAACTGGGTACTGGCGTGACCAAAGGTCTCGGCGCTGGTGCCAACCCTGAAGTAGGTCGTCAGGCCGCTCTCGAAGACCGTGAGCGCATTGCCGAAGTCCTGCAGGGCACCAATATGGTGTTCATCACCACTGGCATGGGCGGTGGTACCGGTACCGGTGCTGCGCCGATCATTGCTGAAGTGGCCAAGGAAATGGGCATTCTCACCGTTGCGGTAGTGACGCGTCCGTTCCCGTTCGAAGGCCGCAAGCGTATGCAGATCGCTGACGAAGGTATCCGTCTGCTGTCTGAAAGCGTCGACTCGTTGATCACTATTCCCAACGAGAAGCTGCTGACCATCCTCGGTAAGGACGCCAGCCTGCTGTCGGCTTTCGCCAAGGCAGACGATGTACTGGCCGGTGCCGTTCGCGGTATCTCCGACATCATCAAGCGTCCGGGCATGATCAACGTCGACTTTGCCGACGTACGTACCGTGATGAGCGAAATGGGCATGGCAATGATGGGCACTGGCTGCGCCAGCGGTCCGAACCGTGCACGCGAGGCCACCGAAGCGGCCATTCGCAACCCGCTGCTGGAAGACGTGAACCTGCAAGGCGCACGTGGCATCCTGGTGAACATCACCGCCGGTCCTGACCTGTCCCTGGGTGAGTACTCCGACGTGGGTAGCATCATCGAAGCCTTCGCTTCCGAACACGCGATGGTCAAGGTCGGTACCGTTATCGATCCGGACATGCGTGACGAGCTGCACGTGACCGTGGTTGCCACTGGTCTGGGCGCTAAAATCGAGAAACCTGTAAAGATTATCGACAATACCGTTCACACCTCCATGGCTTCCCAGCCACAACAACAGGCGCCCGCTCGTCAGGACGCACCTGCTGTGAACTACCGTGATCTGGACCGTCCGACCGTTATGCGCAACCAGGCTCAGGCCGGTGCAGCGACTGCCGCGAAGATGAATCCGCAAGATGACCTGGACTACCTGGACATCCCGGCTTTCCTGCGTCGTCAGGCCGATTGATGGAATGTATCAGGGCTATGAAGGTGATTGGTGTTCAGCAAAGGTCTGGTCTGCTATTATCGCCAGCCTTTGTTGATACCAGTTCGCAATTTGCGCTGAAGCGGCCCAAGCCATGATTAAACAACGCACACTGAAAAATATTATCCGTGCCACAGGTGTAGGCCTGCACTCCGGGGAGAAGGTATACCTGACCCTCAAGCCCGCGCCTATCGACACCGGCATTGTGTTTTGTCGTGCTGACCTCGATCCTGTGGTGCAGATACCTGCTCGCGCAGAAAATGTTGGCGAAACCACTATGTCGACCACACTGGTTAACGGTGACGTCAAAGTGGACACGGTGGAGCACTTGCTCTCGGCCATGGCTGGCCTGGGCATCGATAACGCCTACGTCGAGCTCTCCGCGTCCGAAGTACCAATCATGGATGGTAGCGCTGGACCCTTCGTATTTCTGATTCAGTCGGCTGGCCTGGAAGAACAGGACGCTGCCAAGAAGTTCATCCGGATCCTGCGGGAAGTGACAGTGGAAGACGGCGACAAGCGCGCCACTTTCGTCCCTTTCGAAGGTTTCAAAGTGAGCTTCGAGATCGATTTTGATCACCCGGTTTTCCGTGACCGCACACAAAGTGCAAGCGTGGATTTTTCCAGCACTTCGTTCGTAAAAGAAGTCAGCCGCGCCCGTACCTTTGGTTTCATGAGTGACATCGAGTACCTGCGCAAGCACAACCTCGCACTCGGCGGCAGCGTTGAAAACGCTATTGTGGTCGACGCGGATGGTGTACTGAACGAAGACGGCCTTCGCTATGAAGACGAATTCGTGAAGCACAAGATCCTCGATGCTATTGGTGATCTCTACCTGCTGGGCAATAGCCTGATTGGTGAGTTCAAGGGCTTCAAGTCCGGACATGCATTGAACAACCAGCTGCTGCGCAAGTTGATTGAGCAGACAGATGCTTGGGAAGTCGTGACTTTCGAAGACGCCAGCACAGCACCGATCTCTTACATGCGTCCAGTTGCGGCCGTGTAAGTAAAAACCTCTCTAGTTTTTAAAGGCTGCCTTCGGGTGGCCTTTTTTTATGTCCGCGCAAAAGTGAAGCGGTGCTTGTAGCGGCCTCATCGCGGGCAAGCCCTTTGTCACACCAAGGATTTCACAGCGCAGCCACCACCCGATTACGCCCGCGCTCCTTCGCCTGATACAACGCCTTGTCTGCCGCGAACAGCAATTGCTCCAGCGTGGCGTCGGTCTTGGTGGTCCAGGTACTGATACCGATACTGACAGTCATCGGCGAGTCATCGCCTTCCACCCGTGGCAATTGTTCCACCGCCGAACGGATCTGTTCGGCAATCTTCTGCGCGCCCGCGCTGTCGGTTTCCGCCAGGATCACGGAAAACTCTTCGCCGCCATAGCGGGCCACCAGATCTGCAGGACGTCGCACATTGGCTGAAATCACCTTGGCTATCGTTCGCAATGCCTCGTCGCCACGCTGATGGCCGTGTCGATCGTTGAAAGCCTTGAAATGGTCGGCATCGATCATCAGCACCGACAATGGCAGGCCGGATCGCTGGGCGCGGAACCATTCATGCCGCAGGGTCAGGTCCAGAATCCTGCGATTGGCAACACCGGTCAGCGGTCGGTGGCGGCCAACAGGGACAATTCCTGCTCGGCGTTGTGGCGCAGACGCAGCTCCCGGCACAGCAACCAGCTCAGCCATAGCAGGCCGATACACAGCACGCCTGCGGCGCCGCTGATCACCATCGCCGTTCGTCTCCACGCCCCAAACACGTCGGTACCGGAAAGGGCGACGATCACCGTCAGCGGCAGATTACCCACCCTGGAAAAAGTGTACAGCCGCTGCTGCCCGTCAATGCTCGACACGCTGTTGAAGCTGCCACTGCCCTCGCGCAGGATGCGCATGATGTTAGGGCGATTGGCGAAACTCTTACCGATCGAATCGTGTTCCAGGTACGGCTTCTGAGCCAGCAGGATGCCTTCGTCGTTGATGATGTTCAGCGTGCTGTCGTTGCCGATGTTCAGGGTGTTGAACAGTTGGTCGAAGTAGGTCAGACGCATCGACGCCACGGCAACACCCAGGAATTCACCGGTTGGGGAGGCGATCCGGCGGCTGAAGCTGATCCGCCATTCATTGCTGTCTTCGCAGTCGCAGCGAGGCTTGAAAGGTCGGCTGATGAACATGCCGGTGTCGCGGCTGGAAACATGTGTCTGGAAATAATCACGGTCCGCGAAGTTGCCAGGCTTTGGCTCGATCAGTGAAGAGTCAGCCAGTACCTCGCCATGCTTGTCCAGCAGCAAAATGTCACCTTTGAAACGCGCCGTGGTGGAACGGTCGAACAGGACCAGATGGCGAATTTGTGCAGACACCTGTTTCAAATCGTCCCGTTGCGCTGCCGCAATCAGGCCTTGCAGGGACAGGTCATAGAGTTCCACGGTGCGCAGCACGTCGGCATCGATGAGTTGAGCGATGGTGGTCGCGCTGCGGGTCGCGGCTTCTTGGGCGCTGGCGTGTTCGCGAATCAGCAGGAAGGTGACGATGCTGATGATCGCGATGACGGTCAGGGAGCTGCCGAGGATCACCATGATTTCAGGTCGACGGTTCTTGCCTGAAACCTGCGGCAGGCGGCTCGTGATCATGGGAATGATGTCCGCATATACGTCCAGAACAAAAAAACCGGCACTCGTGCCGGTCCCTGATTGATTGAAGCTTAGAAGACATTAGCGGGGTAGTCGACGATCATCCTGAAGCGTTGACGCGTCTACTCAGGCACAGCGAGCCAGGGAAGTCTAAATTCGCGACGAAAAAAAGCCGCTGATAGCAGCGGCTTGAAGACAACTTTTCAAAGGGAAGAGCCGATGAAAAGTGTCGAGGGAAACAGAGCGGATTCGGTTGATCAGCTGTCTTTCTCAATCGTTTGGCGGGACTGAGCATTCGACGCTTGTGGGGTTTGCGCGGCATCTTGCGCTTTGGCCGTCATTTCGCTTTGGTACGCTTCGAACGCGGCGGCACGCTCGTTGTTGTGCGCAACGAAGGCCTGGGACTCTTCGGCAAAGGCGAGCGGGGAAAGGAACAATGAGGACAAAACGAAAGCGCTGGCAATACCCATGGTGTTGGACATCTTTAAAACCTTCTTGCTTGGCAAGTGCTGTTTGGTGGCGCAACGATAAGGGGGAATGAAGAGGGGAAAAAGAACGGATTCATGAAAGGACTGTTGCATTGGAGGCAATAGTCGGTGCGGGATGCGCGAGAGTTTTTGTGGCGAGGGAGTTTACTCCCGCTCGGCTGCGCAGCAGGCGCAGATCCTGCGAATGCGGTCTGACTGGAAGGATGCATGGGGTCGCTTCGCAACCCAGCGCGAGCAAGCTCGCTCGCCACAGAGCCACAGAGCCACAGAGCCACAGAGCCACAGCGCCACAGCTCCACAGAGGAATGGAGGTTTTTTGTGGCGAGGGAGTTTACTCCCGCTCGGCTGCGCAGCAGGCGCAGATCCTGCGAATGCGGTCTGACTGGAAGAATGTGAGGGGCTGCTTCGCAACCCAGCGCGAGCAAGCTCGCTCGCCACAGGGGATCTGGATAGGCTTTAGACAGGCAGATGAATACCGAAGGTGTTCACGCCCTGATCACTGCGCACAAACACATCCCCACCATGCATCAGCGCAATCGCCTTGACGATCGCCAACCCCAACCCATGGTTGTTTCCGCTGTTGCTGCGCGATGCATCGACCCGATAGAACCGTTCGAACAACCGCGACAGATGCTCGCTGGCAATCGGCGATCCCGGGTTGGTGACGCCGATACTCACCTGATGCGCTTCAACCTCGATCCTTACCTGAATCACCTGTCCAGGCTCAGTGTGCTGCACCGCGTTGCTCAGCAGATTGATCAGCGCCCGACGCAAATGAGCGATCTCGATCCGTACTTGCGCATCGCCGCTGACCTGTACCCGAACCTGTGCATCTTCAAGGATGAAATCCAGATATTCCAACGTGGTCGCCACTTCATCCGCCAGGGAGGTTGACGTCAGTTTGGTGGCCTTGCTGCCCTGATCGGCACTGGCCAGGAACAGCATGTCGTTGATGATCGAGCGCAGTCGCTCGAGCTCTTCAAGGTTCGATTGCAGTACCTCGAAGTAATGCTCCGCCGACCGGCCGCGAGTCAGCGCCACCTGGGTCTGGCCAATCAGGTTGGTCAGGGGTGAGCGCAGTTCATGCGCCACGTCGGCGTTGAAGGATTCAAGGCGCGAGTAAGCCTGTTCGACCCGCTCCAGTGTGGAGTTGAAAGAGTTGACGAATTGATTGAGCTCCGGCGGCAGTGGCGATAACTGCAGGCGCCCGGACAACAAGGGCGGCGCCAACCGTTGCGCTTCCTGAGACAGCTTGATCAGTGGCTTGAGGCCGATCCGCGCCACCCAGTAGCCCAGCGCCGAGGCCAGCAGCACACCAATGATCGCCAGGCTGATCAATGCGATCAGCAGGTGATGTTGCGTCTGGAAAAACGTCTCGGTGTCGATTCCGATCATGAAACGCAGCGGCGGTCGCTGGTCCTTGGCCGGGAACTGACTGACCAGCACTTTCAGGGGGTAGGGCTGTTCGGGTAATTTCAAGTCGCGCATGCCCAGCGGACCTTCGGCGAACGCGCGAATCTGCGGTGTCAGGTTGCCGTATTCGTAGTGGGGGTCGCCGCTGATAATCCAGAAGCTGATGCGTTTGTCTTCTTCGCCAAGCAGCTTGAGCTTGTTATTGATCTTCACCCAATGCTCGGGCGTGCCGTAACGGCCGACGGTGGATTCGAGCACGCTGTAGCGCGCGTCCAGTTCCGCTTCCGGCAGCAGGCCCAAGCCCTTGTCGACTTGTTGATACAGCGCCCAGCCAATCAACAGGAACACCAGCAGCGCCACCAGCGTGAACATTCCGCTCAAACGCAAGGCAATCGAATTACTGGACACCACGGCTCTCCAGCACATAACCCATGCCACGGATCGTGTGCAGCAGTTTCTCGTCGAATGGCCCGTCGAGCTTGGCGCGCAGGCGTTTGATCGCGACTTCGACAACGTTCGCATCACTGTCAAAATTGATGTCCCAGACCATCTCCGCAATGGCGGTTTTCGAGAGGATTTCGCCTTGGCGGCGGGCCAGCACGCTGAGCAGCGAGAATTCTTTGGCCGTCAGGTCCAGGCGGGTGCCGGCGCGGGTGGCCTTGCGGCTGATCAAATCGATCCACAGGTCGGCGATGCTCACCTGCACCGGTTCATGGCCGCCGCTGCGCCGTGTCAGGGCCTGCAAGCGCGCGACCAGTTCCAGGAAGGAAAACGGTTTGCCGAGGTAATCGTCGGCACCGTCGCGCAGCCCTTTGATGCGGTCTTCGACACGCTCGCGGGCGGTGAGCATGATCACCGGGGTTTGCTTGCGCGCACGCAAGGCACGCAATACGCCGAAGCCATCGAGGCCCGGGAGCATGACGTCGAGGACGATCACCGCGTAGTCGCTTTCCAGCGCCATGTGCAGACCCTCGACACCATCGCGCGCGAGATCCACGGTGTAACCCTGTTCCGTCAGGCCACGGTGCAGATAATCCGCGGTTTTTTCTTCGTCTTCGATAATCAGAACGCGCATGACCCCGCCTCAGTCTGTGTTCGCCAGCCCCGGCATCGCTGCGGGTGCTGGAGTGGGTGAGCCCCGGTGGAAAACCCGCTCAAGCCACAAGTATATGACCGGAGTGGTGAACAGCGTCAGCGCCTGGCTCACCAGCAAGCCGCCGACCACCGCGATCCCCAATGGCTGGCGCAGCTCGGCGCCGGTGCCGTAGCCAAGCATCAGCGGCAACGCGCCAAGCAGGGCGGCGAGCGTGGTCATGATGATCGGCCGGAATCGGGTGATACAGGCCTCATAAATCGCTTCTTCCGGCGGCAAGCCACGATTGCGTTGTGCGTCGAGGGCGAAGTCGATCATCAGGATGCCGTTCTTCTTCACGATCCCGATCAGCAGCACCAGACCGATCAGCGCCATGATCGAAAAGTCCTGGCCGCAAATCCACAGCATGATGACCGCTCCGAGCCCCGCAGAAGGCAGCGTCGAAATGATGGTCAACGGATGGACGAAGCTCTCGTACAGCACGCCGAGAATGATGTAGACCGCCAACAGGGCCGCAAGAATCAGCCATGGCTGGCTGGCCAACGAACTCTGGAACGCCTGGGCCGCACCCTGGAAGTTACCGCTCATGGCCGCCGGCATGCCGATCTCCGCCTTGGCCTGGTTGAGCATGATCACCGCATCGCCCAGCGCGACGCCGGGTGCCAGGTTGAACGACAGGTTGGCAGCGGGAAACATGCCGTCATGGGCGATGGACAGCGGGCCGACCGTTGGCGCATCGAATTTGGCCAGGGCCGACAGAGGCACCATTTCACCGCTCAACGGCGAGCGCAGGTAGAAGTAGTTGAGGCTTTCAGCTTTGCCGCGTTGCTGGGTGTCCAGCTCCAGGATCACGTTGTACTGGTTGATCTGGGTCTGGAATTCATTGATCTGCCGTTGCCCAAAAGCGTCGTACAACGCTTCGTCTACATCGCTGGCGGTCAGCCCGAAACGCGCAGCGGCGCTGCGGTCGATATTGATGTGCGTAATGCTGCCGCCCAGTTGCAGGTCATTGGAAATGTCGCGGAATGCCGGATTGCTGCGCAGTTTTTCCGTCAGACGCTGGGTCCAGGTGCTGAGGGTCGCGCCATCGTTGCTCTTGAGTACGTACTGGTATTGGGCGCGACTCGGGCCCGAGCTGAGGTTGATGTCCTGCCCGGCGCGCAGGTACAGCACGATACCCGGGACTTTCATCAGTTGCGGGCGAATGCGGTCGATGAACTGACTGGCCGACACATCGCGGTCACCGCGTTTTTTGAGAGAGATCCAGAACCGGCCATTGGCGATGGTCTGGTTGCTGCCGGAGACGCCCACCGAATGGGAAAACGCCTGAACGGCAGGATCGGCGGCGACGATTTCGGCCATCGCCAGGTGTTTTTTCACCATGTCGCCGTAGGAAATATCGGCGGCGGCTTCGGTGGTGCCGAGGACAAAACCGGTGTCCTGCACCGGGAAGAAACCCTTGGGAATGAAGATGTACCCGGCAACTGCCAAGCCCAGGGACAGGGCAAATACACCGATCATCAATTTCTGATGGGCCAGGGCGCGGCGTAGCAGTTTTTCGTAGCCGGCCAGCAAGCGCTCGCCGAACGTCGGTTTGCTGTGGGCGTGATGCACAGGCGCACGCATGAACAGCGCGGCCAGCGTCGGTGCCAACGTCAGCGAAACCACCACCGAAATCATGATGGTCGACGTTGCCGTCAGCGCAAACTCCTTGAACAACCGCCCGACCACGCCGCCCATGAACAGCAGCGGGATGAACGCTGCCACCAGCGAGAAACTGATGGACACCACGGTGAAGCCGATCTCGCCGGCGCCCTTGATTGCCGCCTCGCGCATGCCGTCGCCGGCCTCCAGATGGCGGTGAATGTTCTCCACCACCACGATCGCGTCGTCCACCACAAACCCCACGGCCACCACGATCGCCACCAGCGTCAGGTTGTTCAGGCTGAACCCCATGATGTACATCAGGGCGAAACTGGCGATCAGCGATACCCCCAGCACCGCCGACACGATCAACGTGGCTGACCATTGGCGCAGGAACAACGCCATGACCGCCACCACTAACAGGACGGCGATCAGTAGCGTGATTTCCACCTCGTGCAGGGAGGCGCGAATAGTCTGTGTGCGGTCGACCAGCACCTTGACCTGAACCGAGGCCGGCAGCATGGCTTCCAGCGCCGGCAGGGCCGCCTGGATACGGTCCACGGTCTCGACGATGTTCGCCCCCGGTTGACGGGAGATCACCAGGTTGACCCCCGGCTGATCGCCGGCCCAGGCTTGAACGTAGGCATCTTCCGAACCGTTGACGACTTTGGCCACGTCCTTGAGGTGAACCGGCGCACCGTCCTTGTAGGAAACGATGAGCTGGCTGTATTCCTCGGGATGGAACAACTGGTCATTGGTGGACAGCGTCGAGATGCTCGACTCTCCGTACAACGCACCTTTGGCCAGGTTCAGGCTGGTCTGCTGGATCGCCAGGCGAATGTCCGCGAGCGTCAGGCCGATGGCGGCGAGTTTATCGGCCGAAGCCTGCACGCGAATCGCGGGACGTTGCTGACCGGTAATGTTGATTTGGCCTACGCCGTCGATCTGACTGATCTGACGGGCGAGCAGGGTTTCCACCAGGTCGCTGAGTTCGGTGCCGGGCATCTGGGTCGAATTGACGCTCAGGATCAGCACCGGGCTGTCGGCCGGGTTGACCTTCCTCCAGGTCGGCAACGTCGGCATGTCTTTAGGCAGTTTGCCGGCGGCGGTGTTGATCGCGGCCTGAACTTCCTGCGCGGCAGTGTCGATGCTTTTGTCGAGGGTGAATTGCAGGGTCAGGTTGGTCGAGCCCAAGGCGCTGCTCGAGGTCATCTGGGTCACGCCGGGGATGGCGCTGAATTGCACTTCAAGTGGGGTGGCCACCGATGAAGCCATGGTTTCCGGACTGGCGCCGGGTAGCTGCGCGGCCACCTGAATTGTCGGGAACTCGGCTTCCGGCAGCGGAGCGATCGGCAAGCGCGGAAAGGCGATAACGCCGAGCAATACCAAGGCGAAGGTCAGCAGGATCGTCGCCACCGGATGATCAATGCACCAGGCGGAAACCGAGCCATGACCCTTCATGGCTTAGGCTCCGATTGAACCACCTGCGGTGGCTCGGTCAGCACCTGAACCGTCGAGCCTGGCTTGAGCCGAGACTGCCCATCACTGACCAACACATCGCCCGGGTTCACGCCTTTGATGATGTCCTGGCCGCTGCCTTGATAGACCATCTGTACCTGGACGGTTTCGACCTTGTCGCCTTTGACCCGGTAAACGAAATGCTGATCGAGCCCGCGTTGTACGACGGTAGGCGGGACTACTAGCGCATCTTTAACCAGCGCTGTCTGAATTTTTATCGTCACCAACAGACCGGGCCACAGCTTCTGTCCGGCATTGTTGAATTCCGCCTTGGCGCGGATGGTCCCGGTGTTGGCGTTGATCTGGTTGTCGATGAGGGTCAGATGGCCTTCGCCCAGTAGGTTGTCGGTCTCACTGTCGGTGTCGGCGCCGATGTACGCCTTGACCTGAGCATGCTCCGGGTCGTTGATCAGGCCTTGCAGGGTCGGCAGCATTTGCTGCGGTAGCGAGAACTCCACCGCGATCGGATCGATCTGGGTCACCGTAAACAACCCTTGGGTATCCGTCATGCGCAGGAAGTTACCTTCGTCCACGGTACGAATACCGACGCGACCGGTCACCGGGGAGCGAATCTGGGTGTAGGAAAGTTGCACCTGTGCCGCGTCGATCGATGCCTGATTACCCTGTGCCGTGGCCTTGAGCTGGTTCACCAATGCTTGTTGCTGATCGTAGGTCTGCTTGGAAACGCCATCATCGACGCTCAACAGTTTGTAGCGCTTGAGGTTTACCAGGGCCACCTGCAGCTGCGCCTGACTCTCGCCCAGTTGTGCCCGGGCCTGATCGAGGTTGGCGCGAATCGTGCGGTCATCGATGGTGGCCAGCAGGTCGCCGGCCTTGACCAACTGACCTTCCTTGACCAGCAATTTGGTGAGGACGCCGTCGATCTGCGGGCGCACGACAACGCTATGCAGCGACAGGACCGAACCAATGCCGGTGACATAGCGAGGGACGTCTTTTTCGGCGACGTTGACCACGCGCACGGGGATTGCGGTGGGGGCCGCGAGTTTTGCCGTGGCCGGTTTTGTCACGTACCAGACGCCCAGCGCTATCAGCGCGATCAGAAGGGTGGCGAGCAGGGCGGGTTTTTTCTGAATTCGCATGCGAGTCGGGCGCCGGGCAGATGAGACGGAAGGACGGTCAGGTTTATACCTTCCTTATAGCCCTGTTACGCCGTCAGGAAAGTGACTGCTAACTGACGGCGCTGTCAGTTTCGTACGCGTCTGCGCGAAATATCCGCGTACAAGACGCTCCCGTGTGAGGGCGGGGCTGTTAGCGACAGGAACTACGCTGACTAAAGATCTTTTCCTGCGGGCAGATACAAAAGGTGTGACCTCAAAACAATAACGGAGTGGCCTTGAAATGAAGCTGACATTTCTATTTTCGAGTGTGCTGTTATTTATACCGCTAGCGGTGACTGCTGCGCCCAGAAGTGAATCGGGGCAGATCAGTTTTGTCGGTCAGATTGTCGAGGCCGGGTGCGCGGTAGGGCAGGCCGGTGCTGTGCAATTCACCGAGTCCAGACGTCTTCAGGTAACCCCGGGGGTGAGCGTAGAGGTGAACACCTACCGAAATGCTTGTGCTCGCGGCTCGATGCCTCTTACGGCGACGTTCGAGCGCTTGAGTTCAGACGGGATCGGCGTGGCGACAACCTCTGAAAAGGGCATCGTCACCATCACCTACCTGTAGGAAGCAGCGGGCAGGGTCGAGGGGAAATTCTTTCACGGCCGACCGAAGGTGCGCGTGCGTGTGTCGGCCGTGCAGGTATACTGCCGCCTTTCGCGGCTCGCTGACCGGGCCCGACTCTATTGCATCACCCCGGAGCTTTCATGACTTCCCCGACACAACCGCCGGTTGCCGCCGCTTTGAGCGACGACCAGGCAGACCTGCCAGACAGCGTCGACTCCAGCGCAGACAGCGAAACCAAAGCCGCCATCCCGGCGTTCAAGTTCCCGTTCAAACCGGGTGACCTGGCAGCGGCCAAGAGCGCCAGCCAGCCGTGGTACAAGAACGGCGCTAAGAACGGCCACACCAAGACGCCAGGTGCCGCGCCTCCGGGTACTCGTCGTTCGATGGGCAAGCGTTAGGTTTCAGAACTTTGTTATCCGCTGTACCGCTATCGTCGGAACGCCGCCCGGAGCAAGCTTTGCTCCCACATTTAAACCGCGCCAGGCGCGGTTCGGTGTAGGAGTGAGCCTGCTCGCGATGAGGCCATCTCAGGCACAGCACTTCTGGCTGAATCAAGCCGCCCGCAACGAGATGAACGCATAGTTCGGCGTCATCTCGCGTGCCACTTCCGCCCCCGCCGCCAGCACCTGCCCGGCGACGTCTTCACCTGACAGATGAAACTGCCACTCACTGCCCCATTCCGGTAGCGTTTGCCCGATCACCTCATCGAGGGTCGTGGCAAACGCCGTCATGTCCGGCAGATAGGCAGTGAATCCGTCACCTTTGAGCGCGGTGGTGCGAATCCCCAGCAACGCGCAAATCGCATCCTTGGTTTGAATCTCGTCACGATCCGCCTGACGGGAACGATGGATCAACCCTGCCAGTTCCTGATCCACCAATTCACCCCCCACAATCAGATCCGGTCCTTTTTCCCACGACTCCGGCGGACATTCCTTCACCGCGGTGTTCAGGGGGATGTGCGGATTGATTTCCATCGGGTAGATGCGGCACACCAAGGGGCGACGTTCATAGATGCGACAAAGGTTGTCTTCGTCAAGATTCCGGCAGCGACCGGCGTTGTACGCAGCAAAGGTGATGGCGACGTACGCGTCGGACTCGCCGCTGCGAACCACCGCCGAACGGCGTTCGGCGTGTTCGCGTTGCTGCAGGGGCAGCCCGAGGCCATTGCCCAGAAAACCTTCGACCAACACGATCACCTGGCCGCCGTCATTCGCCCACATGCGGGCTTCTTCCAGGGTCAGGGGTACATGGTGGTCGTTGCAGCATTTGCCGCAACCTACGCAGGAAAACGTTGTATTCATTGAGCAGTCAGTCGCATCCGGAAGCAGGAATCGGCGACAGAAAGCCACCGCGAAGACCTGCGTCGAAGCAAGTTATGCGCCACACATCCGTGTTGATGGCTAGAACCGGTCATGCACGGCGCGCAGCATTATCCGATCTGACCGGTCACTGCGCCTTAGTGGTTGGGCGAATGGAATCCCATTCGGTGACGTAGGCGGTTTTGGTTTTCTTGTTGTAGAGGCACAACTCGGTCCCTTGCTGGCCTTTCATGTGTTTTTGCGGGTATTGGCCTTGCAGCAGGAGGGCGGTGTAGTCGACCCGGTCATCGAACTGCGCGGACTTGCCGACGGGTTTGACGTTCTTCAGGCCGCTGGCCTTGGTGCAACTGGCGATCACGGCCTTGTCGTAGGCAGTCCAGGCGTCGGGGCTGGAAGCGTTGGCGTGGGTGGCCAGAGCCGTGAGGCAGAGAAGGGACAGAGTGCTGGCTTTCATGGTTCAGGAGTCCTTGGGCTTTTGGTGGCCAGTATGCCTGATGGGGCGATAGCGGTATCAACCCGGAACCAGTTCCCGGCGAACGACACGCATCCCGACACTTTCATACAGATGCTGCGCCCGAACGTTGTCCTCTAGCACCTTCAAATCCACAAACCCTTCGCGCCGCTGTTGAAACACGTTGAACGCCTGCAGCAGTAAAGCACGTCCCAATCCCCGGCCCTGGGCTCGAGGGTGCACCACCAGGTGCTTGATGTAGGCGCTGGTCCAGCACTGGGCCACGCCCACGACGCCTTGAGCATCCAGCGCAATAAAGCACAGGCTCGGATCGTACTCGGGGTCGGTTTCAAAGCGCCGTTGCCAGAGATCCAGCGCCGGTACTCGCCCGCCGCCTTGCTGATAACCCATCTCCATCAGCTGATGAACGGCCTCGGCCAATTCAGGACGGTAGAGGGTCAACACGATGTCCTGCGGCCAGATGAAGTCAGGCACAGCCTCGGTGAGGTTGCGCCGCATCAAGAAACAGAATTGCTCAGCCAACACTCAATGACCCTGTTCTGCGACAGCCTTGGCCGCTGTGATCAGGCACTTGGTCAGGTCGGGTGAGGAAAACTTGGTCAGCACGGCATTCGCGCCCGCCAGTCGCGCCTTTTCGCTGTTCATCGCGCTGTCCAGCGACGTGTGCAGCAGCACGTAGAGGTGCGAGAAGTCAGGTGTTTCGCGAAGGGTGCGGGTAAAGGCGTAGCCGTCCATCTCGGACATTTCGATGTCGGAGACGATCAGGTTGATCTGCTGATCGGTGCCTTGCAGGTCCAGCAGGCAGTCGATGGCTTCCTTGGCGCTGCGGGCGGTATGGCATTGCAGGCCGAGGTTGCGCAGGGTGTGTACCGATTGTTGCAGCGCTGTCTGGCTGTCATCTACCACCAGAATTCGCGCGGTGCCGAGTATTTCGGCGTCTTCCATGCTGAGTTCGGTCGGGGCTGATTCGATCTGGGCCGGGGCAATGCCGTGGATGACTTTCTCGATATCCAGCACCTGCACCAGCGTACCGTCGACCGACGTGACGCCGGTAATATACGAGCGCAGGCCGCCAGAGCCATAAGGCGGTGGGCGGATGTCAGTGGTCAGGCAGTGGACGATCTTGCTCACCGCCTGGACGTGCAGGCCCTGCTTGGAGCGACTGACGTCAGTGACGATCAGGCAACCACCGTTGGGGTCCTCAAGCGGACGTTCGCCGATGGCCCGACTCAGGTCGATCACCGACAGGGACATACCGCGCAAGGTGGCGATGCCTTTGACGTGTGGATGCGATTCCGGAAGCCTGGTCAGTGGCGGGCAGGGAATGATTTCACTGACTTTCAGCAGGTTGATCGCCATCAGCTTGCCGCTGCGCAAGGTAAACAGCAGAAGCGAAAGTGAGTCTGCGCGGGCTTTGTTGGAAGACATAAAAACCTTCTGTGGAAAAAGGTGGCAGGCGATCGCGGGATCGCCAACAGCTATCGATGCCGGGTTATCGACTCGTAAAGGGCAGGCTTTAGGTCAATTACCCGGTATCACCGACCGACGCGACCTATGTAGCAGCTGGCGAAGCCTGCGTTCGGCTGCGCAGCAGTCGTCTATATAGTCGACCCAGTGACTCAACGGGACCCGATACTCAGGTTTCACGACTGCTTCGCAGCCGAACGCAGGCTTCGCCAGCTGCTACATGAAACGTGGTGAATGGAGGGTGTGTTATTTCATGCCCAATCGCTTGGCCATCCGCCCGAGATTCGCCCGGTCCAAGCCTAGCTCACGCGCTGCGCTTGCCCAGTTGTTGTGGTGGCGCTCAAGGCAGGCGCCGATCAGTTGGCGTTGATACTGCTCGGTGGCTTCGCGCAAATCTCCCGACACCAGCGGCACCGGAGCGGCGGCGGAGGGTTGTGCGGTCACTTCAATGCTGCCGTTGGGCAGGTCCAGGTCCGCGGCACTCAAGCTGAGAATCTTCGGCCGTTCCTTGCAGTTGCCCAGCGCCTTCAAGGCACTGCGGCCAATCAAGTGTTCCAGCTCTCGCACGTTGCCAGGCCAGTCGTACGCCAGCAATGCAGCCTGGGCATCGCTGTTCAGGCGCAGGCTGTTCAAGCCCATGCGCGAGCGGTTCTGTTCGAGGAAGAAGCCGCTGAGCAACAGCACGTCGCGGCCTCGGTCGCGCAGGGCGGGCACCAGCAGCGGGTAGACACTCAGGCGGTGATAGAAATCGGCACGGTAGCGACCACTGCGCACTTCCTCCGCCAGGTCACGGTTGGTCGCCGCGATCAGGCGCACGTCCACCTGATGCTCCTTGTCCGACCCCAGGCGCTGCAGTTGGCCGCTTTGCAGAACACGCAGCAGCTTTGCCTGCACCGTCAGGGACAACTCGCCGACTTCATCCAGAAACAGTGTGCCGCCATTGGCCAGTTCGAACTTACCGCGTCGATCATTCATCGCACCGGTGAACGCACCTCGGACATGGCCGAACAGTTCGCTTTCCACCAAGGTGTCCGGCAGTGCGGCGCAATTGAGGCTGATGATCGGTTTATCGGCGCGGGCAGACGCGGCGTGGATGGCTTGGGCGACCAGTTCCTTGCCCACCCCGGTTTCCCCGGTGATCAACACGGTCAGGTCGCTGCCGCCCACCAGGTTGATTTCTTCGACCAGTCGCTTGTGGGTCTTGCTCTGGCCGATCATTTCGCGGTTTTGCTGCCCGCTCGCCTGGCGATAAACCTCGGCGCGCTGATGCTCGTCTTCGACACGATTGGCCAGGCGCTCGATGCGTTCGGCAGCGTTGACCGTGGCGGCGGCGAGGCTGGCGAAGGCTTGCAGGGCGTCCAGTTCGATCGGTTCAAAGCGTTCCGGATCAAGGGCGTCAAGGGTCAGCAAGCCCCACGGGCGCTCGTCGATGAACAGGGGGCAGCCCATGCAATCGTGGACTTCAAGATGCTCATCCAGGCCCGCGACCAGACCGTCGTACGGATCGGGCAGTTCGCTATCGGCGGCGAACCGGGTCGGTCCGGGGCTGCTGAGCAGCGCCGCGAAACGTGGATGCTCACTCACCTTGAAACGTCGACCGAGGGTGTCGGTACTCAAGCCGTCGACTGCCAGTGGCACCAGCCATTCGCCATCAAGGCGCAACAGCGCTGCTGCATCACAGGGCAGCAGGGCGCGCATGGCTTCGAGCAAGCGCCGATAGCGCTCACCTTCCGGAAGTTCGCGGGACAGGTCAGCGACCAGTGGAAGCAATGTCGTCAGCAGGGATTTTGCAGTCATAGTGACTCCGTGTAGTCGGTATGACTATATAGAAGCAAGCGTCTAAATGACTATAAAGGTTTTAAATTGTTGATTTATAACGAAAAATTAACTGGCACGAATACTGATAAGCATAGGGTAATCAGTTGGTAATCCACGTCGCTCAGGAGTCACCCTATGCTTAGCGTTCAAGACCGCGCAATCGTCAAATCCACCGTGCCGTTGTTGGAAAGCGGCGGCGAAGCGTTGATCACTCACTTCTACCGCATGATGCTCTCCGAATACCCTGAAGTGCGCCCGCTGTTCAACCAGGCCCATCAGGCCAGCGGTGATCAACCTCGCGCCCTGGCGAACGGTGTGTTGATGTACGCGCGGCACATCGATCAGCTTGACCAGTTGGGCGACCTGGTGGCCAAGATCATCAACAAGCACGTGGCCCTGCAGATCCTTCCGGAACACTACCCGATTGTGGGTACCTGCCTGCTGCGCGCGATTTCCGAAGTGCTTGGCGACGAGATTGCGACCCCCGAAGTGATGAGCGCCTGGGGTGCGGCTTATGGGCAACTGGCTGACATTCTGATCGGTGCCGAGACCGCTATCTACGACCAAAAGGAGCACGCGCCCGGTGGCTGGCGCGGCGCGCGGGAATTCATCGTGGCGAGCAAAGTGGAAGAGAGCGCGGAGATCATTTCGTTCTACTTCGAGCCGGCTGACAAGGGCCCGATTCTGGCGGCAGAACCCGGCCAGTACATCGGCATGAAGCTGGTCCTCGACGGTGAAGAGATCCGTCGTAACTATTCATTGTCGGCGTTGGCCAACAATGGTCAGTACCGCATCAGCGTCAAGCGCGAACAGGGTGGTCGCGCTTCCAATCATTTGCACGATCAGCTGCATGTCGGCGCAAAGATCCAGCTGTTCCCGCCATCGGGTGAATTCACGCTGAGTGCCAGCGACAAGCCGCTGGTGCTGATCAGCGGCGGTGTCGGCATCACCCCGACACTGGCGATGCTCGAAGCGGCGTTGGCGACCGAACGGCCGGTGCATTTCATCCACTGCGCGCGCAACGGTAGCGTCCACGCGTTTCGTGACTGGATCGACGGGCTGGCTGAACGTCATCCGCAGCTGCAGCGCTTCTACTGCTATGACGAAGATGATGGTGTGAGCCCGGCGGCGCACCGCGTCGGGTTGTTAAGTCAGGAGCAGTTGGGCGAATGGTTGCCGCAGGAGCGCGACGTGGACGCCTATTTCCTGGGGCCTAAAGGCTTCATGGCAGCGATCAAGCGCCACCTCAAAGCCTTGGGCGTACCCGAGAAGCAAAGCCGCTACGAGTTCTTCGGCCCGGCTTCGGCGCTGGAGTAACCTCCGCCCTCGCCAGTCCAGACGCAACACCCCTTGTAGCCGCTGGCGAAGCCTGCGTTCGAGGACGCAGTCCTCGCCAGTCCGGTCGCTGCGATGCAACAGGTCGATCACGGTTATCTTGCAGGCGAGGACTTCGTCCTCGAACGCAGGCTTCGCCAGCTGCTACACGGATCGCGGTGCAGCTTTTAGCCTTTGAGTTCCTTCAAATGCTTGTACACCGTTGCCCGGCCCATGTTCAGGACGTTGGCGACGTAGTTGGAGGCGCTTTTGCCCTTGAAGGCGCCTTCGGCGTGCAGCGCCAGCACCAGTTCGCGTTTATGGTCCCGGGTCAGCATGCTCAGGCTCAGCTGACGCTCGCGCAGCCAGGCATGCAGGAAGGTGTTGATCCGCTCCTGCCAGTCATCGCGAAACAGTGAATCCGGTTGTGGAATCAACTTGCTCGGCGACAGAAACAAATCCAGTGCCGCCTTGGCATTCTCGAACAAAGAAATATTCAGATTGATGCACAGCACCGCCAGCGGTTGGCCCTCGCTGTCACGCAAAACACTGCTCAGGCTGCGAATTTTCTGACCGTCCCAGTTGAGCTTTTCGTACGGCCCGATGTTTCGCTCGCTGATGTCTTCGCTGAGCATGTCTTCCAGGGATGAGTCATCACCGATTTCCCGCTTCGACAGGTTGTTGGCGATGTAGTCGACCTTTTGCGTGCGCAGATCGTGCAGCACCACCTCGGCGTGGGGAAAGAACAGGGTGGCGATTGCATCGCTGATGGCTCGGTAGTTATCCAGGGCCGGGTCTTTTTCGGGTGCGTTCATCAAGTAGAGCTCCAGGCCACGTCAGCGCCCGTCAAAAGGGGCGCCGGGAGTTTGCCGCAAACAGTCTGAAACGTCACTCCAGTGCCGCATCAACCGAGGCGTGCCGGGGAAAGCATCTCGGCGTTCAAGCCAAAACGCGTGAGGGATGCGGGCAGCGCTTCACCGCGCACCAAAGCGGCGCTGGCCTGGCCCATGGCGGGCGATGTCTGGATGCCGTAACCGCCTTGTGCAGCCACCCAGAACAGGCCTGGGACCAGGGGATCGAAGCCCGACAATAAATCACCGTCGCTGACAAAACTGCGCAAACCGGCCCAGGTGCGGGTCGGACGGCGGATGGTCAGGGTGGTCGCTTCTTCGATCTGGTAGATGCCCATGGCGATGTCCAGTTCTTCGGGCTGCACGTCGTGGGGTTCCACAGGGTCGGCGTTCGCCGGAGAGCCAAGGAACATACCGGCGTCGGGTTTCATGTAGAAGGATTCGTCGAGGCTGACCAGCATGGGCCAATGATGGATATCCACACCTTCAGGGCCGGCGAAAATAAAGGCCGCGCGGCGCTTCGGTTGCAGTCCCAGCGTTCTGGCGCCAGCGAGCTCACCGATCCTGTCGGCCCAGGCGCCGGCG
The DNA here is from genome assembly GCF_010095445.2 of Pseudomonas sp. TNT3. Classification (GTDB taxonomy): domain Bacteria; phylum Pseudomonadota; class Gammaproteobacteria; order Pseudomonadales; family Pseudomonadaceae; genus Aquipseudomonas. The sequence goes on from NZ_WFGV02000011.1 coordinate 100,673, forward strand.
GCGTTGATGATGATCGGGGCGCTGAAGGTTTGATTGCGGGTTTGCACCTGCCATACACCGTCGGCATCGCGGGTCAGGCTCAGGACTTCGGTATCGGTATGGACTTCGCCTTTATTGCGACGGATACCGCGCAGATACCCCTGATGCAGGGCATCGGTATCGATGTCGCTGGCGGTAGGGTCATAAATGGCCCCATGGACTTTTTCCCGACGCAGGATCGGCAGGCGCACGCAGGCCTCTTCTGCACTGAGCAGCTGCATTTGCGGCACCGTCGCTTTCGCGCTCAGGTACTGGTTTTGCAGCTCGGCAGGGTCACCGGTGAAGTCCACGGTCATCTCGCCGCGCGGCGTCAGCAGCGGGTGTTCACAGAAACCGGCGGGCGGCGCGTCGAAGAAATCGCGACTGGCCTGGGTCAGCGCCCGCACCTGGGGCGTGCCGTAAGCGGCGGTGTACAGCGCGGCGGAACGTCCGGTCGAGTGATAGGCCGGATGGGATTCGCGTTCGAGCACGATGACCCGGGCATGCTGCGACAGCCAGAAACCGGTGGAAGCGCCGGCAATCCCGCCGCCGATGATGATGAAGTCTGCCTGGCTCATGAACGTCTCCTGATGGGGCGTAAATGCCATTGTTATATAGGAACCCTGTGGGAGCCGGGCTTGCCCGCGATTGCATCACCGCGGTGTGCCTGACAGACCGTGGCGCCTGCATCGCGGACAAGCCCGGCTCCCACAGAGGGGCGGTGGTGTTAGTGCTGCAATTGGTAAATGGCGTTTGTCAGTGCAATGTCTTCCAGTCCCAGGCCGATCGAGCGGAAAAACACGTGACGGTCATAGTCCGGGCGCTGCACTTTTTCGCTGAGCAGATCGGGCAGGTCGCCCACGATGCTGTTGCTGTCCCAACCATGTTGCTCACCGGCGATCAGCATTTCACCGGCCGAGCCCGGGGTGCTCAGACGATAGTCACAGAACACCTGCATGTCATTGAGGCTTTGCGGCGGTACTTCGTGGGCACGAGGGGCGTTAGTGCTGATCGATGTGATCAGCGCCGGTTTGCTTAGCGTGGCCGGATCGATCACCGGGCCGGCGGACGAGGTGCAGAGCATGATCACATCGGCGTCGTGGACGGCGGCCTCGCGACTCTCGACAAGGGACAGGCGCGGATCGAGGCTTTTGAGCTGCGCCAATGCCTGCGGATCAAGCGTGCTCAAGCCTGGCGAATAGAGGGTGATGCTCTGCCAATCGCGCAGTCCCTTGACGTAATGCAGGTGCGCCTGGGCCACTTTGCCGCTGCCGATAATCGCCAGGCGTCGCGCGTTCAACGGCGCGAGCGCGTCGATGGCGACGGCGGTGGTCGCGGCGGTGCGCGCTGTCGTCAATTCTCCTGCATCGCACAGCAGCAAGGGCTGGCCAGTCTGCATCGACATCAGCAACGTCCACGCTGTGACCAATGGGCCTTGTTCGCGCACGATATAGGGCGAGGTCTTGACCCCATAGACACCGTCTTCGGCCAGGACACCCAGATAGTTGATGAAGTCGCCCGCCCCTTGAGGGAACTCGACCAGCTGCTGTGCCGGTTGCAAGGCCTTTCCAGCAGCCAGGTCGCGAAACAGTTTGCGCAGGATCTGCGGCACATCGACCTGTGCCAGCAGCTCTCGAGCCTGGGGTTGGGTGATCACGATCGACGAACTGGACATGGTCGGCTCCGGGGGGGCTTAAACTAAACTTATTTGTCCATTATGGACTTTTAGTTGTCTCTAGCAAGCCTCTGATAAATTCCCGGGCGAAAAAAAAGCGCAGTCCGTTTCCGGCTGCGCCTTTTTTACTCGACCCGCGTTACGGGCGCTTGCGCTCAACGGCCCGCAGCAGATGCGTCGGCGGCGTTTCACAGCTGATCTTGCGCCCCAGCAGCGTCTCGATGGACGGTAGCTGGTAGGAGTCGTCTTCACCGGCAAAACTGATGGACACGCCTTCAGCGCCGGCACGACCGGTCCGACCGATACGGTGCACGTAATCGTCCGGGACTTCCGGCAACGTGAAGTTGATCACGTGGCTGATGCCGTCGATGTGGATGCCACGGCCGGCAACGTCGGTGGCGACCAGCACGCGGATCTTGCCTTCGCGGAAACCTTCCAGGGTCTTGATGCGCTTGTGCTGCGGCACATCGCCGGACAACTGCGCAGCGTTGACGCCGTCACGTACCAGGCGCTCTTCGATGCGCCGTACTTCATCCTTGCGGTTGGCGAAGACCATCACTCGCTCCCAGCCATTGTCGTTGACCAGGTTGTAGAGCAGTTTGTATTTGTCGGCGCCGGCCACTGCATAGATGTGCTGCTCGACGTTTTCGCTGGCCACGTTCTGCGACTCGATCTCGACGATCGACGGCTCGGTGGTCCATTGCTTGGCCAGGTTCATCACGTCTTCGGTGAAGGTCGCGGAGAACAGCAGCGTCTGGCGCTCGTTCTTCGGCGGAGTCTGGCGAATGATCTGACGCACTTGCGGGATGAAACCCATGTCGAGCATCCGGTCGGCTTCGTCCAGCACCATCACTTCGACCATGTCCAGGTGCACGTCGCCGCGCTGGTTGAAGTCGAGCAAGCGACCCGGCGTCGCCACGAGGATGTCGCAGTGACGGGCTTCGAGGTGCTTGAGTTGCTTGTCGAAGTCCATGCCGCCCACAAACGTCATGACGTTGAGACCGGTGTACTTGGTCAGGTCGGCCGCGTCCTTGGCGATCTGCACCACCAGTTCCCGGGTCGGTGCAATGATCAGTGCCCGCGGTTCACCCATGTAACGCTCTTTCGGCGGCGGGGTTTGCAGCAGTTGGGTAATGATCGAGATCAGGAACGCGGCGGTTTTGCCGGTGCCGGTCTGGGCACGACCGATGGCGTCTTTGCCCGCGAGCGTAAAGCCCAGCACCTGTGCCTGGATCGGCGTGCAGTACGGGAAGCCCAGGTCCTGGATGGCATGCATCAGTTCAGGGGCGAGTTTGAAATCATGGAAACGGGTTTTGCCTTCCTGGGGTTCGACAACGAAGTCTTCGAGTTTCCAGGGAATGACCGGCGCTTTCGGCTTCGGTTCGCGACGGGGTTTGACAGGTTTCGGCGCTTCGCTGCGCGGCTGTTCAGAGGCAATGGCCTCGACAGGAGGAGTGGCCGGTGTGGTCATCGGCTCGTGTGTCGGTACCGCTGCGGTTGCGGTCCGGCCAGACTGATTACCGTCGGTGCGGTGGCTGGGGTTGTGAGACGGAGCGCTGGAGACTGGCGCGAGCTGCTCAGTCTCGCTTTTACCGAACATTTTCTTGAGTGCTTTGAGCACGGTCATCTCATCAATTGATTAAGGAATGTACGCCGGCCAGTGTAATGCAAGAATCGGGCGCGGCGTAGTGTGATGATTAAAGGTGCTGTTTTTCACAGGGTGTTTAACGCAAACGCTCGGCGATCCAGACACCGATATCGCGAATCTCCTCAGGTAACACTTCGTGACCCATTGGGTATTCCTGCCATGTCACGGTGACACCACGGGTCTTCAAATGCTCGTAGGCGCTGCGACCCATCGAATTTTGCACCACGTCATCGTACTGCCCGTGCAAGGACAACACCGGTGTGCGCTGCTGACTGGCCGAAAGCTCCAGTTCATCACTGAAGGTCGGCGCATAAGTGGAGAGGGCGAGTACGCCACCCAGCGGACCCTGCCATTTCAAAAAGGCGGTGTGTAATACGACAGCGCCACCCTGTGAAAAACCGGCCAGGAAAATCCGCGAGGCGTCTATTCCAACGGCGCGCTGCACTTCGATCAAATTGATTACCCGTTGCGCCGACTCTTCCAGCTGCTCGCGGTTGATCGCGCGCGCCGGGCTCATGGCCAATATGTCGTACCAGCTCGGCATCTCGTAGCCACCATTAATGGTCACGGCGCAGGTCGGTGCCTGAGGCAAAACGAAGCGAGTGGTCAACAGGGTTTCCTGCAGGGCTTCGGCCACCGGCAGGAAGTCGTAGCGGTCGGCGCCCAGGCCGTGCAGCCAGATAACGCAGGCATCTACTGGCTTTACAGGTTCAAGAATCAAGGGCTCGGTCATGGTCGCTCCAAATGTGTGCGTGCGCGCTCATTGAGTGCGAGATCTGAGTGCGCGTCTGGTGGATCAGTTAAGAAGATGTCGCAAGGCTACAAGTTTTGATCTTGACCTGTCGCTGAATCGCTTTCACGAACGGTCTGGTACGGGCTTTGCTATGGAAAAGCGAGTACGAAAAATCCCACGCCTGTCGGTAACACTATCAGGCCATTGTTCCTGGTGGGATAGCAAAAAAAATCCGGTGATGGATGTTCGCCAATGGCCGCTACGGGCTTAGCGAATGTGAAAGGGCTACAGCCCGTTCGGCCGATTGGTGAGAAGTGAGTGATCCATGATGTGGATTTTCTCCTACTAGACTCATAGCTAAGGTCTTACGTCGCTTGACCCTAAAAAAAGCCAACACGGGTCAACAACGCCTCATAAGGGTGCGACTGGACTCACGCTCCGACACAACAAGAGCAAAACTGGAGGTTTGAATGAAGATGTTGAAATCCACCCTGGCTATCGTGACTGCAGCCGCAGTACTCGGTGTCAGCGGGTTCGCTCAGGCGGGTGCAACCCTGGATGGCGTACAGAAGAAAGGTTTCGTACAGTGCGGTGTGAGTGACGGCCTGCCGGGTTTTTCGGTGCCGGACTCCACTGGCAAGATCGTGGGTATCGATGCTGACTACTGCCGTGCTGTAGCGGCTGCCGTCTTCGGCGACGCAACCAAGGTCAAGTTCAGTCAGTTGAACGCCAAGGAGCGCTTCACCGCGCTGCAATCCGGCGAAATTGACATCCTGTCGCGCAACACCACCATGACCAGCTCCCGCGACTCGGGCATGGGCCTGAAATTCCCGGGCTTCATCACTTATTACGACGGCATCGGCTTCCTGGTTAACAACAAACTGGGCGTGAAAAGTGCCAAAGAGCTGGATGGCGCGACCATCTGCATCCAGGCCGGTACCACCACCGAGCTGAACGTTTCCGACTACTTCCGTGGCAACGGTCTGAAATACACCCCGATCACGTTCGACACCTCTGATGAAAGCGCCAAGTCGCTGGAATCGGGTCGTTGCGACGTGCTGACTTCCGACAAGTCCCAACTGTTCGCCCAGCGCAGCAAGCTGGCTGCGCCGAAGGACTACGTGGTTCTGCCGGAAACCATTTCCAAAGAACCTCTGGGTCCGGTCGTGCGTAACGGCGACGACGAGTGGCTGGCCATCGTGCGCTGGGTTGGCTACGCCATGCTCAACGCTGAAGAAGCCGGCATCACGTCGAAGAACGTTGAAGCTGAAGCCAAAGGCACCAAGAACCCGGACGTCGCTCGTCTGCTGGGCACCGACGGTGAATACGGCAAAGACCTGAAAGTGAAGAAAGACTGGGTCGTACAGATCGTCAAGCAAGTCGGTAACTACGGCGAAGTGTTCGAGAAAAACCTCGGCAAAAGCACGCCTCTGGAAATCGACCGCGGCTTGAACGCCCTGTGGAACAACGGCGGCATTCAATACGCACCACCAGTGCGCTGATGGTTCTATCACCCGGTGGGCCAACCACCGGGTGATGTTCTGTTCCATTACATCCGGGGCACTTCATGCAAAATTCAATCGGCGCACCAAAGCAGAGGCTCAGCCTCAGCGATCCCAAAGTGCGTGCGTGGCTGTTTCAGATCATCACCATTGTGGCGGTGGTCTCGATGGGCTGGTATCTGTTCGATAACACCCAGACCAACCTGCAACACCGGGGCATTACCTCCGGCTTCAGCTTTCTGGAGCGCAGTGCCGGTTTCGGCATCGCTCAACACCTGATCGACTACACCGAATCGGACAGCTATGCCCGGGTGTTTGTCATCGGCTTGCTCAACACACTGCTGGTGACATTCATCGGCGTGATCCTGGCGACGATCCTCGGGTTCATCGTCGGCGTGTCACGGCTGTCGAAGAACTGGATCATTGCCAAGCTGGCGACTGTTTATGTGGAAGTCTTCCGCAACATTCCGCCGCTGCTGCAAATCCTGTTCTGGTACTTCGCGGTATTCCTGACCATGCCAGGACCGCGCAACAGCCACAACTTCGGCGATACCTTCTTCGTCAGCAGCCGCGGCCTGAACATGCCGGCCGCACTGGCGGCGGACGGCTTCTGGCCGTTCGTGGTCAGTGTCGTCGTTGCCATCGTCGCCATCGTGCTGATGTGCCGCTGGGCCAACAAGCGCTTTGAGGCCACTGGCGTACCGTTCCACAAGTTCTGGACCGGGCTGGCACTGTTTCTGGTGATCCCTGCGTTGTGCATATTGATCTTCGGTACACCTGTGCACTGGGAAATGCCCAAGCTGCAAGGCTTCAACTTCGTCGGTGGCTGGGTGCTGATCCCGGAATTGCTGGCGCTGACCCTGGCCCTGACCGTTTACACCGCGGCGTTCATCGCCGAGATCGTGCGTTCAGGCATCAAGTCGGTCAGCCATGGCCAGACCGAGGCGGCGCATTCCCTGGGCCTGCGCAACGGTCCGACCCTGCGCAAGGTCATCATCCCGCAAGCCCTGCGCGTGATCATTCCACCGCTGACCAGCCAATACCTGAACCTGGCGAAGAACTCTTCGCTGGCGGCCGGTATCGGTTATCCGGAAATGGTTTCGTTGTTTGCCGGCACGGTGCTGAACCAGACCGGTCAAGCCATCGAGGTGATTGCGATCACCATGAGCGTGTACCTGGCGATCAGTATCAGCATTTCCCTGCTGATGAACTGGTACAACAAGCGCATTGCGCTGATCGAGCGGTAAGGAAAAGCGCATGAGTACTCATACTTTCAAACCTGACATGCCGCCACCGAGCAAAGTCTTCGGGCCGATGGCGTGGATGCGCGCGAACATGTTTTCCAGCTGGCTCAACACCCTGCTGACCCTGTTCGCGTTCTATCTGATCTATCTGGTGGTGCCGCCGATCCTGCAGTGGGCCATCCTGGACGCCAACTGGGTCGGCACGACACGCGCCGACTGCACGAAGGAGGGCGCCTGCTGGGTGTTCATCCAGCAGCGTTTTGGCCAGTTCATGTACGGCTACTACCCACCGGAACTGCGCTGGCGCGTGGACCTGACCGTGTGGCTCGCGGTCATCGGCGTCGCGCCGTTGTTCATCTCGCGCTTCCCGCGTAAAGCGGTGTACGGGCTGAGCTTCCTGGTGCTCTACCCGATCATTTCCTGGTGCTTGCTGCATGGCGGCGTGTTCGGCCTGCCCCAAGTGGCGACCAGCCAGTGGGGCGGTCTGATGCTGACCCTGGTGATCGCGACGGTGGGTATTGCCGGTGCGTTGCCGCTGGGTATCGTCCTGGCGCTGGGTCGTCGTTCGAACATGCCGGCGATTCGTGTGGTCTGTGTGACCTTCATCGAATTCTGGCGCGGCGTGCCCTTGATCACCGTGCTGTTCATGTCCTCGGTGATGCTGCCGTTGTTCCTGCCCGAAGGCATGAACTTCGACAAACTCCTGCGAGCGCTGATCGGCGTGATCCTGTTCCAGTCGGCCTATGTGGCTGAAGTGGTGCGAGGTGGTCTGCAAGCGATTCCAAAGGGTCAGTACGAAGCGGCTGCGGCGATGGGCCTCGGGTACTGGCGCAGCATGGGCCTGGTGATTCTGCCGCAAGCCCTGAAGATGGTGATCCCAGGCATCGTCAACACCTTCATTGCGCTGTTCAAGGACACGAGCCTAGTGATCATCATCGGCCTGTTCGACTTGCTCAACAGCGTCAAGCAAGCCGCCGCCGACCCGAAATGGTTGGGCATGGCCACTGAAGGCTATGTGTTTGCAGCCCTGGTGTTCTGGATTTTCTGTTTTGGTATGTCGCGCTACTCCATGCATTTGGAACGTAAGCTCGACACTGGCCACAAGCGTTAGGAGTTCTTTTATGAGCGAAGCGATCAAACAGCCTGTGAGCCCTGAAGGCATTATTCAGATGCAGGGCGTGAACAAGTGGTACGGCCAGTTCCACGTGTTGAAAGACATCAACCTGAACGTGAAGCAGGGCGAGCGTATCGTCCTGTGCGGCCCGTCGGGTTCCGGCAAGTCCACGACCATTCGTTGCCTCAATCGTCTGGAAGAACACCAGCAAGGCCGCATCGTGGTCGATGGTGTGGAGCTGACCAACGACCTCAAACAGATCGAAACGGTACGCCGTGAAGTCGGCATGGTGTTCCAGCATTTCAACCTGTTCCCGCACCTGACCATCCTGCAGAACTGCACCCTGGCGCCGATGTGGGTGCGCAAGATGCCCAAGCGCAAGGCCGAGGAAATTGCCATGCATTACCTGGAGCGCGTACGCATTCCGGAGCAGGCGCATAAATTCCCGGGGCAGCTGTCCGGCGGCCAGCAACAGCGTGTGGCGATCGCCCGCGCGCTGTGCATGAAACCGAAAATCATGCTGTTCGACGAACCGACTTCGGCACTCGACCCCGAGATGGTGAAAGAGGTATTGGACACGATGATCGGCCTCGCCGAAGACGGCATGACCATGCTCTGCGTTACCCACGAAATGGGTTTCGCGCGCACCGTGGCCAACCGCGTGATCTTCATGGACAAGGGTGAAATCGTTGAACAGGCTGCGCCGAATGACTTCTTCGATAATCCGCAGAATGAGCGCACCAAACTGTTCCTGAGCCAGATTCTGCATTGATCTGATTCAAGCGCTGAACATAAACCCGGACGTGTTCCGGGTTTTTTTTCGCTTACGCAAATGCAGCCCTTTGTAGCAGCTGGCGAAGCCTGCGTTGGCTCCGGGGTCGCGCTCGACTGAAGCGGTCGTTCTCTGGACGCCGCGATGTCCGCTTGAAAATCGGGCCGCTTCGCGTCCCAACGCAGGTCTCGCCAGCTGCTACAGGGTTTTGTGCGCCGTGGTTGCTCTGTCGGACAAAGCTGACTACCATGTCAGAAAATTCATCCTATGATTGGATGACAGGGCGAATAACATGTCAGAAATTTCTCCATTGGTTAAACGATCCCTGGTCGATCAGGCCCTGGATCAATTGCGCCTGCGCATTACCCAAGGTGCCTGGACCGTTGGGCAGCGCCTGCCCACCGAGCCGGAGTTATCCGCTGAGCTCGGCATCAGCCGTAATACCGTGCGTGAAGCCATGCGCGTACTGGCGTTTTCCGGGTTGATTGAAATTCGCCAGGGCGATGGCAGTTACCTGCGTGCGGTCGTCGATCCGCTGGACACCGTAAAAGCGTTGTCCCGCTGCTCCCATGAGCAGGCACGTGAGACCCGGCACATTCTCGAGGTCGAGGCCATCGGCCTCGCGGCCCTGCGCCGCACCGACGAAGACCTGGTGGCGTTGCGCGAGGCATTGGGCGTCAGCGGCAGCCATTATCACGGTGATCTCGACAGTTACATCGCGTGCGACCTGGTGTTTCACCGCCGTCTGGTCGACGCCGCGCACAACCCGACACTCAGCGAGCTTTATCGCTACTTCTCCAGCATCGTCGGCGCGCAATTGCGCCAGACGTTAAACATCACCCCACGACGCCAAGAGGTGTTCGATCTTCACATCGAGCTGCTTGATGCCGTCGAGCAACGTGACCCGGAAAGGGCCAAAGCCCTGTCCAGGCAGTTGATCAATGAACCCTGAAACCGAGAAATCCATGTCCAGCAGCAACAGCAGCATGAATGAACCCAAACGCACGGCAGAGCTTGATGAGCTGTTGATTGACGCCGAGGCCGATGACGAAGAAGTGCAGAAAAGCCGACCGATCCTGGGGCGGCCCTGGCTGTTGCTGCTGGGATTGATTCTGGTGGCGCTGAACTTGCGCCCGGCGTTGTCGAGCATGGCGCCGATGCTCAGTGAAGTGTCGAAAAGCCTTGGCTTGAGCGCCGTTCAAGCGGGTTTGCTGACCACCTTGCCAGTGCTTTGCCTCGGCCTGTTTGCGCCATTGGCACCCGTGCTGGCGCGTCGCTTCGGTGCCGAGCGGGTGGTGTTGGGTATTTTGCTGATGCTGGCGGGCGGGATCATCGTGCGCAGTTCGTTCGGTGAGATCGGTTTGTTTGCAGGCAGCGTGATGGCAGGCGCCAGTATTGGCGTGATCGGCGTATTGCTGCCGGGCATCGTCAAGCGCGATTTCCCAAAGCAGGCCGGCACCATGACCGGTGTCTACACCATGGCCCTGTGCCTGGGTGCGGCCATGGCGGCAGGCGCCACCGTGCCGTTGAGCGAACATTTCGACAAGAGCTGGGCACTGGGGCTGGGCTTCTGGGTGGTGCCGGCGTTCGTGGCGGCATTGTTCTGGTTGCCGCAAGTGGGTGGTCAGAAACACGGCGCGCACAACGTGGCGTATCGCGTTCGCGGCTTGTTGCGTGACCCGTTGGCGTGGCAGGTGACCTTGTACATGGGCCTGCAATCGTCCCTGGCGTACATCGTGTTCGGCTGGTTGCCTTCGATTCTGATCGGCCGCGGCCTGACCCCGACCCAGGCGGGGCTGGTGCTGTCGGGTTCGGTGATCGTCCAGTTGGCCAGTTCACTGGCCGCTCCATGGCTGGCCACACGCGGCAAGGACCAGCGACTGGCGATTGTCGTGGTCATGCTGCTGACCCTCAGTGGTTTGTTCGGTTGCCTGTATGCGCCGATCAATGGCCTGTGGAGTTGGGCGATCCTGTTGGGCCTGGGGCAGGGCGGTGCATTCAGCCTGGCGTTGACCCTGATCGTGCTGCGTTCGCGCGATGCGCATGTGGCGGCGAACCTGTCGAGCATGGCCCAGGGCTTCGGTTACACCCTGGCGTCCATGGGGCCGTTCGCGGTCGGTATCGTGCATGACTGGACCGGTGGCTGGAACGCGGTGGGCTGGATTTTCGGCGTGATCGGTCTCGGTGCAATCATTGCCGGTCTCGGGGCCGGTCGGACGTTGTATGTTCAGGTGGTCAGCGAAAAAGTCTGACGGCCTCGTACTGTCGGTATTCGGCCCACGAATGCCGATGGTCCTGCGCGCAATTGCAGACTATCGTGCAGGCAATCTTTTCTGACGCCCGGAGTCTGCCCATGAGTGATGCCCACGCCCTGTTGATCACCCGGTTCTACCAAGCCTTCCAACGCCTGGATGCCGAGGCCATGGCCGACTGCTACACCGACGACGTGGTGTTCAGCGATCCGGCCTTTGGCGAACTGCGCGGGCGCGACGCGGGTGACATGTGGCGCATGCTCACAACACGGGCCAAGGATTTCTCATTGACGTTCGATAACGTTCGAGCCGACGAGCGCACGGGCAGCGCTCACTGGGTCGCGACCTACCTGTTCAGCCAGACCGGCAACACCGTGATCAACGACATTCAGGCGCGCTTTGTTTTTCGCGACGGCAAGATCTGCGAGCATCACGACAGCTTCGACTTGTGGACCTGGTCCCGTCAGGCGCTGGGTTTCAAAGGGTTACTGCTGGGTTGGACGCCGCTGGTGCGCAATGCCGTTCGCGCCCAGGCATTGAAGGGGTTGAAGGCATTCCAGGCCAGTCGCTGATAAGATCGCGGCTTGTTTCCCTTCAAGCCCTGATCGTCACGTGACCACCCTCAGCGAAAGCCCTGTCGACGCCGACACGCCCGTGAGTAAAACCTGGTTCGTCTACCTCGTTCGCGCGGCCAACGGTTCGCTCTATTGCGGGATCAGCGATGACCCCGTGCGACGTTTTGCCAAGCATCAAAGCGGCAAGGGCGCCCGGTTCTTTCTTTCCAGCCCGGCAATGGCGTTGGTCTACACCGAGCGGTGTCGCGACAAGAGCGACGCATTGCGTCAGGAACGACTGATCAAAAAACTCAGGAAAAGCGCCAAGGAATGCCTGGTGGCGAGTGTCGCGCACGCGTCATCAATTTGATTGATCTGTTCTCATCACGGTAGATGGATACGCGGCTCATTGATTGCGCGCTAAGCTGCGGACTCCTAAACCGAGCGGCGGAGCCGAGCATGACCGAGTTGATTCTGCATCATTACCCGACGTCCCCTTTCGCCGAGAAAGCCCGCCTGTTGCTGGGCTTCAAGGGCTTGTCCTGGCGCTCGGTGAAGATTTCGCCAGTGATGCCCAAGCCGGATCTCACCGCGCTAACCGGTGGCTATCGCAAGACGCCGGTGTTGCAGATCGGTGCAGATATCTATTGCGACACGGCACTGATCGCCCGGCGACTGGAACAGGAAAAAGCCTTGCCGGCGTTTTTCCCCGAAGGTCAGGAAATGGTCACAGCATCGTTCGCGTCCTGGGCGGATTCGGTGGTGTTTCAACACGCAGTCAGCCTGGTGTTTCAGCCAGAATCGATCGCCGTGCGCTTTGGCAGTCTGCCGCCGGAAGCGATCAAGGCGTTCCTCGCTGATCGTGCCGGACTGTTCAGCGGTGGCAGCGCTACGCGTTTGTCCGCCGAGCAAGCGCGGCACCAGTGGCCGACGATCATGACGCGACTGGAGCAACAGCTCGAGCGCGAGCAGGGCGACTTTCTGTTTGGCCAACCGTCGATTGCCGACTTTGCCTTGGCTCATCCCCTGTGGTTTCTCAAAGCCACGCCGGTAACGTCACCGTTGGTCGATGCTTATCCGGCGGTCAGCGCATGGTTTGGGCGGGTGATGAGCTTCGGTCATGGCGCGTCGAGCGAGATGACTTCCCAGGAAGCGCTGGAAGTGGCGCGCACTGCCACCCCGGCGGCGTTGCCGGACGATCAGTTCGATGAGCCGAACGGGTTTGAGCCAGGCCAGCAGGTGACCATCGCCGCGACCGATTACGGTGTCGATCCGGTGGCGGGAGAGTTGCTGTTCGCGGGCGCTGAAGAGTTGATTGTGCGCCGTGAAGACGAACGTGGCGGCGTGGTGCATGTGCACGTTCCGCGGTTTGGGTTTCGTATCGAGTCCTGCTGATACATACACCTGTGGCGAGGGGATTTATCGGAATGCCGCACCACCCCGTTGGGTTGCGAAGCGGCCCCAAAAAAAAGGGGCTGCTCCGCAGCCTAACGGGGATAAATCCCCTCGCCACAGGGTAATTACCCCGAGCAAACTACTTCAGTGCCGCAAGAATCGCATCCGGGTCATACCCGCGAATCAACGTGCCATTCACATCGATGATCGGAATCCCGCCGCCGCCCAAGGCCTCGTAGTCCTTGCGCGCCACGGCATCCTTCTCGATATCGAATTCCTTGTACGGAATGCCCTTCTGATCGAGAAAACGTCGGGTCAGCTTGCAGTAGCCACACCACTCGGTGGCATAGAGCACGACATTGGCCTTGGCTTGAGTCTGCTCGGACACGACCTGGGAGGGATTGAAAACCCGCTCGATCTTGCCCCAGTTCTGATAAACCACGACGACCAGCAAGATCAGCAGGCATTTTTTCAGCACGCCGCCCAGCATCAGTTGCGTCGCTTGAGCTGATCAGTGAGCTGAGTCGGCAAGCCTTTGATGATCAGCGTGCCGGCTTCTTCGTCATATTCGATCTTCGAGCCCAACAGGTGGGCTTCAAAGCTGATCGACAGCCCCTCGGCACGCCCGGTGAAACGGCGGAACTGGTTCAGGGTGCGTTTATCCGCAGGGATTTCCGGCGAGAGGCCGTAGTCCTTGTTGCGGATGTGATCGTAAAACGCTTTAGGGCGTTCTTCGTCGATCAGCTCCGAGAGCTCTTCCAGGCCCATGGGTTCGCCCAATTTGGCCTGGCTGCTGGCGTAATCCACCAAGGTCTTGGTTTTTTCGCGAGCCGATTCTTCCGGCAGGTCTTCGCTTTCAACGAAATCGCTGAAGGCTTTGAGCAGGGTGCGGGTTTCGCCGGGACCATCTACACCTTCCTGGCAGCCGATAAAGTCGCGGAAATACTCCGAAACCTTTTTCCCGTTCTTGCCTTTGATGAACGAAATGTATTGCTTGGACTGTTTGTTGTTCTGCCATTCCGAGACGTTGATCCGGGCTGCAAGGTGCAGTTGGCCAAGGTCCAGATGCCGGGAGGGCGTGACGTCCAGTTGATCGGTCACTGCGACGCCTTCGCTGTGGTGCAGCAGGGCGATGGCGAGGTAATCGGTCATACCCTGCTGGTAATGCGCGAACAGCACGTGGCCGCCCACAGAGAGGTTCGACTCTTCCATCAACTTTTGCAGGTGTTCGACCGCTACCCGGCTGAAGGCGGTGAAGTCCTTGCCGCCGTCCAGGTATTCCTTCAGCCAGCCGCTGAACGGATGCGCCCCGGACTCGGCGTGGAAGAAACCCCAGGCCTTGCCTTGTTTGGCGTTATAGCTTTCGTTGAGATCGGCCAGCATGTACTCGATGGCGCTCGACTCGGCCAGTTCGGAGTCTCGAGCATGGAGAACTGCAGGGGTGCCGTCGGGTTTTTTGTCAATCAGGTGGACGATGCAATGGCGGATCGGCATGGGCTTCTCGGCTGATTGTAGAGAGGAGGGCGTGCTCCCCGAAAAGGGCTAAGTGTACCGTAGCGCGTCCCCCCGTAGGAGCTGCCGAAGGCTGCGATCTTTTGATCTTTGTTTTTAAAAAATCCAAGTCAAAAGATCGCAGCCTTCGGCAGCTCCTACGGGGGTATAAGGGGGATTTGGGCCTGCCGGATGGCCCTTATGCTGTTTTTTACCGGTTTAGAGCAATAAAGCTGACCAAATGGGTAGCTAGAGGCGGATATTTCCCCGTCTCTGTGCTAGTTTTGCCCCGTCTTGCGCGAAGTCACTGCGTTAAGCGTGCATTCAGCATTTGTCAGGTCGAACCAAACCCTGATTTCGGTATCTATAACCCCGATCCCGTGGTTATTGGCCGAGGGTGCCAGATCCAGAAGATCGGGCTCGATGGCTGACACTGCACTCTGCAATCCATATGAATTTGATAGGGAAGGAACACTACATGGCTCTTACTAAAGACCAACTGATCGCCGACATCGCTGAAGCTATCGACGCGCCAAAAACCACCGCGCGTAACGCTCTGGACCAACTGGGCCAAATCGTTGCCGATCAGCTGGAAAACGGCGGCGAAATCACTCTGCCAGGTATCGGCAAACTGAAAGTGACTGAGCGTCCTGCCCGCACTGGCCGTAACCCTTCGACTGGCGCTGCCATCGAAATCGCGGCCAAGAAAGTTATCAAGCTGGTTGTGGCCAAAGGCCTGACCGACGCTGTTAACAAGTAAGACGTGTAAAAAAAACCGTGCTCCGGAGTGATCCGGGCACGGTTTTTTTGTGCCTGAAATTCTTGAAAACACTGAGATCCCTGTGGGAGCGGGCTTGCCCGCGATAGCGGTGTGTCAGTCGCCGTTTATGTCGCCTGATGCGCCGCTATCGCGGGCAAGCCCGCTCCCACAGGGATTTGTGTTGATAGTTAGCTTTTACGAGCCCAGCGCTGGCGCCACACCTGCTGTTCACTCTTGGTCTGGAACGTCCAGGCGACAAACCGGCTTTTCTTCTGCCCCTGGGACATTTCCACGACCTGGCTTTCCAGTACGCCGGCCTTTCTCAGGGCTATCTCGATCGCCGGCAAGTTCGATGCCTTGGAGACCAAGGTGCTGAACCACAGCACTTTGTGTTGGAAATGCGCACTCTCGGCGATCAGTTGCGTCACAAAACGCGCTTCGCCACCTTCACACCACAGTTCCGCCGACTGACCGCCGAAGTTCAGCACCGGCAGTTTGCGTTTAGGGTCGGCGCGGCCCAGGGCGCGCCATTTACGCTCGCTGCCCTTGGTTGCTTCGTCCATCGACGCGTGGAACGGCGGGTTGCACATGGTCAGGTCAAAGCGTTCGCCCGGTTCCAGCAAGCCCAGCAGAATGTGCTTGGGATTGGACTGCTGGCGCAACTGGATGGCTTTGTTCAGCCCGTTCGATTGCACGATGGCTTTGGCTGCTGCCACGGCTGTCGGGTCGATTTCCGAACCGAGGAAGTGCCAGCGGTAGTCGCTGTAGCCGATCAGCGGGTAGACGCAGTTGGCGCCCATGCCGATATCGAGCACCTTGACCGGCGCGCCCCGGGGGATCTCGCCGTCGTTGACGCTGGCCAGCAGGTCCGCCAGGAAGTGCACATAATCGGCACGACCCGGAACAGGAGGGCACAGGTAGTCAGCCGGGATGTCCCAATGGGCAACGCCGTAGAACGACTTGAGTAATGCCCGGTTGAACACGCGCACCGCGTCCGGGCTGGCGAAGTCGATGCTTTCCTTGCCGTACGGGTTGATGATCACGAACTTCGCCAGTTCCGGCGTGGTCTTGATCAGCGCCGGGAAGTCGTAGCGACCCTGATGGCGGTTGCGCGGATGCAGGCTGGCCTTTTCACGAGGCTCCACGGCGTGGGCCGGGGTCGCGGATTCAGGCTTTTTGCGCGCAGGTTTGGGTGTGCGGGGGGCGTTCATGGGCGTTGTCGATTCGGGTATGGCTGAAAGTGGCGGGTATTGTCCCACATCCAGCTGCCTTGAACCCATTATCAGAAGCAACACAGATCCCTGTGGGAGCCGAGCTTGCTCGCGATGGGGCCCGAACATTCGACATTGATGTCGTCAGAGCGTCCGCGATCGCGAGCAAGCTCGGCTCCCACAGGGATTGCGTAGTCAGTTGTAAAGCGTCGGGGACAAAAAAGGGAGGCCGTTGCGGGCCTCCCTCTTTTATTGCGATTTGCCGTTACAGGCTGGCAATCCGCGCGTGCTGCTCGGCCAGCTTGCCCAGAGCCTGTTCGGCTTCAGCCAGTTTGGCGCGTTCCTTCTCGATGACTTCGGCCGGGGCCTTGTCGACGAAACCAGCGTTGGACAGCTTGCCACCCACGCGCTGAACTTCACCCTGCAGACGCAGGATTTCCTTGTCCAGACGTGCCAGTTCGGCGTCCTTGTCGATCAGGCCTGCCATCGGCACCAACACTTCCATCTCGCCAACCAGCGCGGTGGCGGACAGCGGTGCTTCTTCGCCGGCAGCCAGTACGGTGATCGATTCGAGTCGAGCCAGCTTTTTCAGCAGGGCTTCGTTCTCGGTAAGACGGCGCTGATCTTCGGCGCTGACGTTTTTCAGGAACAGGTTCAGCGGTTTGCCCGGACCGATGTTCATCTCGGCGCGAATGTTGCGCGTGCCGAGCATCAGCGTCTTCAACCACTCGATGTCATCTTCGGCGCCCTGATCGATGCGCGCTTCGTTGGCCACTGGCCAAGGTTGCAGCATGATCGTCTTGCCTTCGATACCGGCCAGCGGCGCGATGCGCTGCCAGATTTCTTCGGTGATGAACGGCATGAACGGATGCGCCAGGCGCAACGCAACTTCCAGCACCCGAACCAGTGTGCGGCGGGTGCCGCGCTGGCGTTCGACCGGCGCGTTTTCGTCCCACAGCACAGGCTTGGAGAGTTCGAGGTACCAGTCGCAATACTGGTTCCAGATGAACTCGTAGAGCGCTTGTGCCGCCAGGTCGAAGCGGAACTGGTCGAGCTGACGCGTTACTTCGGCTTCGGTGCGTTGCAGTTGCGAGATGATCCAGCGATCCGCCAGGGACAGCTCGTAAGCCTCGCCGTTCTGGCCGCAGTCTTCGCCCTTGTCCAGCACGTAGCGCGCGGCGTTCCAGATCTTGTTGCAGAAGTTGCGATAGCCCTCGACGCGACCCATGTCGAACTTGATGTCTCGACCGGTGGATGCCAGCGAGCAGAACGTGAAGCGCAGGGCATCGGTGCCGTAACTGGCGATGCCGTCGGCGAACTCGTCGCGGGTCTGCTTCTCGATCTTCTTCGCCAGTTTCGGCTGCATCATGCCGGAGGTGCGTTTCTGCACCAGATCTTCCAGCTCGATACCGTCGATGATATCCAGCGGGTCCAGGACGTTACCCTTGGACTTGGACATCTTCTGGCCCTGGCCATCACGCACCAGACCGTGCACATAAACGGTCTTGAACGGAACTTGAGGAGTGCCGTCTTCGTTTTTCACCAAGTGCATGGTGAGCATGATCATCCGGGCAACCCAGAAGAAAATGATGTCGAAACCGGTGACCAGCACGTCGGTAGAGTGGAATTTCTTCAGGAACTCGGTCTGCTCAGGCCAGCCCAGTGTGGAGAAAGTCCACAAGCCGGAGCTGAACCAGGTATCGAGAACGTCGTTGTCCTGCTGCAGCGCAACGTCCGGACCCAGGTTGTTCTTGGCGCGTACTTCGGCTTCATCGCGACCAACATAAACCTTGCCCGACTCGTCGTACCAGGCCGGAATCCGGTGGCCCCACCACAGCTGACGGCTGATGCACCAATCCTGGATGTCGCGCATCCACGAGAAATACATGTTTTCGTACTGTTTAGGCACGAACTGGATACGGCCGTCTTCAACGGCGGCAATCGCCGGTTCGGCCAACGGCTTGGTGGACACGTACCACTGGTCGGTCAGCCACGGCTCGATGATGGTGCCGGAACGGTCGCCTTTCGGCACTTTCAGGGCGTGATCGTCAACGCTGACCAGCAGGCCCGCGGCGTCGAATGCCGCAACAATTTGCTTGCGCGCTTCGAAACGGTCGAGGCCGGCGTATTCGGCCGGGATCTTGCCGTCGATGCTTTCGTTCAGCGTGCCATCGAGGTTGAACACCTGGCAGGCAGGCAGCACGGCTGCGTTCTTGTCGAAGATGTTCAGCAGCGGCAGGTTGTGGCGCTTGCCGACTTCGTAGTCGTTGAAATCGTGAGCCGGGGTGATTTTCACACAGCCAGTGCCGAATTCAGGGTCGCAATAATCGTCGGCGATGATCGGGATGCGGCGGCCGACCAGCGGCAACTCGACAAATTTGCCGATCAGGGCTTTGTAGCGTTCGTCGTTCGGGTTAACCGCGACGGCGGAGTCGCCGAGCATGGTTTCCGGGCGAGTGGTCGCGACGATCAGGAAATCGTTGCCTTCAGCGGTTTTTGCGCCATCGGCCAGCGGGTATTTCAGGTTCCACAGGAAACCTTTCTCGTCGTGGTTTTCCACTTCGAGGTCGGAAATCGCCGTGTGCAACTTGGTGTCCCAGTTGACCAGGCGCTTGCCGCGATAGATCAGGCCGTCTTCGTGCAGGCGCACGAACGCTTCTTTAACGGCTTCCGAAAGACCGTCGTCCATGGTGAAGCGCTCGCGGCTCCAGTCGACGGACGAGCCGAGGCGGCGGATCTGACGGCTGATGTTGCCGCCGGACTGATCCTTCCATTCCCAGATTTTCTCGAGGAATTTCTCACGGCCCAGATCATGACGGCTCTGGCCTTGGGCTTCGAGCTGACGTTCCACCAGCATTTGCGTGGCGATACCGGCGTGGTCGGTGCCCGGCTGCCACAGGGTATTGCGACCCTGCATGCGACGGAAACGGATCAGGGCGTCCATGATCGCGTTGTTGAAGCCGTGACCCATGTGCAGGCTGCCGGTGACGTTCGGCGGCGGGATCATGATGGTGTAGGACTCGCCCGCGCCTTGCGGGGCGAAGTAATTCTCTGACTCCCAGGTGTTGTACCAGGAAGCTTCAATGGCGTGCGGCTGGTAGGTCTTATCCATGCGCGGCGGGACCCTATTGGCATTTATTCAGGAAAAGCCGGCAAGTATAGCGGGGCATGGGGCGCAGGGCGAGCGGGGGCGGACAGGTGCACAGATCAAAGTGTGGAGTGGACCTGTGGCGAGGGAGCTTGCTCCCGCTGGGGCGCGAAGCGGCCCCGACATCAACAAGTCAGGTCTGTCAGGTGCTCCCCGTGTTCAGGCTTTGCGGTTGCTGCGCAACCGAGCGGGAGCAAGCTCCCTCGCCACAGAAGCTCGCTTGACCACAGAGCCACCTCACAGCAAAAACCCGCTAGGCTCGGGTTTACTCGTACTGACTCAACAACCGTTCCATCCGCGCGGCGAGCCGGCGTTTGATTTCGGTTTCGATGTGCGGGGCGAAGTCGTCGATCACGTCTTGCATGATCAGCATGGCGGCGGCGCGCAGTTCGCCGTCCAGATGCAGCAAGGCGTCGGGGCCTTTGTCCGCAGCAGGTGCTGCCGGGGCGGGG
>NZ_WFGV02000120.1 GCF_010095445.2 Pseudomonas sp. TNT3
ACGGCGGCTGGGGCCGCGACCACAGGTTCGGCCACTGGCATGGGTGCGGGTTCTGGCGCAGGCGGCTGCACCGTCGGCGCCACCATCACCAACTGTGTGGTCATGACGTTCGGTGGTTTTACCGCCGGCACTTCGGGGGCCCAGTTGTTGATCAACAACAGCACCACGACGCCATGCAGTGCCACCGCCAGACCCGCCGCAAAGCTGTGCTGCCAGAGGTCGCTGCGCTTCATCGATGTCCACCTCCCTATCGCCAGCGGTGCCGTGTCGTGCAGGATCATCGTGGTCATTGCGGGACCTCGGTCACCAGCCCGAGGTTACTCACGCCGCCCTGTTGCAACGCCGCCATGGCCGCCACGACACTGCCGTAACCGGCGTCCTGGTCCGCTCGGATATACACCTGCGTGTCCTGTCGCTGGGCGATGATCTGCTCGACCTTGGCGCGCAGTTCATCGAGACCCACGGCGCTATCAGTCTGATGCCGGGTGTCGAGTTCACCGCCGAGGTTCCAGTAATAGCCGCCCTCGGCTTTCACCGACAGCGTGAGGATCTGCTGGCGCGTGTCGTTGGCCAAGGCCTCACTGGCGACCTTGGGCAATTCGATTTTCACGCCTTGGGTCAGCATCGGCGCGGTCACCATGAAGATCACCAACAGCACCAGCATCACGTCGATGTAAGGCACCACGTTCATCTCGGCCTTCGGCCCATGTTTGCGTTGCGGCCTGACTAGCATCTCGTCTCTCCTTGAAGTCCGTTCAGGCCGCAGCGGCCAGGTTCAACGGCGCACCGTGCAACGTGCGGTGCAGGCGCACTTGCAGTTCGTTGCCGAAGGCGTAGTAGCGCGTGAGCAGGGTCTGGCTGCGCGCCGCGAAGCGGTTGTAGGCGATCACTGCAGGGATCGCCGCGAACAGACCAATCGCCGTGGCGATCAACGCTTCTGCGATGCCGGGCGCGACGGTAGAGAGCGTCGCCTGCTGCACTTGCGACAGGCCGATAAACGAATTCATGATCCCCCACACCGTGCCGAACAGGCCGATATAAGGACTCACCGAGCCGACAGTGGCGAGAAACTGCAGACCTTTTTCCAGGCGCACTTCCTCCTCGCTGATGGCGACGTACAGCGCTCGCTCGACGCCCTCCTGCACCACGTCGGGGTGGTGACCGGCTTGCTGCTTCAAGTGACAAAACTCTTGATAGCCTGCGCGAAAAACCGGTTCGATCCCGGCCTCCACATCCTTTACCTGTGCCGTTTCACGCAGCAACGGCAGCAACTCCGGTGCACTGCGAAAACGCTGCATGAAGCTGTTCAACCCGCGCTCGCGGCGGTGCAGCACACGGCTGCGCTGGATGATCAGGTACCAGCTGAGCAACGAGGCCAGCAACAGCGTGAGCATCACAGCTTTGACCAACAGGCTGGCATCGCTGATCAGCCCCCAGATCGTCATGTGTTCGAGCGTGGCCTGCATGGTGAAACTCCTTGTGAGGTGCCGCGCGAACGTTGATGCGCAACGGTCGCGAGGCTATTCGATGGAAAATTGATGACCGAATGATGACGGTCAGGATCAGGGCAGCTTCAGCGCCTGGACGACCTCGGCCCAGGGCACGAATTTGAAGTTCTGGGCTTGCTCGGGCATGCGCTTGCGGCCGTCCTGCACCACCAGCATGCCGTGACTCCAAGGGCCGCCGAGGTTGACCGAGGTCACCTCCAGGCCATCGGTTTCCGACGCGCCGTCGATGCCAGCCGCCGCGTTCAAACCGACCCGGAACGCGCCGTGACTGGCGTACGGTGGCTCGGCGTCGAGCACCAGGTAGCTGTCGTTGCCCTGACTCGACACCACCAGATAATCCCGCCCCGCGCTTTGATACAGCGCCAGACCTTCGACATCCGCCTGCAACTGCGCGCCGACCTTGATCACGCTGGTCAGCGTCGCCGGTTGATCGGCGCGCGCGTCCACGGCCCAGACCCCGACATCCTCCTCACCGAGAAACAGTCGTTGGCGCTGGTCGTCGGCGACGCAGCCTTCCGGCTGGCTGTCGACCTTAAACTGGCGCACCAACTCACCCTGGGCCCGGCCATTGGCTGCACTGAGGCGGTACTGCAGGAAGGTGCCGTCCTTGTCGTTGGCGATCGCGTAGATCTCACCGCTGGCCGGTTGAAACAGGCAGATGCCGTAGATGTCTTTGAGCGGCGTGGCCACTTCGCCGATGTCGCGCAGCTCGCCACTGCTGCGGTCGATGGCGAACAGGCTGAGGCTGTTGTGATCGCGGTGACTGGCCACTGCCAGGTCCACGGTCTGCTCGCCGAGCTTGAAGTTGGGTCGAACATCGACGTTGTTCAAGCGCCCGACCGGCAACTCCTGGAGCAGTTTTCCCTGCAGGTCATACGCCAACAGGCCCTGTTTTTTATTGGTGCCCAGCACCCGGCTGAGGGACGGTTGCTGCGGGTGAATCCAGATCGCCGGGTCGTCCGCCGCATCACCCTGACGGGCCACCGGATCGGTCTGAACACGCGCTGGCACGCTCGGCAACACCGGCGCCAGCGGAACCGGTTGGGCTTGCCAGTCGATCTGGCCCTGGTATACACGCCCGTCGGCATCGTCACGGACCAACACCTGCACACCTTTGTCGGTGTTACGCAGGGCCAGGCTTTCCGGTTCCTTCAGGCCGGTCAACGGCAAGGTGGCCTGGGCCGTCCAGCGCTCGCCCTGTTGCTGATACAGGTGCAGTTGCGCCGCTTTCGGATCGAGCCCGACGACGCCACCGGGGACCAGCGCCAGCGCACCGGCGGCACCCTTGATGTCGCC
>NZ_WFGV02000121.1 GCF_010095445.2 Pseudomonas sp. TNT3
CCGCCGCGATCGGCCATCCATGGCCGTGCGCGGCTAACCCGGCATCCATGCCGGGTTGCCCACTGCGCAGAACCTGCGCTCGGCCTTCCGAGGGGGCAAGAAGATCAAAAGCAGATCAAAAGCCAAAACGAGGCGGCCTGATAGCCGACCTACTGCTTGAGGCCTGTGCGTTTCCCTTTGGGAGCTGAGCTTGCTCGCGATGGCGGATTGATAGCCGACAGGTGTGTTCCACATATTCACGGATCAAATTGTGGGGGCTGGGATGACGCCGTACGGAAACTCATGTGATCCTTGCCTCTTTTACCCAAGGACGATCCTGTTTCATGACCCTTTCATCCGCCACTTCACCCCGTCTCATTCACATCGCCGCAGCCCTGGTGATTGATCCTCGCGGTCGCACGTTGCTGGTTCGCAAGCGCGGGACCGAGGCGTTCATGCAGCCTGGCGGCAAGATCGAGCCCCATGAGCAACCGGTCCACGCCCTGGCTCGTGAGCTGGAGGAAGAACTGGGACTGGTCATCGATCCCGCGCACGCCACTTTTCTCGGCCAATTCAGCGCCCCGGCCGCCAACGAGCCAGGGTTTGTGGTGCAGGCGGAACTCTTTCTGCTGACCATTGATTCAGACGTATCGCCTGCAGCTGAGATCGAAGAGGTTGTCTGGATCGACCCGGCCACCGACGGCGAACTCACGCTGGCACCATTGACACGAGACCTGATCCTGCCGTTTTATCGAGCTTCGCTGACGGCTACTGCCTGATCTTTTACGGACGAAGACTTGCCATGATTCCCCTTCAAGACCTATTGATTTTCGCCGCTGCAGCCTTGCTGATGGTGCTGACGCCCGGGCCGAACATGATCTACCTGATCTCCCGTTCGATCTGCCAGGGACGCAAGGCGGGCGTGACGTCATTGCTGGGTGTGGTCGCGGGTTTTTTTGTGCACCTGTTCGCGGCGGCCGCGGGTTTGACTGCGGTGTTCCTGGCGGTGCCAATGGCCTATGAAGTGTTGAAATGGGCGGGGGCGTTGTACCTGATGTGGCTGGCGTGGCAGGCGGTCAGACCGGGGGCGCGGTCGCCGTTCGAAGCACAGCAGTTACCGCCGGACTCGGCGCGCAAGCTGATCACCATGGGGTTTCTGACCAGTGCCCTGAATCCCAAGATCGCCGTGTTTTACCTGTCGGTGTTCCCGCAGTTCATCACGCCTGAGCATGGCTCGGTGTTTACCCAGAGCATCATCCTCGGCCTGACCCAGATCAGCGTCAGTTTCTGCGTCAATCTGTTGATCGCCGTGTTTGCCGCGGGTATCGCCTCCTGGTTCGTCAACAACCCGACGTGGCTGGCGGTGCAGCGTTATTTCATGGGATTTGTGTTGGCTGCGCTGGCGGTGCGGCTGATGCTTGAGCAACGAAGAGCGGCTTGACCATGTGGATTGAGCGGCTGGATGCCAGCCATGCCCTGGATTATCGGGCGCTGATGCTTGAAGCCTATGACTTGCACCCTCAGGCGTTTACTTCCAGTGTGCGAGAGCGCGCGGCAATGCCGTTGAGTTGGTGGGAATCGCGTTTGAGCAACAAGCTGGACGTGGTGTTTGGTGCCTTTGAAAACGGCGGGTTGGCGGGCATTGTCGGGCTGGCCTTCGAGCCTCGGGAAAAAGCCCGGCACAAGGTGACATTGTTTGGCATGTACGTGTCCGGCAAGGCTCGTCAGCGCGGGCTGGGTTACACGCTGGTGCAAGCCGCGCTGACTGAAGCGCAGAACCATCAGGGTTTGCGCTTGGTTCAGCTGACCGCCACCGCTGGCAATGAAGCAGCGTTCAGGTTGTATCAGCGCTGCGGCTTCATCCAGTACGGCCTCGAGCCCATGGCCGTGCGCGTGGGCGAGGACTACTTCGACAAGATTCATATGTGGCGTGAGCTCTAAAGATCACCAACATCCCCTCACCACAGTTGATTGCATTCCAGTCAGCGAACTGCGCTAACGCCATCCAGCGTCGAGAATGACGTATCTTTCGCCGTCAGCAGAAAGTCGCGCATGTACGGCGCATCCAGCATGTCGGCGCGAATCCCGGCGTACAAGGTCGCAAACAATCCCTTCTCACCCAGTCGCTTGGCCTTCACATAACCCCGTGAGCTGTATTCATGCAGCGCCCAATGGGGCATGCCGCAAACCCCACGGCCGCTGGCCACCAATTGCATCATCATCACCGTCAGTTCCGAGGTGCGGACCTGGGCCGGTTCGATGTCGGCGGGTTCCAGGAAGCGGGTGAAGATGTCCAGCCGGTCACGCTCGACCGGGTAGGTGATCAGGGTTTCTGTCACCAGATCTTCCGGGACGATGTAGGCCTTGTTCGCCAGACGGTGCTGGTTGGCGACCGCAAGCATGGCTTCGTAAGTAAACAGCGGCACGTAGGTGATGCCGGCCAGCTCCAGGGGATCGGACGTCACCACCAGATCCAGATCGCCACGGGCCAGGGCCGGCAGCGGGGCGAAGGAGAAACCTGAAGCCAGGTCCAGCTCGACTTCCGGCCAGGCATCGCGGAACTGGTCGATGGTCGGCATCAACCACTGAAAGCAGCTGTGGCACTCGATCGCCATGTGCAAACGCCCGGCAGTGCCGCCGGCCAGCCGCGCGATGTCGCGCTCG
>NZ_WFGV02000122.1 GCF_010095445.2 Pseudomonas sp. TNT3
GTACGCGGCGCGTCCACGCAGGCTGCGCGGGTCATGCACCACCGCTGCGCCGCGCGGGCGCAACAACAGTCCGGCCAGTGCCGGGCTGAGGGTCAAGGAGTTGACCGCCGAGAGGATCGTGGAAATCGCGATGGTCAGCGCGAACTGCCTGTAGAACTCGCCTTGCAGGCCACTGAGGAACGCCGTGGGGATGAACACGGCAGCGAGTACCGAGGTGATCGCAATGATCGGTCCGGTGACCTCGCCCATCGCTCGCCGCGCTGCCTGCGCAGGCTCCTCGCCGTTCTCGATATGCCGCTCGACGTTCTCGACCACCACGATGGCATCGTCGACCACGATCCCGATGGACAGCACCAGGCCGAACAACGACAGGGTATTGAGGGAAAAACCCATCAGGTGCATGACGGCGAAGGTGCCTACGATGGACACCGGCACAGCCATCAACGGGATCAGCGACGCGCGCCAGTTACGCAGGAACACCACCACCACGAGGACCACCAGCAGGATCGCTTCCATCAGGGTGATGGCCACTGACTCCAGCGATGCGCGCACAAACACGGTCGGGTCATAGGCAATCCGCGACACCAGCCCCTCGGGGAAGTTGGCCTCCAGGCGCCGCATGGTATCGCGCACCGCCTGCGCCACATCGAGCGCGTTGGCGCCCGGGCTCTGGATGATCTGCAAGGCAACGGCCGGTTCGCCGTCCAACAGGCTGCGCAGCGCGTAGGCATCGGCTCCCATTTCGATACGGGCCACATCACGCAGACGCGTCACCTGGCCGTTATCGCCGGTGCGGATGATGATGTCGCCGAATTGCTCCTCGTCCGTCAGGCGTCCGAGGGTATTGACCGTGACCTGGAATGCCGCGCTGGAATCAGGCGCCTGGCCGACCGAGCCGGCCGCCACTTGCACGTTCTGCTCACGCACCGCCGTAATCACATCGCCTGCGGTCAAGCCACGCGCGGCGATCAGGTCCGGGTCGAGCCACAGCCGCATGCTGTACTCGCCCGCCCCCCACACCAGCACGTCGTTGATTCCCGGAATCCGCGACAGCTCGTCGCGCACCTGGAGGTAGGCATAGTTGGAGATGTAGAGCGGATCATAACGTTGGTCCGGTGACAGCAGATGGACCACCATGAGGATGTCCGGGGACGTCTTCTGCGTCACCACGCCCAGGCGCTGGACCTCTTCGGGCAAGCGCGGCAGGGCTCGCGAGACGCGGTTTTGCACCTGAATCTGCGCCATGTCCGCGTTCGTACCCTGGGCAAACGTCGCGGTCAGGATCATGCGGCCATCGGTCGCCGATTGCGACGTCATGTACAGCATGCCCTCGACCCCGGTGATCACCTGTTCAAGGGGCGCCGCTACCGTTTCGGCGATCACCTGCGGGTTGGCGCCCGGATAGGAAGCGGTCACTTGCACGGTGGGCGGCGTCACGGCAGGGTATTCGCTGAGCGGCAAATGAAAGAAGGCCACGATACCGGCGATCATCATCAACACCGACAGCACGATGGCGAAGATCGGCCGGTCAATGAAAAAGCGTGGGAAGTTCATTGCACGCCCCCCAGAACCAGCGGCGCCTCCAGCAGCGCCCCCTCAATGTTGGCGGCCAGCGGTGTCACCTGCATGCCCGGGCGCACCAGTCCCTTGACGACAATGCGTTCCCCCGGTTGCAGGCCCTGCTCAATCACTCGCAAACCGTTGGCCATCGGCCCGAGCTCGACGGGGCGATACTCGGTCTTGTCACCGGCGCCAACCACCAGCACATAGCGGCGGCCCTGGTCAGTGCCAATGGATTGGTCGGCCACCAACACCCGGGGTTGCGGCGCGCCGGTGTCCAGCTTGACCTTGGCGAACAGCCCGGGCGTCAGGCGCCCATCCGGGTTGTCGACCACAGCACGCGCGCGCACGGTGCCGGTCTTGCGATCAGCTGCGTTCGCCAGGAAGTCCACCCGCCCGGCCCGCGCATAACTCGCATCGTCGAGCATCGCCACCATGACCTTGGCGGCCTTCTCCCCTTTCGACGCGGCAACCGCCCGAGTCGCGGCAAGCGAGCGCAGATAGGTGCGTTCGTCGACATCGAAATACACATGCAAGGGGTCGATGGAGACGATCGTCGTCAGCGGCGTCACTCCACGGGTGACGTAATTGCCCTCGGTGACAAGGGCACGGTCGACGCGGCCGCTGATGGGTGCGGTAACGCGGGTGTAGCTCAAGTCCAGTTGTGCGGCGTCCAGCGCGGCTTTGGCGGCATCGACCTGAGCCCTGCCGGCACTCAGCGAGGCGATGGCGGTGTCGAGACGATCCCGCGCCACCACTTTTTTGGCGAACAGTTGCTCGGCCCGGCCATGCTCGGCCTGGGCCAGCAACGCGTTGGCCTCAGCCTCACGCAAACGCCCCTTTGCAGCGTTCAGTGCAGCCTGGAACTCCCGAGGGTCAATCACAAATAAAAGACTGCCCCTGGCCACCGATTGCCCCTCAGGCACGCTGACACTTTGCAGGTAACCACTAACACGCGGACGCAGCTCAACCTGATCAATCGCGGTCAACGAACCGGTGTATTCAACAAACGGAGTCACCGGCTGCGCAACCACCTCGGCCACCGGCACGCCAGGCGGCCTGGCGGCCTCGGCCG
>NZ_WFGV02000123.1 GCF_010095445.2 Pseudomonas sp. TNT3
CTGCTGACCGGTCCGGCCCAGCGCCGGGTGTTGCAGGCGGTCAACGGTCCGGCGCGGGCGCTGGGTTTACGCCCCGGCCAGTCCATCAGCGCTGCTCAGGCGTTGAGCAAAGGCTTTGTCACGGCCGAGTACGACGTCGCCGACATCGAACACTGGCAGCAATTTCTGGCGGCCTGGGCCTACCGGTTCAGCTCCCAGGTCAGCGTGCATTACCCGCGTGCGCTGGTGTTTGAGATCGAGTCCAGCCTGGGACTGTTTGGTGCCTGGCCGCAATTCGAGGCGCGCTTGCGCAACGAACTCGGCGAGCTGGGCTTTCGCCACCGCATTGTCGCCGCGCCCAACCCGGTGGCGGCGCGGGTGCTGGCCAACGCCTATGACGGTCTGGTGGTGCCCGACGATCAAGCCTTGCAGGATCGCCTCGGGCAAATGCCGGTCGACCGGATCGGGCTGGAAGCCGATGTCGCCACGGCGCTGTCGCGCATGGGGCTGCGCACCCTCAGTCAGGTGCAGGCGCTGCCCCGGCACAGCCTGGCCCGGCGTTTCGAAGCGCAAGTGCTCAAGCATCTGGACGCGTTGCTCGGGTTGCGACGGCTGGCGCTGGTGTACTACCTGCCGCCGGACCGTTTCGATGTGCGCATCGAGCTCAACTTCGATGTGCAATCCCATCAGGCCTTGCTGTTTCCGCTGCGGCGCTTGACCGGCGACCTGTCGGCGTTTCTCTGCGGTCGTGACAGCGGCGTGCAGCGTTTCGACCTGCACCTGGAACACGCCGGGTTGCCGGACAGCGTGATCAAGGTCGGCCTGCTCAGCGCCGAACGCGATCCGGCGATGCTGTTCGAACTGGCCCGAGGGCGGCTGGAGCAGGTTCAGGTCGAAGCCCCGGTGCGCGGTTTTCGCCTGTGTGCCGAAGACTTGCCGGCCTTTGTGCCGCAGTTTCAGGAACTGTTCGACGATCGCCCGCAGCAATCCTTGCCCTGGGAGCAACTGCGCGAACGGCTGCGCGCACGGCTGGGGGATGACGCGGTGCATGGCTTGCGTTTCCAGGCCGATCACCGCCCCGAGTGCGCGTGGCAGGCCAGTGCCGACAGCCAGCCTTGCGCAGGCTTTGGCAGCGTGCAACGGCCGGGCTGGTTGCTCAGCGAACCGCTGGCGATCCACGAAGGCTCGACCCGCATCCTCATGGGGCCGGAACGCATCGAGTCCGGATGGTGGGACGGCGACGACGTGCGCCGGGATTACTACCTGATCGAAACCCGTGCCGGCCAACAGGGGTGGGCCTACCGTGCGGTGGGCGAGGGCGGCCCGTTGTGGCTGCAGGGCTGGTTCTCATGAGCATCGGGTATGCCGAACTGCACTGCCTGTCGAACTTCAGTTTCCAGCGCGGTGCCTCCAGTGCCCTGGAGCTGTTTCAACGGGCGAAAAAACACGGCTATCAGGCGCTGGCGATCACCGATGAGTGCACCCTGGCCGGGATCGTCCGCGCCTGGCAGGCGGCCAAATCCGTTGAGCTGCCGCTGATCATCGGCAGCGAAATCCGCATCGAGAAGGGGCCGAAACTGGTGTTGCTGGTGGAGAACCTCGAGGGCTACCAGACCTTGTGCCGACTGATCACCCGGGCCCGGCGTCGCACGCAAAAAGGCCAGTATCAGCTGCTGCGGGAAGATTTCAGCGAGCCGTTGCCAGGATTGCTGGCGTTGTGGGTGCCGGACGCGGTCGATGCCCTGGAAGAGGGCCACTGGCTGAAGCAGGTCTTCGCTGAACGCCTGTGGCTGGCGGTGCAGCTGCATTGCGGTCAGGACGATAGCCGGCGCCTGCACAATCTGTGGGCCCTGGCCCGGGAGCTGGGCATTGCGGCGGTGGCCAGCGGCGATGTGCACATGCACGCGCGCGGGCGCCGGGCCTTGCAGGACACCATGACCGCGATCCGTCATCACCTGCCGGTGGCGGACGCCGGGTTGCGCCTGCACCCCAACGGCGAGCGGCATTTGCGCAGCCTCGATGCCTTGCAGTCGATCTATCCGCAGGCCCTGCTCGACGAAACCCTGAACATCGCCCGGCGCTGCACCTTCGACCTTGGCCAGTTGCGTTATCAGTATCCCCGGGAGTTGGTGCCGCAAGGTCACAGCGCAACGTCCTGGCTGAGTGAGCTGACCGAACGCGGCATTCGCGAGCGCTGGCCGGAAGGGGCCAGCCCGAAGGTGCGCGGGTTGATCGACAAGGAGCTGGGACTGATCGCCGAGCTCGGTTATGAAAGCTATTTTCTCACCGTTCAGGACATCGTGGCCTTCGCCCGTGGGCAGAAAATTCTCTGTCAGGGCCGAGGCTCGGCGGCCAACTCGGCGGTGTGTTTCGCCTTGGGCATCACAGAAATCGACCCTGAGCGGATGAACATGCTGTTCGAACGCTTCCTCTCCAAGGAGCGCAACGAACCGCCGGACATCGACGTCGATTTCGAGCATGAGCGCCGCGAGGAAGTCCTCCAGTACGTGTTCCAGCGCTATGGTCGCAATCGTGCGGCGCTGACGGCGGTCGTCAGCAGCTATCACGGCGCCGGCGCGGTGCGCGATGTGGCCAAGGCGCTGG
>NZ_WFGV02000124.1 GCF_010095445.2 Pseudomonas sp. TNT3
GGCCGCGTTGCCGGCGGCGGTGCCGGTGGAGGTCAGGCACACGCCCAGACCCCCGGTGGTGCGGGCATAGGCATCGGCCATGTTGGTGGCGCCGGCTTCGCCCCGGGCCATGACAAAGCGGATGTTGCCGCGTACAGCGAAGGCATCGAGGATCGGCATGTTGTGGATCGAGATCACGCCGAACGCGGCCTTGACGTCGCACTGTTCGAGGAACGCGGTGATGGCAGCGCCAACGGTCACAGTATTTTCATTACGCATGGCGGGACAGGCCTCCAGAAACATCGATATGGCTGCCTGTGGTGTAAGCCGACAGGGGCGAAGCCAGAAACAGGATCGCGCGGGCCGCTTCAATCGGCAGGCCCAGGCGCCCCAAGGGAATGTGTTTGCGTTGTGCGAGTTGGGCGGTCCATTGGGTCCAGTCCAGATCCCGCTCTTCGCGGGCTTCGAAACGTCGGCGCCATTGCCCGGATTCCACCAGGCCAATCAGGATGCCGTTGACCCGAATGCCGTCGGGGGCAAACTCGGTGGCCATCGAACGCACCAGGTTCATTACCCCGGCACGGGCGGCGGAGGTGGCGACCATGTGCGGTTCGGGCTGGCTGGCCAGCAGCGAATTGACGCAGACGATGGCGGCGTCCGCTTGACCTTGAAGCTGTGTCTTGAACGCACGGACCGGGTTGATCACCGAGAAGAACTTCAGGTTCAGCTCTTCGGTCCAGGCGCTGTCGGTGGTGTCGGCGAAGGTCGACACGCGGCCTTGCCCGGCGTTATTGACCAGCACGCTGGCCGGTCCCAATGCAGCGAGGCTGGCGGCGGCGAAGGCGTTGACTGAATCGGCGTCGAGCACGTTACAGACCCGGGCCAGCAACCGTGCCTCAGGAAAGCGTTGGCGCAAGGCGGTTTCGGCGTTGCGCAGGCGATCTTCGTCGCGACCGCAGAAGGCCACGGCCGCGCCGGCTTCGAGCAGCAACTCGACGCACGCCAGGCCAATGCCCGAAGAGCCGCCGGTGACGATGGCCGTGCGGCCTTGCAGTTGATAAAGGCTCATCTCAATCCCTCATCAAGGCCGTCACGCGGTTCTGACCGTCGTGGCCGGCGCCGCTGTTGTAATCGAGCAGACGCGACAACTCGTCGGCGCTGCGCCGCACTTGCAGGAGCAATTCGTTGAAGTTGACGTGGGCAATTTGCGTGGTCGGAATCGTCACGCCCAACGCCGCGACAATCTGCCCGGACTGATCGCGCACCGGTGCGGCAACGGTTGAAATGGCCGACTCGAAGAAGCCTTCACCGCTGACAAACCCGCGCTGACGGTCGGCCTGAACCATGTCGAACAGCTCCATCACGGTTTTCGGCGTGCAGGGCGAGAACTGTTCCAGATGATCTTCCGGGTACAGCTCACGCAACTCGGCGAGCGACAGGTCTTCGAGCAAAATGCGCCCCAGCACGGTGGCGTGGGCGGGCAGGCGAGTGCCGACGTTGACCGCGCTGGAAAATACCGACGGTGGCGAGACCTTGGCCACGTAGACGATCGAGCGGCCGTCGCGCACCACCAGGTTGCTCGGGTAGTTGAGGCGGTCGCACAACCGCGCCAGCAGTGGCTGGCCGAGTTCAGTGAGTTCCAGGGAGGCGAGGTATTCGAAGCCCAGGCGCAGCACCGACATGCCGAGGCGATATTCGTTGCCGCTGCGGGTGACGAAGCCCATGGTTTCCAGCGTCGTCAGCAGGCGAAAGATCGTCGAGCGCGGCAAGGCCAGGCGGCGGGCGAGTTCCGGCGCGGTCAGCGTGCGATTGCGCCGGCTGAACTCGCAGAGCAGCAGCAGGCCGCGCTCCAGTCCCGGCACGATGTATTTGTCCTGAGCGTCCTTCAGCAGATCTGAATCGTTCATAGCGATGCACCTGTCAGGGATTCTTTGATGGCGCAGGCCAGACGGCCCGCGACGACACACGGTTGTTCGATGGGGCTGGCGTGCCCGGCATCGGCAATCAGGTTGAACGTGCCGCCCAGCGCCTTGGCGAGGGGCAGGCAGCTTTCGGGCGGGGTGATGCCGTCGGCTTCCCCGCAATGCACTTCGCACGGCATCGACAACGGTGCGTGCCGCAGCAAGTCTTCGCCGCACAGCAATTCAATGGCCTGGCGATACCCGTCGGGCTTGAGCCGCGCCATGTTCCATTGCACCCAGGCGTGCGCCTTCGGGTTGGCGTTGGGCGACAGCATGTGCGCACTGCGTTGTTCGGCCATGCCTTGAATGCCCAGTTGCTCCAGCGCGCGCAGGCGTTTGCTGCGTACTTCCTGGCGCTGCAAGGCACGGGATGGATGGCCGTAACCCTGCGCCGGGCTGATCAACACCAGCCGACTGATGCGCTGTTGCTGCACACCGCTGGAAAACGCGGTGGCGGTGATCGCGCCGAGGGAATGACCCACCAGCACGCAGCGCTGGATACCCAGTGCGTCGAGCATCTGCAGCAGTCGCTCGGCATAGTCCGACGCATCGGGCGCCAGTGCCCGCAGCGGCGTGGAGTCACCGTAGCCGGGCGCGTCCCAGGCAATCACCCGGG
>NZ_WFGV02000125.1 GCF_010095445.2 Pseudomonas sp. TNT3
CTGTCAGCGCCAACAAGTCAGCCGCGACCGCCACCAGTGCGTTGGCCGCGTGGAAACGCTCGGTCAGTTCGCGGTAATCGAACAGGTCGCCGTTGCTCGCCGGATACTGCAGCAGGGCGCCGAAGAATGGGCTGACGTCGCTCAGCTCGCGCTCGTCGCCGACCACGACGTCGATGCCCAGTGGCTCGGCGCGGGTACGCAACACATCCAGGGTTTGCGGATGGCAATGCACGGACGCAAAGAACGCGTGGCTGCCTTTGTTCTTGCTCAGGCGTTTGCAGAAGGTCATGGCTTCGGCAGCCGCGGTGGCTTCATCGAGCAGCGAAGCGTTGGCAATCGGCAGGCCGGTCAGGTCGCTGATCAGGGTCTGGAAGTTCAACAGCGCTTCGAGACGGCCCTGGGAAATTTCCGGTTGATACGGGGTGTACGCGGTGTACCAGGCCGGGTTTTCCAGCAGGTTGCGCAGGATCGGCGACGGCGTGTGCGTGCCGTAATAACCCTGGCCGATATAGGTTTTGAACAGCTGGTTCTTGGCCGCGATACCTTTGATCAGCGCCAGGGCGTCGGCTTCGCTCAAACCGTCGTCCATGCCCAGGACGCTGGTGCCTTTGATGCTTTCGGGGATCACACTGGCGCTCAAGGCTTCCAGGGAATCAAAGCCGAGGCTGTTGAGCATGGCTTGCTCATCGCCGGAACGCGGGCCGATGTGGCGGGCGATGAATTCGTTATGGGTGTCGAGGAAAGTGGTCATGGGCAGCCCTCACGCGTCAGTCTGGTCTTGGATCAGACGGTCGTAGGCGGTCTGATCCAGCAGTTGGCCGACAGCGGCAGCGTCAGCGGGTTTGAAACGGAAGAACCAGCCTTCGCCCAGCGGATCTTCGTTGACCAGATCCGGGCTGTTGTCCAACACCGAATTCACTTCCAGCACCTCGCCGTCCAGCGGCATGCTGATGCTGCTGGCGGCTTTCACCGATTCCACCACCGACACTTCAGCACCGGCGCTGAAGCTTCCCAACTCGGGCACTTGAACAAACACCACATCCCCCAGCGCCTGTTGCGCAAACGCGGTGATGCCAACGGTAACGCTGCCGTCAGCTTCGGTGCGCAGCCATTCGTGTTCGACGGTAAAACGCAATTCGCTCATATCAACTCCTCATTGTTCTGACTCAACCGCTACAGGTGGCGGATGACGATTCGGCAGGCTCGTGTCGGGAAGCGAGCTTGGCTGGAGGAGAGATAGCAAGGGCGGTGCCAAGGTTGATAAGTTGTTTTAAATCAGTGGCTTATTGATTAATGGGGAAGTTTGACGCACGGCTCGCGTATTGAATTCAATACAAGCAGGTGAAGGGAAGGTGCCGAAGCCCGGGCAGACAGGTCGAGAGGGTTTTGTCTTGATTTCGATACGGTGTATCGATTTGTAGACATTGTTGAAAAAAGCTCATCCCTTGTGGGAGCGGGCTTGCCCGCGATGAGGCCGTGTCAGTCACCGTTTGTGTTGACTGACATACCGCAATCGCGGGCAAGCCCGCTCCCACAGGGTTTTCAGTATTTCTGAGATCGGCGATCAGGGTTTGTTGGGAATTCCGTACTTGCGCAACCGAATGGCAATCGCGCTATGGGAGGTTTGCAACCGCGCCGCGAGCAGTCGGCTGGACGGATAACTTTGGTAAAGCTGTTCCAGCAAATTCCGCTCAAACCCTTCGACAGCCTCTTCCAGGCTGCCCACTTCGCCATCGTTCTTGCGCTCTACCGCCGTGTGCGCAATGTCGAGATCGTCGATGTCCACCAGCGGGTTTTCGCAAATCGCCGCCGCGCGAAAGATCACGTTCTGCAGTTGCCGTACGTTCCCCGGCCAGCGGTTGCCGAGCAGGGCGGGAAAGGTGCTGGGCGCCAGACGACAGACCGGGCGCTGGATCTGCGCGCAGGCCTGCTGCATGAAGTGCTGGGCCATCAACAGGATGTCGTGGCCACGTTCGCGCAGCGGCGGTACCTGCAGGTTGAGCACATTGAGGCGGTAGAACAGGTCTTCGCGAAAGTGCCCTTCGCTGACCATTTTTTCCAGGTCGCGGTGGGTCGCGCTGAGGATCCGCACGTTGACCTTGACCTCACGATCGCCCCCGACGCGACGGAAGCAGCCATCGCTGAGGAAACGCAGCAACTTGGCTTGCAGATACGGCGACATCTCGCCGACTTCGTCGAGAAACACCGTGCCTTGGTCGGCCAGCTCCAGCAGCCCGAGCTTGCCGCCCCGTTGCGCCCCGGTGAACGCGCCGGGGGCGTAGCCGAACAGCTCGCTTTCGGCCAGGCTCTCGGGCAGCGCCGCGCAGTTGAGGGCCAGGAATGGCTTTTCATGCCG
>NZ_WFGV02000126.1 GCF_010095445.2 Pseudomonas sp. TNT3
CGATCCCGCCTGAGCCTGCGCGGCCTCCACCGAGCGCCGGACGCGGCCGAACAAGTCGATTTCCCAGGCGGCATCCACTGCCGCGCGAGTGGTTTCCATTGAGCGCTGCTGGCCGAACGGGGTCTCGACTTCGCTGCGCCGTCGGTGCTCATAACCGAGGGCGGCACCGCCGCTAGGCAAGAATCCCTGGCGGCTCTC
This sequence comes from Pseudomonas sp. TNT3, assembly GCF_010095445.2. Taxonomy (GTDB): domain Bacteria; phylum Pseudomonadota; class Gammaproteobacteria; order Pseudomonadales; family Pseudomonadaceae; genus Aquipseudomonas. The sequence continues at coordinate 199 of NZ_WFGV02000126.1, forward strand.
GCGCAGCATTGCTTTGGCTTCGTCGAGCCGCGCGGCGGCGATGCCGATATCGTGGTTGGCCGCCAGCGCCTGCTGGATCAATTGGCTGAGTACGGGCTCATCAAACACACGCCACCACTGCACCTCGACGTCGCCCGTACCGAGGCCGGCGATGGGCGCGCCGAAGCTCGCCGGCCGTTGAGCGGCGGGCAGCACGGGCGTGGAATAATCAGGCCCCACCGCAGCGCAGCCGGACACCAGGAGCGACGTCAACAGAAACGCTTGATAGGCCAATTTCATGACGCGCGCTCCTCCATCTGCACCTTCGGACTCGAACCCTTGCGCTCCAGGCGCAGCGCAAGGCTGCGCATCACCACGTAGAACACCGGCGTCAGGAACAGTCCGAACAGCGTCACCCCCAGCATGCCGGCGAACACTGCGACCCCCATGGCATGACGCATCTCGGCCCCGGCGCCGCTGGCAAATACCAGGGGCACCACGCCAGCGATGAACGCCAGCGAGGTCATCAGGATCGGCCGCAGGCGCAACTGGCACGCGTGGATAACCGCTTCCAGCGGGCTGGCACCTTCGGCTTCAAGACTGCGCGCGAACTCGACAATCAATATGGCGTTTTTCGCAGCCAGGCCGACCAGCACCACCAGCCCGATCTGCACGAACACATTGTTGTCGCCATCCACCAGCCAGACCCCGATGATCGCGCTGAGCAGGCACATGGGCACAATCAGCAAGACCGCCAGGGGCAGCAGCCAGCTGTTGTATTGCGCGGCCAGGATCAGATAAGCCAGCAACACACAGAGCGGAAGAATGAACAGGGCCGATGACCCGGCGAGCTTCTGCTGGTAGGTCAAGTCAGTCCATTCATAGGTCACGCCTTCGGGCAGCACCTCTTGCGCCAGACGCTCCATGAGTGCCACGGCCTGCCCTGAACTCACACCGGGCATCGCTCCGCCAGAGATGTCGGCCGAAGGGTAGCCGTTGTAGTGAATCACCCGATCGGGGCCGGACCCCGGGGTGACGGTGACAAACGCCGACAACGGCAGCATGTCCCCGTCCGCATTGCGCACCTGCAGGCGGCCGATGGCTTCGGCTTGCATGCGATGGTCCGCATCCGCCTGGGCGGTCACTTTGTAGGTGCGGCCGAAACGGTTGAAGTCGTTGACGTACAGCGAACCGAGGTAGACCTGCAACGACTCGAACACATCCGCCAGTCGCACACCCTGGCTCTTGACCTGGGTGCGGTCGATGTCAACATTCAACTGGGGCGCGTTGACGTCCAGACTCGTCATCAACCCGACGACCTGGCCCGACTCGCTGGCTTTTGTCATCAGCATCCGGGTCTGCTGCACCAGCGCCTCAAGCCCGACCCCGCCACGGTCCTCGACCTGCAGCTTGAAGCCTCCGGTGACCCCAAGGCCGGGCACTGGCGGCGGCGGGAACACACCGAGGAACCCGTCGGGAATGCTTGCGAATTTCGCTTGCAGGCGCCCGGCGATGGCGACTGCCGTCATGTCCGAAGAGGTACGTTCCTTGAACGGATCGAGCATGACGAACATCACCGCGGCATTCGGGACATTGACGAAGCCGTTGACCGACAGCCCGGGGAACGCCACCACGCTTTCGACCCCCGGTTCACCCAGGGCGATTTTCGACATTTGCCGCACCACCGCATCGGTACGATCCAGCGAAGCCGAATTGGGCAACTGGGCGATGCCGACCAGGTAGTACTTGTCTTGCATCGGCACGAAGCCCGCCGGTACAGCGCTGAAGCCAAACCAGGTCAGCGCGAGCAACCCGCCATAGACCAACAGCGCCGCGCCGCGACGGCCCGCCACTTTGCGCACCGTGTTGCCATACGCCTGCGGGGCACGGTGGAACGGCCGGCCCAGCACCTG
>NZ_WFGV02000127.1 GCF_010095445.2 Pseudomonas sp. TNT3
CGCCGGCATCGCCCAGGTCGCCGCACAGGCCGGCCATCCGGTGTTGCTGCTGGACAACCGTCCGGGCGCCGCCGCACAGGCCATCGAAGGCATCGACCGGCAGCTGGGCAAGCGCGTCGAAAAGGGCAAGCTTTCAAGCGAGGCACGGACAGCAACCATCGCCCGCCTGCACGCCGTGGAAGCCATCGAAGCGCTGGCCGATTGCGAGTTGGTCATCGAAGCCATCGTCGAGAACCTTGAGGTCAAGCGCGCGCTCTTCCGCCAACTGGAAAGTGTCTGCGGCGAACGGTGCATCCTCGCCAGCAACACCTCGTCGCTGTCGATCACCAGCATCGCCGCGCAGCTGAATCATCCTCAACGCCTGCTCGGCCTGCACTTCTTCAATCCGGCACCGATCATGGCGTTGGTGGAAATCGTCTCGGGCCTGGCCAGCGATCCGGCGCTCGCCGAATGCCTGTACGACACCGCCAAAGCCTGGGGTAAAAAACCGGTGCACACCCGCTCGACGCCGGGCTTCATCGTCAACCGTGTCGCGCGCCCGTTCTACGCCGAAAGCTTGCGCCTGCTGCAGGAAGGCGCCGCCGACTGCCCGACGCTGGATGCGTTGATGCGCGATGCCGGTGGCTTTGCGATGGGCGCGTTCGAGCTGACCGATCTGATCGGCCATGACGTCAACTACGCCGTGACCTGTTCGGTGTTCGATGCCTACTACGGCGACACACGCTTCCTGCCTTCGTTGATCCAGAAAGAACTGGTCGAGGCTGGCCGCCTGGGGCGTAAAAGCGGCCAGGGGTTTTACAGCTATGCAGAAGGTGCTTCCCGCCCTCATCCGATCGAAATCAACAGCAGTGCGGCCGTTGAAACCGCTGTGGTGGAAGGTGATCTCGGCATCGCCAACGCACTGATCCCGCGCTTGCGTGACCACGGCATCGACGTTATCCAGCGCGACGGCCAAGGCCTATTGCGGGTCGGCGACGCGGTGCTGGCCTTGAGTGACGGGCGCATGGCCTGCCAGCGCGCTGCGGAAGACGGCTTGCGCAACCTGATCCTGCTCGATCTGGCGTCCGACTACGGTCAGGCCAAACGGATTGCCATCAGTTGCTCAGCCGATATCACCGACTCCGCGCTGGACCAGGGCATCGCCTTGCTGCAGTGCGCTGGATTCACCGTCAGCCGACTCAGCGACAGCCCGGCCCTGGCCGTGTTGCGCACGGTCGCGATGCTCGCCAACGAAGCCGCCGACGCCGTGCTGCAAGGCGTCGCCTCGGCCGCCGACGTCGATCTGGCCATGCGCGCCGGGGTCAATTATCCCCAGGGCCCGCTGGCCTGGGCCGATGCCATCGGGCTTTCACACGTCCTGACCGTACTGGAAAACCTGCACGCCGGTTACGGCGAAGAACGCTATCGCCCGTCGCTGCTGCTGCGTCGCCGGGTCGCTGAAGGGAGAACGTTCCATGACTAACCACGAAGCCATGAACCTGGCCAGCCAGTGCGCCCAAACCATGCTCAAGCGCGACGCCGCCAGCCAGGCCATGGGCATGCGCCTACTCTCCGCCGCGCCGGGTTGTGCCCGGGTCGGCATGAGCGTGCGCGCCGACATGATTCAAGGTCACGGCACCTGCCACGGCGGCTACCTGTTCGCCCTCGCCGACTCGGCATTCGCCTTCGCCTGCAACAGCTACAACGACGCCACGGTGGCCATCGGTTGCAGCATCGACTACATCGCCCCGGCACATCAGGGCGACACGCTGACCGCCGATTGCATCGAACAAAGCCGTTCTGGCCGCACCGGCAACTACGACGTACGCATAGAAAATCAACAGGGCCAGCTGATCGCGCTGTTCCATGGCAAATCCTACAAAGTGCGCGGGACAGTGCTCGCGCAGGAGACCCCGAATGAATGACGCCTTGATCATCGACGCGGTGCGGACCCCGATCGGCCGCTACGCCGGCGCCTTGAGCAGCGTGCGCGCCGAC
>NZ_WFGV02000128.1 GCF_010095445.2 Pseudomonas sp. TNT3
CAGTTGGTGCCGCTGACCGTGACGTTGAGCAACGGCCAGACCGTGACCTTCGCCGTCGGCGAAACCTCGAAAGTGCACTCGCTGACTGCGCAAGGTGATGACGTCTACAAAGACGGCGAAACCGTTGCGCTGGGCGTTAGCAATGTCACTTCGGGTGGCAACGCGCTGGAAAATCTGGTCATCGGCAACCCGGGCTCGGTAGTCGTCAGCGACACCCCGAGTGAAGTGGTCGCGACCCTGACCGCAGACAAAACCACCGTGGCTGAAGGCGGGCAGATCACTTACACCGTGACCCTGACCAACGCCGCCGGCTTGCCGATCAATAACCACGGTGAACTGTCGTTCACCCTGACTGACGGCACGGTTGTCACCGTTCCAGCGAACGGTACTTCCGGTTCGTTCACCATCACTGCCCCGGATGACATCCTGGTCGGTGGTCAACCGACCATCGTCAACAAACTGGAAAGTGTCGAAGGTGCGGGCAACTTCGAGCAACTGACCTTGGGTCAAGGCAAACTCGAAACCACCGTCACTGACGAACCAGGTACCGGCACACCAACCGACAATCAGGGCGACAAAGTCGCTATCTCCATCGTTGGCAACGGTCCGGTCCTGGAAAACCAGGCACCGAGCTTCACCATCACGTTGGACAAGCCACAAGCAGTGCCGTTGACGGTGACCCTGAGCAACGGCCAGACCATCACGTTCGCCGCCGGCGAAACCTCGAAAGTGCACTCGCTGACTGCGCAAGGTGATGACGTCTACAAAGACGGCGAAACCGTTGTGCTGGGCGTTAGCAATGTCACCTCCGGTGGCACCGCACTGGAAAACCTGATCATTGGTAATCAGGGTTCAGTAGTTGTTAGCGACACCATCAACGATGTAGTGGCGAAACTGACCGTGGATAACTCCACCGTCACCGAAGGCGGCAAGGTCACTTACACCGTGACGTTGACCAACGCTGATGGCCTGCCGGTGAACAACCACGGCGGCCTGACCTTCACGCTGACTGACGGTACGGTGATCAACGTTGCTGCCAACCAGACGTCGGGCAGTAAGGAAGTTGCCATTGCAGACAACCTGTACGTTGATCAACCGATCGTGGTGGAAAACCAACTGACCGGCGTTACCGGCACCAACAACTACGAAAACCTGGTGTTGGGCACTGATAAAACCAGCGTAACCATCACCGACGAGCCGAATGGCGATGGCAACCTGGTTACCGTGGGCATCGCCGCCAATGGCGATGTGTTGGAAGGCCAGGCGCCGACCTTCACCGTGAGCATCAACCGTGTTCTGGCGGACAACCTGGTTGTCACTCTGGATAACGGTAAAACCGTCACGATCGTCGCCGGTGCGAAGACAGCGATCTACACCGCTGACGCTAATGCCGAGGACGTTTACAAAGATCCATCGTCGCTGACCGTCAAAGTCACCGGCGCAGAAGTCGCCGGTAAAGCTCTGGAAAATCTGGTTATCAGTGGTGCTGACGCGACCGTCAAAACCACCGACACCATCAACGATGTAGTGGCGAAACTGACCGTGGATAACTCCACCGTCGCCGAAGGCGGCAAGGTTACTTACACCGTGACGTTGACCAACGCTGATGGCTTGCCGGTCAATAACCACGGCGGCCTGACCTTCACCCTGACTGACGGTACGGTGATCAACGTTGCTGCCAACCAGACGTCGGGCAGTAAGGAAGTTGCCATTGCGGACAACCTCTACGTTGATCAGCCGATCGTGGTGGAAAACCAACTGACCGGCGTTACCGGCACCAACAACTACGAAAACCTGGTGTTGGGTACCGA
>NZ_WFGV02000129.1 GCF_010095445.2 Pseudomonas sp. TNT3
GGCGGCAGCTTCCAGGCGCTCGACCAGGCCGACTTCGGACAGCGCGCCGACCGAGACGATCAGGCAGGCGATGCCACGTTCCAGCGCCGGCAGCACATGTTCTTCGATGGCGCGGTGGCCGGCGCACTCGACCAGCAGGTCAGGGCGCGCATCGGCCGGCAATGCCGTCAGCACCTGCGGTGGTTGTTTGAAGCAGGCCAGGCGCTGGCGTACCAGCTCTTCGGAACCGGCCGAGGCGATCACGTAGTCGACGCACAGCTGCGGGTCTTTCTCCAGCAGTTCGAGCACGCCGACGCCAATGGCGCCGCAGCCGATCATGGTGATGTGCAACATGACGAAGTCCTCAGGCCGTGGCTTTTTGCGCTTTGGTTTCGCTGTTGGGCGGACCGGCGAACTGGGTGGCGAAGCTGCCGACGGCGAGCATGTCGACTTCCAGCAGGAACGGCCCCGGTTGTGCCAGCGCACCGTCGACGACGCGACCGAAATCCTTCAGGTCGGTGACCAGGCCGTGGCGCAGGTTCAGCGATTCGGCCAGCTTGGAATAGTCCGGCGTGTGCAAGTCGACGTAGCAGTGACGGCTGCCGTAGACCGCGTCCTGGATATTGCGGATCACGCCGTAGCGCTGGTCGTTCATCAGCAGGATCACCACGTTGGCGTTCTCTTGCACCAGGGTCGCCAGCTCACCGAGGTTGAGAATGAAACCGCCGTCACCGGCCAGCGCGAAGACCTTGCGTTCAGGCGCCGTTTCCGCCGCCGCAACCGCCGCGCCGATGCCCATCGACAGGCCCTGACCAATGCCGCCACCCAGCGCATGCACGCCGGAACGCGGGTGGTACAGCGTCAGCAGGCGATTACCCCAAATGCTGTTGGACAGCGTGACGTCGCGCACCCAGGAGAAATTGCGCCCGGTGATGGCTTGCAGCTGTTCGACCATGGCCGAGTACGGACCCAGGTCGGCGATCAGTTGCGTGCGGGATTTCTCGCGAACGTCCTTGAGTTCTGCGAGGAACGTCGGGTCGATCTGCAGACGGCCTTCCAGACGATCAGCCAGGCCTTCGAGGGCCAGTGCCGCGTCACCGCAGATGAACAATTCGCTGTTGTAGCTGCGACCTTCGATGGCCGGGTTGGCGTCGATGCGCAGGGTGTTGCGCGGCAATTTCAACGCGTACTTGAAGGTCTCGTTGCTGCGCAGGCGTGAGCCGGCGATCAGCAGGGCATCGCAGCTTTGCAGGAATTGCTCGACGCGCTTGTTTTGCGAGAACGCGCCCAGGCAGCGCTCATCGTCTTCGTTGACCACGCCGCGACCCTGGGTCGAGGTGATCACGCCGACGCCCATGTCCAGCAGGCGTTTGACCTGCGGGCCGGCATGCCGCGCGCCGCCGCCGAGCCACAACAGCGGTCGGGTGGCACTGGCCAGACGCTCGGCTACCAGGTCCAGCGCTTCGGGCGACGGCACGGCCACCGGGACCGGCAGCGGGGACAGGTCGGTCGGCATCGTGATGAAGGTGGACTGGATGTCGATCGGGATTTCGACGCTGACCGGACCGGTCGGCGCGGTCAGGGCGGTCTGCACCGCAAGCTTCATGGTGCTCAATGCGGTTTCGACGCTGCGCACACGGAACGCGGCTTTCGACACGGCCTTGAGCATGGTCAGTTGATCGCGGGCTTCGTGGATGTAGGCGAATTCCTGGTCCAGGTACGGCGTTTCGATTTGCCCGGTGATGTGCAGCAGCGGCGTGCCGGCGGTCAGCGCTTCGACCATCGCCCCGGCCGCG
>NZ_WFGV02000012.1 GCF_010095445.2 Pseudomonas sp. TNT3
GAAGTCGACGCCAAAGCGCCGGGCGCCCTCGGCGAAGCGCTGCAAGGGTGTGGCGAGGCGGCGGGTGGCGATCAAGGCGACCAGCGCCGTGGAGATCAGCACCAGCAGGATGACGATCAGGTAACGCGGCGCTTCGTCGAGCCCCCAACTGCGTGAAGGCGCCGAGAACATCAGCCAGGTCGAATCCGACAGCTCGATCAGCAGCGCGTAATGCGCATTGGCCGGGTGCTCGGTCCAGTCAGACGGCTCATAGGCTTCGATGCGTCGATCAGGGGAGTTGAGCAATGGCCGCAAAATGCTCATGCCGATTTCAGAATCCGGGTCTTCCGGCGGCGGCAGATCGAGCTCGCGTCGATCGGGGTGCCAACTGGCGGTGAAGCCCTTTTCGCTGGCGGCTTGCGCCAATTGACTGCGCAACGGTGCCGGGGCGGAATCAATGACCCGGGTGATGGCGGCGGCCTTTTCCAGCAGGCCGATTTCGGTCAGCGGCGGGCGCGCCCAGACGCCGGCCAACTGAATGAACAGCCCGTTGAGCGCCAATGAAATGAGCATGGCCAGGATGATGGTCAAGGCGATCCAGCCCGCCACGGTGTCCCGGCGCAGTCGCCTCAGCCAGTTCATCGCCGCGTCACGCTGGGGGTGAACAGGTAACCGCCATTGCGCACGGTGCGAATCATCGCCGGGCGCTTGGTATCCGACTCGAGTTTGCGCCGCAGTCGGCTGACCTGCACGTCGATGCTGCGGTCGAACGCGTCATGACAATGCCCCCGCGCGAGGTCGAGCAATTGTTCGCGGGTGAGGATGCGTTGCGGGTGTTCGATGAAGACCAGCAACAGGTCGAACTCGCCCGCCGACAGCGGGATCATCACGTTGTCCGGGGAACGTAATTCACGGCGCGTGACGTCGAGGTGCCAGTCGGCGAAGTCGATCAGCGGCCTTGCGCGCTCCTGAATCACTGGACGGCGTTCGTCCACCCGACGCAGCACCGCACGCACCCGGGCCAGCAATTCACGGGCGTCGAACGGCTTGGTCAGGTAATCGTCGGCGCCCAGCTCCAGGCCGACCACCCGGTCGCTGAGCTCGCCCATGGCGGTCAGCATGATCACGGGACTCGTGTGGCGAATGCGCAGTTGCTGGCACAGGATCAGCCCGCTGTCGCCGGGCAACATAACGTCAAGAATGATCAGGTCCGGCGGCTGTCGCTCGATGGCGGCCCACAACGACGCGCCGTCGGTGGCGACCTGGACGCTGTAGCCGTGCTGCACGAAGAATTTTTTCAGCAGATCGAGGACTTCGAGGTCGTCGTCGACAATTAAAAGGCTGTTCACCGAAGGTCACTTAAGGGCCGAATAGAACCGCCATCTAAAACCATTCACGGCAGCGCGTCATTTATTTCAATCCTGCAATAAAGCGTCAACGGCGCAATAAACCGGACATCTTTGCGCAAGGCTCGGGGGCCAGCATCGCAGCGAATTCCTCACGAGACTTGCGTTCATGTTGCCTTTGAGATGTACCCCCTGGCTGGTCCGCACTACCTCGATTGCCATGCTCACCGCCGGGCTGGCGGGTTGCAGCAGCCAGCCATCACCCCCCGCTGATGTCGGTTGCGCCGACACTGCCTACACCGTTTACGACCCGGCGGAGCCGTTCAATCGCGGGGTCTTCGCGTTCAACCGGGTGGTGGACGATTATGCGTTGGCGCCGGTCGCTCGCGGCTACCGCTACATGCCGGATTTTTTCCAGACGGGTGTGCATAACTTTGTGGCGAACTTTGGCGAGCCCAAGGTCTTCATCAACGACCTGTTGCAAGGCAATCCGATGCGTTCGGTCAATACCCTGGGGCGTTTCGCGTTGAACACCACCGTCGGTGTAGTCGGGCTGATCGATGTTTCCGGCAAAGTCGGCATTGCGCGGCACAAAGCGGACTTTGGCCAGACCTTTGGCGTGTGGGGCATCGCCAACGGGCCGATCGTCGAACTGCCTTTGCTCGGCACCTCCAACAGCCGCGACGCGGCCGGACGTGTGTTGAGCTTTGTGGTCGATCCGTTCGGCAGCAACAGCGACACTGTTGAGACACTGTCCACCGTCAACCTAGTCGGCGGCACCATCGATGGACGCGCAGAAGCCTTGCCGCTGACCGACAGCCTGCAAAAACTGCCGGACTACTACAGCGCGCTGCGTAACGTGGTCGCCGAGCATCGCGCCGATTTCGTCGTCGATGGCCAACGAGGTTCCCCGGACAAAACCACCTCCCAGTGCACAGGAGCGCCCGCCGATGGCTTCTGAAAGCGTGGTGCTGCAACAGCGGGTGACGCGGCAGGACCCGTCCACCCTGCACTGTCGGGAAATCACCCTGCGCCTGTCAGACGACTGTCGACACCTGGTGCTCAGCCGCTACACCGAGCATTACGGCCCGGCGCTGGTGCGCTGGATTGAACGCAGTCATACAGTGTCGGTGAGTGATTTGTTTCGCTGGTTAGTGGCGAATGGCGAAGTAGACGTGGTGAAAGCGGACAATTCGCCACGATGACGGTTGCCGTGCAGGTGTTTGCAATTCATTGACATCACCTGCGCTATTATCCTGCGCCTCTGTGTACGACGAATCCGGATGTCCATGTCTTTGCCCCTGCTCGACGCTGATCAATTACTGCCACCGGTTCTGGCCGGACCGCTGTTGCGGCGGCTGGAGCCTGCGCGGCTGGTGCTGTGGCTCGTAGGAACCCGGGCGTTGGGGCTGACGTTGCGTCTGCAGGATGTCGGCGATATTCGCCTCGACGCCGGACAATGCACAATCATTCCTGTCGGTCGTCATGCCTTCGTTCATTTGATCGATGTGCCGCTGGACACCGCCCTGCCCTGGGACACGTTGATCGAGTACGACCTGCTGATCGACGACGCCGCCACCGGGATCGCCGAGTGGGCACCGCATCTGCTGTATGGCGACGCACGCTGTCCGAATTTCGTGCTGCGTTCGCGGATCGATCAGTTGCTGCATGGCTCTTGTCGCAAACCCCATCACCCCGCCACCGACGGCTTGCTCTGCGTCGATCAATTGCTGGCATCAACCCATGAAGCCACGGAACGCCCGGCCCTGTTGATGATGAGCGGCGACCAGGTGTACGCCGACGACGTCGCCGGGCCCATGTTGCGCGCCATCCATGCACTGATCGAGCGGCTGGGGTTGTTTGGCGAGCACCTTGAAGGAGCGGTGGTCAGCGACAGCGCCAAGCTCTATGAGCACTCGGCCAGTTATTACCACCGTGCGGATTTGTTACCGGCGCTTGAGAGCAACGAGACGTTGCGCGAGCGATTTTTCGGCGGTGCGCGCAAGCCGATTTTCACCAGCAGCAGTGCCGACAACCACCTGGTGACCTTCGCCGAAGTCATGGCGATGTACCTGCTGGTGTGGTCGCCGACACCCTGGACGCTGATCGCACCCACACCACCGCAACTCAACCCCGAACGACAGAAACGTTATGCGCTGGAACAGACGCGCATCGACGGTTTCAAGGCCGGTCTTGGCGGTGTCGCGCGGGCGTTCGCGCACTTGCCTTGCCTGATGATTTTCGACGATCACGACATTACCGATGACTGGAATCTTTCTGCGCAATGGGAGGAAACGGCCTACGGCCATCCGTTCTCCAAACGCATCATCGGTAACGCGCTGATTGCTTACATGCTGTGCCAGGGCTGGGGCAACAATCCCGATGCGTTCGCCACGCTGCTGGAAAAGACCGATGGCTTCAGTACGACCGGCCACGACGGCTATCTCGACAGCCCGGTGCAGGATGCTTTGATCGATGAGTTGCTGAAGTTTCAGCACTGGCACTACGTACTGCCGACGAATCCTGCGCTGGTGGTCATCGACACCCGCACCCGACGCTGGCGCAGCGAGATGAACCTCAAGCAACCCTCGGGCCTGCTGGACTGGGAAGCCCTCAGCGAATTGCAGCAGGAACTGCTGGACCATCCCTCGGCGATCATCGTTTCGCCCGCGCCCATCTTCGGCGTCAAGTTGATCGAAACCGTGCAGAAAGTCTTCAGCTGGTGCGGGTATCCGCTGTTGGTGGATGCGGAAAACTGGATGGCCCATCGCGGCGCCGCTCAGGTGATCCTGAACATTTTCCGCCACTCGCGCACGCCAGGTAACTACGTGGTGCTGTCGGGGGATGTGCATTATTCCTTCGTCTACGAAGTCTTCATCCGCCACCGCAAGGCCGGCCCACGTATCTGGCAGATCACCAGCAGTGGCATCAAGAATGAATTTCCGCCGACGCTGCTGGAGTGGTTCGACCGTCTTAACCGCTGGCTCTATTCCCCGCGCTCGCCGCTGAACTGGCTGACCAAGCGCCGGCGCATGCGCATTGTTCCGCATGTGCCGGAGCATGCCGAAGCGGGTGAGCGGTTGTGGAACTCGGCGGGGATCGGCCAGGTGTTTTTTAATGAAAAGGGCCAGCCGCAGGGCATCTATCAGCACAACTCAAACGGTCTGCCGAAGACCCGGATGGTTGCGCCGGTGGACGAACAGGCCGAGTCGCCTCTTTAGTTTCAAACAAGGATACGTATGTTCGCACGGAGCAAGTTGGTACCTGAACTGATGGTGACCGACATCAGAAAAAGCCTGCATTTCTGGACGTCTTTGATCGGTATTCCGATCGCCTACGAACGCCCGGAAGTCGGGTTTGCCTACCTGGATCTCAACGGTGTGCAACTCATGCTGGAGCAGTACGATCCCGCTGAAGGGCAATGGCTTAGCGGTACGCTGCAGACGCCGTTTGGGCGCGGTATTAACTTTCAGATCACCGTTGATTCAGTTAAACCGATTCTTCATCGACTGGCCGAAGTGGAATGGCCGTTGTTCCGCGCCTGTGCCGACACCTGGTATCGCGCCGACAGGGTGGAAGTCGGCCAACGCGAGTTCCTGGTGCAAGACCCGGATGGCTATCTGGTACGGTTAGTGGAAAGCCTTGGGGAGCGCCCTTGTTAGATGGCGTAATTATCGGAACGGGCCTACATCGGTTACGGAAACGTCTCGACGGCCACTCGGCGATACTTCAGTCCCTGCATAACACCACCGTTATGTAACGACCATTCAGAGGTATTACCTTGCAAACCATCAACTACACAAGCGCTCGGGCGCACCTGGCCAAAACCATGGATCGAGTGAGTGAAGACCGCGCCCCGCTGTTGATCACTCGCCAAAAAGGTGAGCCGGTGGTGATGATGTCCCTGGCGGAGTACAACGCATTGGAAGAGACCGCGTATCTGCTGCGCTCTCCCGCCAACGCCGAGCGTCTGATCAAATCAATCGCGAATTCACGCGCGGAGAAAACCAGAACCAGGCAACTCATTTAAGAAGGAATATTGAGTTCACACCTGAAGGTTGGGACGACTATCTGTGGTTCCAGCAAAATAACGTGATGTGCCGATATCACTACTGAAATTCAACCTTGGGCTGACAACACCGCCCGACACACCCCTCTGACAATCATCTCCACCTCCCGCTCATCAATCGTCAGCGGCGGCAGCAGGCGTATGGTCTTGCCCCGTGTCACGTTGATCAGCAAGCCGTGATCCCGAGCGGCGATCAGGGTCAGGTCGCGGATCGGCTGCTTGAGTTCGATACCGATCATCAAGCCTTGTCCGCGAATCGCCAGGACGTTCGGGTCGTCCGCCAACTCGATGCGCAGTCTGGCGATTAACCATTCGCCCTGCACCTTGGCGTTTTCCAACAGGCCTTGCTCCTCGATGATCTCCAGCACCGTGCACCCGACACGGCAGGCCAACGGATTGCCACCGAAAGTGCTGCCGTGACTGCCCGGCGTGAACAGGTCGGCAGCTTTACCCCGTGCCAGGCAGGCACCAATGGGGATGCCGTTACCAAGCCCCTTGGCCAGGGACATCACGTCCGGCACAATGCCTTCATGCTGGAACGCAAACCACTGCCCGGTACGGCCGATCCCGGTCTGAATCTCGTCGAGCATCAACAGCCATGCGCGCCGGTCGCAGAGTTCACGCACGGCTTTCAGATAGCCAGGGGGGGCCAGTTGCACGCCGCTTTCGCCCTGGATCGGTTCCATCAGAACCGCCACGATGCGCGAACCGTACCGTTGCTGCACCTTATCCAGCGCGTTGAGGTCACCGAACGGCACTTTGACGAAATCACCCGGCAGCTCGCTGAATCCAAGGCGCACGGCCGGGCCATCGCTGGCGGATAAGGTTCCGAGGGTTCGACCGTGGAACGCGTTTTCCATGACCACCACCATCGGCTGTTCGATACCTTTGCGCCAGCCGTGCAACCGCGCCAGCTTCAATGCGGTTTCGTTGGCTTCGGCGCCGGAGTTGTTGAAGAACGCCCGTTCCATCCCCGCCAACCGGGTCAGTTTTTGCGCCAGCCGCTGCTGCCAGTCGATGCTGTACAGATTGGAGGTGTGCAGCAGCAGGCCTGCCTGCTCGCTGATCGCCGAGACGATTTTCGGATGAGAGTGGCCGACGTTGGTCACCGCCACGCCGGCCACCGCATCGAGGTACTCGCGGCCCGCCTGATCCCACAGGCGTGTACCCAAGCCTTTGCAAAAGCTCAAGGCCAGTGGTTGGTAAGTGGTCATCAGGCAGGCGGCGGTCATGGCATCAAGCTCCATCAATGGTCGGTGTATTTGCAGTATCGTTAGCCACCTGAATTGGATAAACGCTGCAATACTTCAATCATTTTAAAGCTGGGCTTGATAATGGATTTGTTCCAGGCAATGACCGTTTACGTGCGCGTCGTGGAATCCGGCAGCATGACCGCCGCCGCATTCCAGTGCGAAATGTCCACCACCATGGTGGGAAATCACCTACGCGCCCTTGAGAAACGACTGGGCGTGCGCCTGCTCAATCGCACGACCCGACGCCAGCGACTGACCGAGTTCGGCACGGCCTACTATCAGCGTTGCCTCGAAGTATTGGGCCTGGTGGCCGATTCCGAGCGTCTGGCCGAACAAAGCCAGGACACGCCCGTGGGCACGTTGCGCATCACGGCTCCGCTGACCTTTGGCACTGAAAAGCTCGCACCGGCGCTGAGCGAATTTGCCCTGCGTTACCCACAAGTCAAACTCGACGTGATGCTCTCCAACGGGCGACCCGAGCTGCTCGAAAACAACCTCGACGTGGCATTTCGCCTGGGTGCCATCGAGTCGTCAAACGTGATCGCGCGTCCGCTGATCGACTACACCCTGACGATGTGCGCCTCCCCCGACTACCTGGCCCGCCGAGGCGTGCCGAAAACCCCTGAAGACCTCCAGCACCACGACTGCCTGTCCTTTGCCTATCCCGCCGGGGATGACTGGCATTCCGTGTCTAAAAACTGGCGCCTGAGCGGGCCGGAAGGTGAAGTCATGGTGGCCGTCAGTGGCACCCTGCTGATCAATAGCTCGGCAGGTTTGCACCAAGCGGCTCGCACCGGCATGGGCATCGTGATGCTGCCGGATGCGCTGGTAGAACAAGACCTGCTCGACGGCAAACTGGTCGCGCTGATGCCCGCCTACCAACTGCCGAGCCGCCCAATGAGCCTGATCTATGTTCAGGATCGCTACCGCCTTCCCAAGCTGCGCCACTTTGTCGAATTCGCGATGCAGGTATGGGGCAAGCAGTAGGCAGGTCAGCCTTGCAATGAATGGGTCTTGCTGAAGCCTGAATCGACAGGGGTAACATCCATGTTGAATACTGGAAAGTGTGAGCAACACCCAATGTAACCGCCAAGGACAGCCAATGACTTCACCTACCTTCTATCGTCGAGCGACCTCGCAAGACCTACTCGCCATCTGTGAACTGGGCCAACAACTCAACAGCCTTCACCATGAGCACCGGCCGGATATTTACGCGCCATCAACGGGCGACTTCGCCCGCGACGGCGACTTCTGGCGACCGAGCATCGAGGGGGAAAATCATGCCGTCTTCCTCGCCGAACAATCAGGTGTAGCCATCGGGTTCATCACCGTACAAGTCACCGAGTCAAAAGGACCGTTAATGCAACCGCAACGGGTGGGCAGAATCGGTTCGGTCTGTGTTGACCAACGAGGCAGGGGCCAGGGCATTGGTCGAGCATTGATGCAGCAAGCTCAAACATGGGCCCTCGAACAGGGCGCTGCGGATCTGCGTTTGACCGTCTGGGGATTCAACGACCCCGCCCGGCGCCTGTACGAAGCGTTGGGGTATGAAATGCGAGCGTTTGAGATGGGCAAACGCCTGAACGACCGGTAACAAACGCTTTACGACCCGCCCTTCACCAACACCGGCTTATCCTGATACCGCTCCGGATAGAGCTGCTTCAACTGCGCCACCTTCGGCAGATCATTGATCACGATGTAGGGATAGGAGGGGTGCTCGGTCAGGAAGTCCTGGTGCTCCTCCTCCGCCGGGTAGAAACCGTTGTAGCTCTCCAGCTTGGTCACTATCGGTTTGCTGAAGGAATGCGCAGCGTCCAGCTGGGCGATATAGGCCTGCGCCACCCGTTGCTGCTCGCTGCTTTGGGTAAAGATCGCCGACCGGTACTGCGTACCGCTGTCAGGTCCCTGACGATTGAGTTCGGTGGGGTTATGGGCCACCGAGAAGTAGATCTGCAACAAAGTGCCGTAGCTTACCTGTGACGGATCGAAGGTCACCTCCACCGATTCCGCATGACCTGTATCGCCTGCGCTGACCCGCTCATACTGCGCGGTATTGGCGGCACCGCCTGCGTAACCGGAGACCGCTTTTTTCACGCCTTTGACGTGCTGGAACACGCCCTGAACGCCCCAGAAACAGCCACCGGCGAATACTACGGTCTCGCTGTGAGCCTGGGTGGTTTCGTCGAGCGCGGGTGGGGGGATGATCACCGCGTCTTCGGCCCCGAAAGAGAATGCCGAGCATTGGCCGATGACACTGGCAGCCGCCAGGCCGAGCAGTGTGCGACGCCAGGTAAAGGTAGCTTTCATGGGACTGACTCCTGAATAAGAGAACGGCACATCAACTACACGCAATCGCCTAGGCAGCCTTGGGTTGAAATTTCATCGCCAGACCGTTCATGCAGTAGCGCAATCCGGTCGGTGTTGGCCCGTCGTCGAAGACATGGCCCAGATGCCCGCCACACCGCCTGCAGTGCACTTCTTCGCGCAGCACCCCGAAGGAGCGGTCCTGACGGGTGGCCACGGCCTTGTCCAGCGGAGCCCAGAAGCTTGGCCAACCGGTACGGCTGTCGAACTTGGTCGCAGAAGAAAACAGCGCCAGATCACAACCGGCACAGGTGAACGTACCGTCGCGATGTTCGTTGTTGAGCGCGCTGCTGTAGGCCCGTTCGGTGCCTTCCTCGCGGAGGATGTCGTACTGCTCGTCGCTGAGCAGAGCATGCCATTCGCTGTCACTGTGGGTCACTTCGAAGGCCTCTGCGGCACTGGCCTCGCTGATCAGCGCGGAACCTGCGGTAAATTTTGGCAATACGCCGATGGCCAGGGCTGCAATCCCCAGCCCGCCGCTTGCCACAAGAAACTGCCGCCGTGAAAACATGGTCGTCTCCAAAATCCAGCCTGTCCGAAAATGCCAGCCGGTCCAAAAATGAGGGTGCCTTTGATGGAACACAGCCTAGGCTTGGGTTGATCGCCAAATCCTCACGCGGAGTTAAACAATTCGTGATAACTCGGCCATGGAAAAACCCGCACACTGTGTGCATTGCGCTGAAGGATTGAGCTTGATGGAACAGACCAAACGCGTCCTCGTGGTCGAGGACGACCTGCATATCGCCGACCTTATCTGCCTGCATCTTCGCGATGAGCAGTTCGAGGTGGTGCACTGCGCCGACGGCGACGAAGGCATGCGCCTGTTGCAGCAAGGCAACTGGGACGCACTGGTCCTGGACCTGATGTTGCCGGGGGTCGACGGTCTGGAAATCTGCCGTCGCGCCCGGGCCATGGCCCGCTATACGCCGATCATCATCACCAGCGCCCGTTCGAGCGAAATGCACCGGATCCTGGGGCTCGAACTGGGCGCCGACGACTACCTGGCCAAGCCGTTTTCCATGCTCGAACTGGTGGCTCGGGTCAAAGCCCTGTTGCGACGGGTCGATGCCATGGCCCGCAACCTGAAAATGGATGCCGGCAGCCTGACCCTCGACGGTCTCACCATTGATCCGATCACTCGCGACGTGTCCCTCGAGGGTCGCCGCCTCGACCTCACGCCAAGGGAGTTCGACTTGCTGTACTTCTTCGCCCGCCAGCCGGGCAAGGTGTTCTCGCGCATGGACTTGCTCAACGCCGTCTGGGGCTACAGCCACGAAGGCTACGAGCACACCGTCAATACCCACATCAACCGCCTGCGGGCGAAGATCGAAACCGATCCGACGCAACCGGCGCGCATCCTCACGGTGTGGGGCCGCGGCTATAAATTCGCGGCCAGGGAGGAACGCTCGTGAGGCTGACCCTGACACAACGGTTGTCACTGGTGTTCGCGGTGCTGTTGCTGGTGTGCTGTGGTACGTCGGCGTGGATGCAGGTGCGCTCCAACCAGATGCATGAACAGGAAGTGGTGCAAGGGCTTTCCCGGGATCTGGCACAACACATCGCCAACGACACGGTACTGATGGACACCCAGGGCCTGATGCCAGACGCCGTGCGCAGCCTCTTCAGCCAGTTGATGCTGGTCAACCCGAGCGTCGAGGTGTACTTGCTGGATACCCAGGGGCGGATTGTCGGAAGTGCTGCGCCCGAGGGACGGATTCGCCGCGAGCAGGTGGATCTGGCGCCGATTCAACGCCTGCTCAAAGGGGATGCGCTGCCCATTCTCGGCGACGACCCACGCAGTACCGAAGCACGCAAAGTGTTCAGCGCCGCGCCGTTGAAGGTCAACGGCAAACCGGCGGGTTATCTGTACGTGGTCTTGCTTGGCGAGGAGCACGACCGCTTCGCCGAACGGGGCGCCACCAGCGCTGCGCTCAATACCGCACTGCTGTCCATCGGATTGGTCGCGTTGCTGTGCCTGATCGCCGGCCTCACGGCGTTTGCCCTGATCACCCGGCCTTTGCGTCGCCTGACCGAAACCGTCAGCCAGTTCGACATCGACGGCGTCCCGGTCATACCCACTGAACCCATCCCTGTGGAAAAAGCGGCGAGCCACGATGAAATTGCCGTACTCGACGCAGCCTTCCGCCAGATGCAGGCACGTCTGAGTGAACAATGGCGCTCGCTGACCCGTCAGGATCAGGAACGTCGGGAGCTGGTGGCGAACATTTCCCACGATCTGCGCACGCCTCTGGCCTCGCTGCACGGTTACCTGGAAACCCTTTCCCTCAAGGACGCCACCTTGTCCGCCGCCGATCGCCGTCGTTACCTGGGGATTGCGCTGGATCAAAGCCGCAAGGTCGGCGGGCTGGCGCAGTCACTGCTGGAACTGGTGCGGCTCGAACATGGGTTTGTGCAGCCGGTGCTGGAGCGCTTCTCACTGACCGATCTGGTGCAGGACATTTTCCAGAAATTCGAACTGACGGCCGAAGCCCGGCAAGTGCAACTCAAGGCGAGCTTCGCACCCACTGTGTCTGGCGTGTTCGCCGACCTGGGGCTGATCGAGCGTGTGCTCACCAACCTGTTCGACAACGCCCTGCGTCACACCCCCCTCGGCGGAACCATCGGCATCAGCCTGGTCCCCCAAGGCAGGTTCGTTGAAATCACCATCAGCGACAGCGGGCCGGGCATCCCGGCGGAACTGCGCGAAGGCTTGTTTCTGCGGCCGTTCAATATTGGTGGCGCACGGCGTGATGGAGGATTGGGGTTGCGCATCGTGCAGCGGATCCTGCAGTTGCATGGCCGGGAAGTTCGTTTGGTGGATGTCGTGGGGCAAGGCGCTACGTTCGTCTTTTCATTGCCTATCGATGAAGAAACCGCGATGGCGCTGGCGGTGCGGTCGATGAACCTGAATACACCGGGGCAGGCCTGAGAGACCGTGGCGCCTGCATCGCGGGCAAGCCACGCTCCCACAGGGATTATCAGTGCACTCAGTATTTGGAGATGGCCAGATAAAGTGTGGGAGCTGGCTTGCCGGCGATGGCGGAGGGTCAGTCAGATTGTTATGGCTGGAAGACCATCGCTAGCAGGCTAGCTCCTACAGGAAGACATGCGTGCGGCCCCCTGTGGGAGCTGGCTTGCCAGCGATAGCGCCAGCCCGATCACAGAAAAACCCGGATCAGTCCCGATACCCCGGAGCCACGCGATCCAGCATTCGGATCAACGCTGCCCACGCCAACTGCATTGCATCCGGGTCGTTCAACTGACCCTCCTCCAGCGGCCGCCCTGGATCATTGAACTGACGTTCGGTATGCGCGCACACCTCTGGCGACGGCATAATTACCTCGCCGGCAGCCTGGGCCGCCAGCTGGATTTCACAGGCTTTTTCCAGGTAATACATGCGCAAGAACGCCTGGCTCACGGTTTCGCCTACTGTCAGCAAACCATGGTTGCGCAACATCAACACCGTCTTGTCACCCAGGTCCTGCACCAGGCGCTGTTGCTCGCTCATGTCCAGCGCCACGCCTTCATAGTCGTGGTAAGCCACCCGACCGTAAAACTCCATGGAGATCTGGTTCACCGGCAAAAGCCCGCACTTCAGCGCCGCGACCGCGCACCCCGCCTTGGTATGCGTGTGCAGCACGCACTGGGCGTCTTCACGGGCACCGTGAATGGCGCTGTGAATGACAAAGCCCGCCGGATTGACCGGATAAGGACTGGCCTCGACCGCACGACCTTCGAGGTCGATCTTGACCAGGTTCGACGCGGTAATCTCATCGAACATCAAACCATAGGGATTAATCAGAAAATGATGTTCAGGCCCCGGCAGGCGCACCGAGATGTGCGTGAAGATCAGATCGCTCATGCGAAAATGCGCGATCAACCGATAACAGGCTGCCAACTCTTCACGTAAACGTTGTTCCATCGGGTTCATGTCAGCGCTTCCTCCGTCACTTTGCAAGCCTCCAGTCCTTGCCCCAACGCTTCCCAGCCGTCAAAGCCACGACGAGCAATAAACACCAATCGGGAACCGCTGGCCAGTGCCTCGTCGGTAGCCGGCAAGAACTGACTGCGGGTGCCAACGTGCTGCAGCCAGTGCGCCTTGCCGCCCTGCGCCAGCAACAACAGCCCCTTTACGCGGAAGACATCGCCCGGCAAGGCGTGCAGCCAACCGCGCAAACGTTCGACATCAAGCCCGGTGGAATCCTGCCACAGCCAGCTGCTGAACATTTCGCCGTGATCGTCCGCCGACACCCGTGTCATCGGTTTTTGCGCACGGGGTTCAAGATCCAGATCGGTGTCCAGCCACAGCGCATCCGGCAGCTCAGCCTGAACACATTCGTGCACCCGTGTGCGGACGCCAAGCGCATCGCGCAGTGCCTGCAACTGCGTGTCGTCCACCAGATCGGTCTTGTTCAACAGCAGCAGGTCGGCGGCAGCGACTTGTGCCCTGGCCAGTCGTGCGTACTCGCCTTCGAGTTGCAGGTGGCGGGTCGCGTCAACGACGGTGATCACCATGTCCAGTTGCATCTGGCTGCGCAGTTGCGGGTACGCCAGGGTTTGCACGATGCGCTGCGGATCGGACACGCCGCTGCACTCGATGACAATGCGCTCAAGCCGAGGCTGCAGTTGCGCCAGGCTCGCCAGTTGCGCCAGAAGATCCTCCTGAACCGTGCAGCAAATGCAGCCGTTTTGCAGGCTGTACACCGCGTCGGTGACTTCGGAAACAATGGCTGCATCGATGTTCAGCTCGCCGAAATCGTTGACGATCACCGCCAGCCGACTGCCTTCCGCACGGCGCACCATGCGGTTGAGCAAGGTGGTTTTACCCGCGCCGAGGAAACCCGAAACCACCGTGACTGCAATGCGTGGAACGTCCATCACGCCTTACCCTCCAGCACGGGCGGCTCACCCTGCCAGACCGCTTTCAGCCCAGCCGGTGCCAG
Source organism: Pseudomonas sp. TNT3 (assembly GCF_010095445.2). Classification (GTDB taxonomy): domain Bacteria; phylum Pseudomonadota; class Gammaproteobacteria; order Pseudomonadales; family Pseudomonadaceae; genus Aquipseudomonas. Next base: position 13,955 of record NZ_WFGV02000012.1, read on the forward strand.
TGTCGAATGACGGTCGTAGACCAACTGCCCTTCCACAAAGGTCAGCAGCACGTTGGTGCGGTGGATGTAGTTGCGCGCAGGTTCGGCGAACAGGTCGCGGTCGATCACGATCAGGTCTGCGGACTTGCCGACTTGCAGACTGCCCGTCATGTGCTCCAGGCCCATGGCCACGGCGCCGTTGGAGGTGATCACGTTCAAGGCCTGCTCGAGGCTGATGGGCTCGCCGAAGCACGCCGGATCATCGTTCCATGGGTTCTGGCGGGTGACCATGGTTTCCAGCGCCAGCCACGGGTCGATGGACGCCACCGGCCAATCGGTGCCCATCACCGCGGTGCCGCCCGCCTCGAGGACGCCTTTGAAATCGTAGATGCGCTTGAGCCGCTCCTGACCGTAGCCCGAACGTGCACCGCTGGCGAACGGCGTCGGGTACCAGGCGGCCGGGGAAAACTCGGCAATGACGTTCAGTTCCTTGAAGCGCGGCAGGTTGCCCGGGTGCAGCAACGTGCTGTGTGCGCATTGATGACGCACGCCGCTGAAACCATTGCGACGGCGGGCCTCGGCGACTGCATCGAGGAACACATCGGACGCGCCGTCGCCGGTGCAGTGGGCAATCACCCGGATGCCCTTGCTGTCCATGTCCACCACCATGTCGGTGATGTGTTCAGGGGTCAGGTTGAGCTTGCCGCGCCAGCTCTTCTCTTGTGGCCAGGGTGTCAGCAGGTAGGACGATTTCGGCTCCACCGTGCCGTCGAAATGGAACTTCACTGCGTTCGCACTCAGGCGCGCGCTGCGGTAGTAGTGACGTTCACCACTGAGCAATTCCCAGCGACGACGCACGGGGAAAATATCGTCCTGCCAACTGATTGCCGCCTCGATGCGAACCGTCAGTTCACCGCTGTCGTCGAGCTCTTTCAGCGCTTGCAAACGCTGCTCGCATACGTGCACGTACTTGCTCGCCGTCACCCCGCGCGAACTCTGGAAATGCACGCCGTCGCGGTAGGCGCGACGCAGCACGCTGACCGGCGTAGGCGGCATGGCGGCATGGATCATTGCGTAGGCACCGTCGATCATCAGGCCGGTGGGTTCGCCGCTCAGTTCGTCACGCTCCAGATAGCCGTTGCGCGGGTCGGCGGTATGACGATCGATGCCGGCCAGTTCCAGGGCCTTGGAGTTCACCATCATGGTGCCCCACATCCGGTCGAGCAGCGCGACCGGACGGTCCGGCATGACGCTGTCGAGCCACGCCCGGCCCGGAGTCAACCCGGCTTCGCGGAAGGTGTAGCGCACCCAGTACTGCCCATAGATCCAGCCATCGCCCGGATGGCTGTCGGCATAGGCCAGGATGCTTTCGCGCAGCTGTTCGGGCGTCGGGTCTTCGATGCCCACGTCCAGGTCATCGCTGTAGCGCGGGGCCAGTGCGAGGTCCGGGTGGGTGTGCATGTCGTGCAGGCCCGGCATGCAAAAGGCGCCCTGCAGGTCATGCAGGACGGTGTTCGGGCCCTTGAACGTTTCCAGTTCCCCAAGGCTGGCGACACCGATCAACTTGCCGTCGCGAATGGCCACGGCCTCGGCCCACGGGTTCGCCGGATCCTGGGTATAGATGCGACCGTTACCGAGGATCAGATCGGCGTATGTCCCTTGTGCGGAATGGGTCGAGGTAAAGTTGTCGGACTCAGCCACGTAAGCCACCTTTCAGTTCAGTGCGATAGAAAAGTCCCGCGCGCTCGGCGCTTCGAGGACCTGGAAATTCTTGTTTTTGTCGCCAGTAACGCGCGGCCTACTCCGCCAGAAACGCCGCAGCGTCCAGCTCGACCATCACCGGTTCATCGCAGTGCCCGAGCTGACCCAGCAACTCGCGAAGGGCGTGCAGATTGGTCACCCGGTGATGGGCCACATGGCAGCTGCGTGCCAGGGCTTCGAAGTCCGGCGTGAGAATGTCCACGCCCACCAGCGGCACGTCTTTGGCGTTCATGTAGTCGCGGATTTCGGCGTAGCTGGCATTGTTCCAGAGCAACAGGATCACCCCGGCGCCCGCCTCTTTTGCTGCGATCAGTTCGGCGCTGGAAAACTGCAGTCCACCGTCACCCACCAATGCCACGACCGGGCGCGAGGGTTGCGCCAGCTTCGCGCCAATGGCGGCCGGCAACGCGTAACCCAGGGTTCCGTAACCGGTGCCGGCGTTGAACCAACTGTTGGGTGTCGGGGCTCGATAACCCAACGCGCCCTGATACACCGGCTGAGTCGAATCGCCGACAATCAACGGCTGCGGCAGGTGATCACGCACCGTGTCCAGCACCGTCTGCAGACAGCGTTGTTTCGGACTCCAGCCAGCGTGTTCCAGCGCATTGACCTGGGCCACACGATTACCGGCCCACGCCTGATCAGCCTCTCTCTGCGAGAGTCGCGCCAACAGTGCACGCAACCCTTCCCCGGCATCCCCCAACAAGCCCACCTGCGCCGGTTGCACGCCCAGGATCTGCATCGGATCGATGTCCAGCCGAATCAGCGGCGCCTTGAACGCCAAGGGTCCAAGGCCGAAAAAGTCGTAATCGGTTTCCCCCAGTTCAGTGCCGATCGCCAGCACCACATCCGCCTCGGCGAACAGCTCGCGACCGTGTGCGGAGGACTGCACACCGTCGAGCAGCAAGGGATGCTCGGGCGCCAGCAAGCCACGGGCATTGGTGGTCAGCGCGACCGGGGCTTGCAACCGTTCAGCCAGCGAGGTCAGGGCAGCACTCGTTCGACGGGCGCCGCCACCCGCCAGAATCAATGGCCTGCGGGCGTGGTTGATCAGTTCGATCGCGGCGTCGATAGCCGAAGTGGCGGGCGCAGGCGCCGGGGGCAAGGCACGAGGACGCAGGTCCAGGCCATCGGCCGACATCTCCAGTACATCCAGAGGTATCTCGATGTGCACAGGACGTGGCCGCGTACAGCCAAACAGCGCAAAGGCACGGGCCAGGACTTCCGGCAGTTGATCCGGATGCTGCACGGTATGACTGAATGCACACACCCCGGCGACCATGGCGCGCTGATCGGGCAATTCATGCAGATGCCCATGACCCAGGCGCAAATGTTCGCGGCGATTGCAGGTGGAGATCACCAGCATCGGCACCGAGTCCGCATAGGCCTGACCCATGGCGGTCAGGATATTGGTCATGCCCGGGCCGGTAATGATGAAGCACACACCGGGTTTGCCACTGGCACGGGCATAACCGTCCGCCATGAACCCGGCCCCTTGCTCATGACGCGGGCTGACGTGCTTCACGCGACTGCCGTCCAGGCCACGATAAAGCTCGACGGTGTGCACGCCGGGGATGCCGAAGACAGTGTCAACGCCATAGCCTTCCAGCAACTGAACGAGCGCCTCGGCACAACGGGTCATGCAGCACCTCTTTGATAAGGGCCAGCGCGGCCCGATGACGAATGGGGCTAGTATTGTTGAACCAACCGATACAACAATCGATTTTTTTTGGCCTGACTGTTCAATTTCCGTCACCATAAGTACAGTCACTGGCGGAATGCGACCTCAGGCAAACACAACCCCCGTGGCGAGGGAGCTTGCTCCCGCTCGGCTGCGCAGCAGTCGCATAATGGGCTGTCCGAGGCGTGCCTGGCTCAACGCGGTGACTTTTTTGGGGCCGCTGCGCGCCCCAGCGGGAGTGAACTCCCTCGCCACAGGGGACCGTGCTCAAATCATGAATGTCGGCCTGTTTCTTCAACTTTCAGCAGGATGATTTATGCGTTTTCCATCGATGACAGCCCTTCGCGCCCTGGATGCGGTCGCCCGTCTCGGCAGCGTGTCGGTCGCCGCTCGCGAACTGAACCTGACGCGCAGCGCCATCAGTCACCAGATCAGCAAGCTTGAGGAATGTGTCGGCTTCGCCCTCACCGAGCGGATTGGCCGGGGGATTGGCCTCACCTATCAGGGCGAACGCTATGCGCGTGAAGTCCACGGGATTTTGTTGAACCTGCTGGACGCTGGTCAGCTCGTCGACGACCAGGAGATTTCCGGGCGGTTGTGCGTCAGTTGCGCACCAGGTTTCGCCACTTATTGGCTGTGCCACCACATCGGCGCGTTCCTGCGGCAATACCCGCAAGTGCAATTGCAGTTGATCTCTCCCAGGACGCCGGACGACATCAGTAACCCGAATGCCGACCTGTTCATCGCCTATGGCATCGGTGACTGGCCGGAAATGGTCGTGGAAGAAATCGTCGCCCTGCGCTTCTTCCCCGTGTGCAGCCCGCGCTTGATCAATGCGTTGAGCGGCCTGAAAAACCCGCAGGAACTCAGCGGCTACCCACTGCTGCACATGACGGACTATTCGGACTGGCGCGTCTGGCTGACCGCCGCTGGCGCTTCCGGGGTGAACGCGGTCAGCGGGATCCTGTTCTCCGATGCGCATTGCGCGCAGTCGGCGTGCATTGCCGGTCAGGGCATCGCTATCGGCGACAACCTGATCAGTGGCGATGCCCTGTCCAAAGGCCTGTTGGTGCGCCCCTTCGACATCACCATCGACTTGCACCGGGGCTACTACCTCGCCGCCGACCCGCAAAAAGCCGAGCGCGCGGTGGTCCAGGCGTTCAGCAATTGGGTCAAGACGCAGTTGCAGTCGTCCCATCAAACCTGGCAAGACACTTTGTAACGCTGATCCCTGTAGCAGCTGGCGAAGCCTGCGTTCGGCTGCGAAGCAGTCGTAAATCCTGAGCGCGCGGTCCGACAGAAGGAATGCATCGCCAGAATTCACGACTGCTGCGCAGCCGGACGCAGGCTTCGCCAGCTGCTACAGGTGATGGTTAACCGCGCCAGAGAAATGAGTAAAAAAACTAACCAATACCTGCAAAATAATTCCATTGATGTAGCGATATTTTTAACAATAATGAGCCCAAAGCCCTGGCCGGATTGACATCCGTCCTCGCACGCCCTGGGGCAAATAAAAAGAGGAACTCTCATCGTGTCCAGCCGTTCAACGGTTCAGCTCAGTGCACAAGGCATCAGCCAGTATTACGGTCGTTTTGCGGCGCTGGATAACGTCGATCTGGACGTACGCCAAGGCGAATTCCTGACCCTGTTGGGCCCGTCCGGTTCGGGCAAGACCACGTTGCTGATGATCCTGGCCGGCTTTCTCAGCCCGACGTCGGGCAAGCTGATGGAGCAAGGCGTGGACATCATCAAGCGCCCTGCCGAGAAGCGAAACTACGGCATGGTGTTCCAGGGCTACGCACTGTTCCCGCACATGAGCGTCGCCGATAACGTGGCCTATCCGCTGCGCATCCGCAAAGTCGCCGCCGAGGAACGCCAGCGTCGGGTCAAGCACATTCTGGAAGTGGTTGGCCTGGGCGCGCACATGCACAAGAAGCCGTCGGAGCTGTCCGGCGGTCAGCAACAGCGCGTGGCGATTGCCCGGGCACTGGTGTTCGAGCCGGAACTGCTGTTGCTCGATGAGCCGCTGTCGGCCCTCGACAAAAACCTGCGCGAACAATTGCAGACCGAGCTGCAGCGCATCCATCGCCAGGTCGGCACCAGCTTCGTGTTCGTGACCCACGACCAAGGCGAAGCCCTGGCGCTCTCGTCGCGCATCGCGATTTTCAACCACGGCAAATTGACCCAGGTCGACACGCCGGAAAATATCTACAACCGGCCCGAGAGCCGGTTCGTCGCCGAATTCCTCGGCAAGATGAATCTCTTTCCCCTGGCGGACTTGACCCGCAATGGCCCGACCGCCACCGGTCGCTGCGGCAACAGCGTGCTGCACGCCCTCGCCCCCAGCCCGTTGAGCGCTCAACCGACCGTGTTGGCGGTGCGCCCCGAACACATGGAATTGCACAGCGACTGCCCGACCCGGGACGGTTACAACGTCATGCCCGCGCAACTCACCGACAAGGTTTACCAGGGCTCCAGCACCCACCTGGCCCTCAAGGTCGGCAACGATGCCTTGCCCGTCAACCTGTCCGTCCCCGGCAATCATCCGGGCGCGCTGATGCCCAGTGGTGCGCCGGTGTGGCTGAGTTGGCCGGTGCAGCAAAGCTTTCTGCTACAGGCCTGAAGCCGGTAACACATGCGTCAAAAAGCTCTCTCTCTCCTAACGACAACAAAAAGGCCACTGTCCGAAGGACACCCGCCGACTGAGGACTTGCAATGAGCCAGGATCATCAACGCGACTGTATTGAAGTGCTTATCGAAAAGGCCCGTGGCGGGCAGATCAACCGTCGTACTTTCATGCAGGCCATGGGGTTGCTGGCCGCCGTGCCGCTGGCGCTGCGCAGTGGCATCAGCTGGTCGGCCGACAAGCCGTTGGTGGTGGTCAACTGGGGCGGTGACGCACTGAACGCCTTCCGTTCGGCATGGACCGACACCTTCACCAAAAACACCGGCATCCAGGTGCGCATCGACGGCGCGGGTCCGACCGAAGGGGCGATTCGCTCACAGCTGGCCAGCGGTCAGCCGAGCTGGGACGTGGTCGACGTCGAGAGTTACAGCGCTATCGTCCTGGGAAAGGAAAAGATCCTGCAACCGCTGGATTACAACGTGATCAAGCGCGACCTGGTGGCCCCGGCGCTCTCCTCCGATCACGGTATCGCCAGCTACCAGTTCAGCTACGTGATGGCCTGGGACAGTGAAAAATTTGGCGATAACGGTCCCAAGACCTGGGCCGATTTCTGGGACGTGAAGAAATTCCCCGGCAAGCGCACCTTGTACAAATGGATGAACGGGATGCTGGAGGCGGCGTTGCTGGCCGACGGTGTGCCGGCTGATCAGTTGTACCCACTGGACGTCGCCCGCGCGATGGCCAAGATCGATGAAATCAAGCCCCACGTGCTGTCCTTCTGGAGTTCGGGTGCCGAAAGCCAGCAACTGATGGTGGATGGCGAAGTGTCGGTGGGTGCGATCTGGCATACCCGCGCCAAGCTGCTCGCCGAAGACACCGACAACCGCGTGCGCTGGAGCTTTGACAACGGCTTCATCAACTCCAGCAGTTGGGCGGTGTTGCAGGGCAACCCGGCGGGTACGCAACCGGCCATGCAATTCATCCAGCAGGCGCTGCAACCCGAAGGTCAGCTCAAGTTGTTCGAATTGCTGGGCAACGGTCCGTCGAACAGCGCTACCGAGAAATTGATGTCGGCCGAGCAACTGCAAGCCAACTGCGCGTCGGCCGAGAACCTGAAAAAGCAGATCGCCCTGAACGCCCAGTGGTACGCCGACAACTACTCGAAAACCTTGGAAACGTACCTGACACGGCTGTCCAAGTGAGCCATCGACCATGACGACGACCCTGACCTCAACCTTGACTGCCCCCAAGCCCCGATTCAGTTCACCGGGCCTGGAACGCGGTTTACTGCTGTTTCCGCTGCCGGTGTTGCTGCTGGTGTTCTACGTGCTGCCGTTTCTGGGTGTGGTGGGCTGGAGTTTCTCCTTGCCGACACCGGGCATCGAGCAATACGAGCGCATCGCCACGGACCCGGCGATCCACGACATGCTGTGGCGCACCCTGCGCCTGTGCATGACGGTGAGTTGCCTGGCGTTGCTGATCGGCTATCTGCTGGCCTACTGCTGGGTGTTCAGCCCGCCGTTCTGGCAGCGTGTAGTGGAGATCTGCATCTTCATTCCGTTCTGGATTTCCGTGCTGGTGCGCGCCTTCGGCTGGCTGATCGCGCTACGCAGCAACGGTGTGCTCAACAATGGCCTGATGGGCATGGGGCTGATCGACCAACCGTTACAGCTGAGTCGCAATGAAATCGGCGTGGTCATCGGCATGCTCCACGTGATGATCCCGTATGCGGTGTTCCCGCTGCTGTCGAGCATGCGCCAGCTGGATCAACGCATCCTCATGGCTTCCCGCGGCCTGGGTGCCGGCCCGCTGCGCACCTTCTGGCAAGTGCTGTTGCCACAGACCCTGCCGGGCATGCTGGGCGCGTTCATCATGGTCTTTGTGTTCTGCCTGGGCTTCTTCATCACGCCCGTGCTGTTGGGCGGCGGGCAAACGGTGATGATTGCCGAATACGTGTTCCTGCAAATGTTCCAGACCAGCAACTGGGGCCTGGGGGCTGCGCTTAGCGTGGTGCTGCTGGCGCTGGTCAGTGCGCTGATCTGGGTGCTGCTGAAAATCACCCGCGTGAATCGACTGGTCGGCTGAGGTCATTATGAATACCCATCGCACAAGCCTGAGTACGCGGCTGCTGGCCGTGATCGCCATGGCTTTCATGCTGTTCCCGTTGCTGACGGTCATCCCGGTGTCCTTCACCAGCAAGCGCTTCCTGTCGATGCCGGAAGGCAACTGGTCGCTGCGGCATTACGAAGCACTGGTCAGCAACCCCGACTGGTTCCACGCCATCAGCCAGAGCCTGACCATCGCCTTCGCCACCAGTGTGATCGCCACATTGCTAGCGGCCAGCTTCAGCCTCGGCATCTGGTACCTGCGCTCAAAATGGGCCACGGCGCTGATCGGCCTGGTGCTGTTGCCCATGGCCATTCCCCCGGTGATTTCGGCACTGGTGCTGTACTTCATGGAAACCAAGCTCGGGCGCTTCGCCCCGGGAATGGGCTACGACACCCTGACGGGCGTGGTGATCGCCCACGTCATCATGGTGGTGCCTTACGGCGTCGTCACCATGATGGTGGCGCTCAGCCAGATTGACCGACGTATCGAACTGGCCTCGCGCAACCTCGGCGCCAGCCTGATGCAAACCACGTTCATGGTGATCCTGCCGAACCTGAAACTGGGCATCGCGTCCACTGCGCTGCTGGCCTTTGCCTTGTCGTGGGAAGAAGTCGCGGTGACGCTGTTCATCACCAGCGTCAACGTGGACACGCTGCCGAAACGGATCTGGAGCGGTCTGCGCGATAACGTTGATCCAAGCGTGGCCGCCATCTCCGTGCTGCTGATCTCGCTGACCTTGCTGGTGCTCATCGGACGCCTGGTGCTGCAACATCTAGCCGACAAGCGCGCGCAGAAATTGCTGCATCCGTGAAGGTGTCGGGGAAATAGTCGGTCGTTTCGTCGAAGCACGACTATTATCCCCGCACATTTTTCGACATGGACGCGTCACGATGTTCAACGCCCTGCAAAACACCCCGCTGTGGGTTTACGCGACCTTTGCCCTGCTGTGCTTTTTTGGCATCAAGGCCCTCTCACCGACGCGCGAAAGCAAAACCTCCTTGTTGATCACCCCGCCGATTTTGCTCGGCTGGTCCTTTTATTCGCTGAACCTTTCGCTGCATCCCGCATTAGCGACAGGTTTCTGGCTGATCGCCGTGCTGGTAGGCAGCGCCGCCGCCCTGCTGATTTTTTCAAGCAAAAACGTCGCGCTGGATGACACGGGAACCGGATTGATCCTGCCAGGCACGATCAAGACGCTGGTGCTCTACCTGCTGTTCTTTGCGGTTAACTACTATTTTGGCTACGAGGCCGAGGTTCACCCGGCGTACTCGGCGACACTCCCCATCGTGTTGCTCAAGGCTTGTGCGTCAGGCGTGGCCAGCGGTTTGTTCTGCGGGCGGTCGATCAGGTTCTATCAGGTGTTCCACTCCCTCAAGACTGCGCCGTTGTAGGAGGGTCGGGCCAATCTTTCGTCCGCCCGCCTGTTCAACCGTGACAACTGCGTCGCTGTCCAATAGATTAGGCGGCCTGAAAAGGCCCTGTGCTTTCTCGCCTCATCCCAAGTTAAAAGAAGTAGTGAAATTTCAATGTCCGATTCCAACACCGCTGAATCCGTAGTCACCTTGTCGTCCAAAGCGGAATACGAAAACTCCATCAATCTTTCACAGCATGTGCCCCAGGCCAAGACCATCGCCGAGATGGTCCTGGATTCGTTCCAGTCCACCCGTGAAAGCGACCAGATCCGCGAGCTGCGCGCCGCGATTCGTCAGGCTCATGACAGCTTCGACGACGACAAGGCCTACGAGCTGATGGGCGAACTCAAGCAACTCAAGGATGCCGAAGCGGCCGACATCGCGGCCCTCGAAGACCTGAGCAGCAAGTTCCCGATCAGCCGCATCCTGTCCAGCTTCAAGGACGATCCCGCGTTCCAGGAAATCGTCTACGGCCTGGCGCTTAAAGTGCTGAACCAGACCCATCAGGCCATCAGCAACCCGAGCAGCGGCAAGAGCAAGACAGCGCGGGCAAAGAAAGACGTCGAAATCTTTACCATCAGCAAGGACGGCGTTAGCGTCACCCTGCCGATGCGCACACCGCGTTCGCGAATGAATGTCGATCGCGAAGCCCTGGAATTCCTGGGACTGACCTTCGTCGGTGAAGGTGATGAAGCCGAGCTGGAAAGCGAGACCTTCCTGGACAATGCCGGGACTGAGCACGCCAGCAACCGCAAGAACATCATCACTGCGCTGCAGCAACAGACAGCGTTCGATGGCTACAGCATCGCTGCGCAGTAACTCGGACACACTGTATTTTGTGGCGAGGGAGCTCGCTCCCGCCGGGCTGCGAAGCGGCCCCAAAAAATCTGAACATCTTCAACTATTTTGTGAGTGCTACGCACTCAAGCGCGAGCAAGCTCACTCGCCACAGGACCTGACTAGCCACAGGTGTCTGACTAACCAGTAATTTCTGACAAACGTTAACTTCAGTACCCCTTCAGCCCCGCCCTCGTGCGGGGCTTTTTATTGCCTGCGATTCCGGCAAGACCGCGATTCCTGTTCCAGTATCGACAGCAGGACCAACACTTCCCATAACCCTTGAGCGCCACAGGTCCGCCTGCGGGGAGCGTCATCTCACTTTCCAGCCCAAGACCTCAGTGGTGCGATTGCTGAGGTCGTCATGAACACAACGCCCCTTTACCGTCAGTTAGCCCACCACTACCTCGACGCGATCCGTAGCGGCACCTTGAAAACGGGAGAACGCTTTCCCTCCATTCGACTGATGATGGAAAAACACGCCGTCAGCCTGTCGACCGCCGTGCAGGTGTGCCGCGAGCTTGAGGACTACGGGGTGCTTGAAGCGCGTCCGCGCTCCGGCAACTACATCCGTCAACCGGACAACGTGCCCAAGCCCGTGCCTCCTGCACCGCTGGACACCGGGGTGTATGTGGGCATTCACGAGCAGGTGTCGTCGGTGCTCAAGGCTGGCCAGCGGGCGAACATCAAGGTCAACTTCGCCAGCGCCTACTGCGCACCGGAACTCTATCCCCTGAAGATTCTGCAGGACCACATGATCAAGGCGCTGCGCCAGGATCAGCAATTGCTCGGCAAACCCGGTTCGACCTGCGGCAACCTTGCGCTGCGCAATACCCTGGCCCGGCGCGCGCTGACTGCCAAGACCAACGTGAGCGCCGAGAAAATCGTGATCACCCACGGTGCGACCGAGGCGATCAACCTCGCCTTGCGCGCCGTCACCCAACCCGGCGACACCGTGGCCGTTGAATCGCCGACCTTCTATGGTTTGCTGCAGATTCTCGAAAGCCTGAGCCTGCGCGTGCTGGAAGTTCCGGCGACCGCGCACTCGGGGATCAACCTGTTTGCGCTGGAAAAACTGCTACTGGGTCCCGAACCAATTCGTGCGCTGATCGTCATTCCCAATCTGCAAAATCCGTTGGGCAGCATCATGCCCGACGCCAACAAAGCACGCCTGGTGCAACTGTGCGCCGAGTACCGCACGGTGCTGATCGAAGACGACACCTATGGCGACCTGGTGGACACCGATCAGCCCTTGTCCACGCTCAAACACTGGGACCGCACTGACAACCTGATCTATTGCGCATCGCTGAACAAAACCCTCGCTCCGGGCATGCGACTGGGCTGGATCAGTGCAGGTCGATGGCACGAGCGCGTGGAAATGCTCAAGCACACCCAGTCCAGAGGCTGCGAAACGTTGTCGCAACTGGCGGTCAGTGCGTTCATGAAAACGCCGTCCTATGAACGTTACCTGCGCCGGCTCAGGAAAACCCTGACGCAGCAACGCCAGCAGATGAGTGCGGCCATCCTGCGCTATTTCCCCTCGGGCACCTGCGTGAGCAACCCGCGAGGCGGCACCTTGTTATGGGTGGAGCTGCCGCCCCGGTATTCGTCGATGATGCTTTTCCAGGAGGCGTTGAAGGTAGGTATCCAGATTTCACCGGGGGACATCTTTTCCAACGCCCAGCGTTTCGATCATTTCGTTCGCATCGGTTGCGGCGCGCCGTATTCGCCCCGGATAGATGAGGCGCTGGCGACCCTCGGCCAGATCCTCAAAAACCAATGCTAACCCTGTAGCAGCTGCCGAGCCCGCCCTTGTGGCGAGGGGATTCATCCCCGTTCGTCGACGCAGTCGTCGCAAAACCTGCGCACTCGGTATGACTGATTCATCCAGGTCGCCTGATTTGGGGTCGCTTCGCAACCCAACGGGGATGAATCCCCTCACCACAAGGGCGGGCTCGGCAGCTGCTACAGGGTTCACTGGGTATTCAGGGGTGGGTTGTGCAGGCAGATGATGTGCGGGTCGTCGTTCCAATGGGGGAAGCGTTCGGCGATCAGCGGGTCGTGGCCGGGGATAACGTGGTCTTCACTGTCCGCCAGGCTGTCGATCAGGCTGAAGGCTTCCAGCGTCTGGGCCAGGTCATCGAGGATCGGAAACGGACTGCGTTGGCGAATGTTCGCCCACAGATGCGCAGCGTCCGAAGCCAGCACGATCCACCCGCGCGCGGTGTTCACTCGCACCACCTGGCTGCCCGGCGTATGCCCGCCGACCGGGTGCAGGGTCACGCCCGCCACCACCTCGACACTGCCCGAGTGCAAGCGCATCCGCCCTTCGAACAACGGCGGCAGGGCCGACATCACGTCGTCCACTTCGTAGGTTTTGTTCACCGTGCGATGGGTCATTTTCGGTCCGGTGCAGAAACGCAATTCCGCTTCCTGCAGGTGCACCGTGGCCTTGGGGAACAACCCGATATTGCCGGCGTGATCCCAGTGCAGATGCGTCAGGATCAAGGTGTCGACCTGCGCCGGATCGATGTCCAGTTGTCGCAGCGAATCTTCAGGCAAGCGGTACATCTGCCGGTTGCGCCGATCCGCCGTGGCCGGTTGAAAACAGGTGTCGACCACGATGATCTGCCGGGCGTTTCGAATGACCCAGAAGTAATAGTCCAGGGGCATCGACGCATTCGGGTCACCACAGCAGCCGTCGTACAGAAAATTTTCTCGAGCGGTGCGCTGGTCATTGGCGCCCACACGAATGGCGAACACTTCGTACTCAGGAACGGACATGCACACCTCCCGATTCAGGCCACAGCGGCCGCGTTGAGGGTCGGACGGAAGTCGAAATCGATCTCCTCGGTAATGCCCAGGTCCTGCGCAAGACGCAGCAGACCGCTGTAGTCGCGCATGATCGTGGCGTTCTTGTTGCTCTCGCGAGTGTCGGCGATGATCTGACTGGCGGCCTCGACCCCGAGCTGCGTCAGAATCGCCTCCCACATCGAGTAGTCCTGGGCGACAAAGGCACTCAGCGCTACCGACAACGTACGTGCGAAAAATAACCGCTGCGGTGGCTGCATATTCGTGTACATGACCTTGGCCACTTCGGCGAGCACCTTGCTGTGGGCATATTCATCGCGGTTATGCAGTTCGGCCACGCGACGGTTTTGCGGCTGGATACTGTGATCGTCCGCCAGCAGATCCAGGTAGGCGTTGACGCTGATTTCGGCCACGACCGCAAAGGTGATGGCCGCCAGATCCCGCTGCCACTGCTCGGGCAATTCTTCACGCAATGCGACTAGACGCAGGTAGGTCACTGACGGCGGCAAGTCCAGGTCATGGTCCAGCGCCCTGTCCAGCCGGGTGCGCTCGATGGCACGCAGGTGCATCAGCGTGTGGTAATGCTCGTCGATCAATGTCTGCTGCATCGCCTCGCGAAAATGCCAGTCGTCCTTGCCCAGATACTGATTGGCGATGACGCTAAGCGCCGGGTTCACCACATGTTCTTCAGCGGTGACCGTGCGCAGGTTGTAGCCGATCCAGCCCCAGGTCACGACGTTGCTCTTGAGCTCCTCGCTCAGGGCCTGGAATGCCGGGTGGTGGAAAAACGGCACCATGGACTCCGGATAATCCGGACGCGCCGGATCGAACGGCTCGCTGACCAGCGTCTTGTCCGGCGCACACACCGTGGCCCGTTTGGTCCACGCCTGATTGAGCCGCACGATCAGTTGATGATCGACCTTGGCGATCTCGATGGCTGTTTGCATAACGCGATACCTGTAGGACGCGCACCCTGTTGGGGGTACGCCGATGGAGTGATGGGCGACGGAAAAATCAGGCCAGCCAATAGCGGGTCAGGTTGCGCGCCGGGTCAGTGTAACGACTGCGGGCGTGGATCATTCGCCAGTTGTCCCAAATCAGCAGGCAACCGTCGGGAATCAACACCGGCGTGTTGTGCTCCACGAAATAGGCTTCACCCAGTACGGCAAACCTGGCCAACGGTGTCGTGCTGTTTGTGACCAGTGATTGCTGCAGATGCTCCTTGGAGGGATTCACATCGCCGTAGTGAAACTGGTTGTAGCTGAAGCGGAAAATGTCCCCTTCTTCTGTCGGCGTCAGGATGTATTCCTTGACCCGGCGTTGTGCCGGTTCACCGGGTTTGGCGGTGGCAACGAACTCCACCGGCGTGTCATCGATCCACTCACGCAGCTCGGGGTCCGTGTGTTCGAGAAATGCCAGAAACTCGATGCCGTCCACCAGACCGGTATGCCCACCGCCACACGTTGCCTGTTGATGACAATGCAACGCCAGGTAACGTGGCGGTGGTCCGTACACCGGCGCTTCGGTGTGCGGGCCAATGCCGTTCATGCTCTGGGAATACGGCAGGTCTTCGTAACCGGGTTTGCGGGTGATCGCAAACGCCGTCTGCCCGTTGAATTGCGGAATGATCGGACCGAATTCCTGCAAGGTGCCAACAACATCATCGGCGAACTCGTCCGGGGCCAGCACGGTCCAGCCGCGGGCTGACAATTCCTCGTGGCGGTGCCCCAACGAAACGTAAGGTTTAGACGCAACAATCCCTTGATCTGACATGGTGAGATTCCCGGCTGTTTATCAGGTGTTGACGGTTGAGGTGTATGCGGCAATCAATTCGCTGCACGCGCGGCCCGGTCGGTACCGATGCTCATCGATGCTTTGCACCGGTGTGATTTCGGCCGCCGTACCCGTGAGAAAACATTCATCGAAGTCGCCAAGCTCCGTAGGAAGAATGACCCGCTCGAGCACCTGGTAATCCAGCGCCCTGGCCAGTTCGATCACGGTCTGGCGAGTGATGCCATTGAGGAAGCAATCCGCCAACGGCGTGTGCAGGGTCCGGTCTTTGACGAAGAACACATTGGCGCTGGTGGCTTCGGCCACGTGACCACGCCAGTCGAGCATCAGCGCGTCGTGGTAGCCACTGTTTTCCGCGTCGTGTTTGCTCAGCGTCGCGATCTGATAATGCCCCGATGCCTTGGCTTCAAAAGGGCTACAGTCAGGTGGCGGTCGGCGCCACTCGGCGGTCTTCAAACGGATGCCCGCCATGCGCGCCGCCGGGTCGAAATAGCTCGGCCACTGCCAACAGGCGATCGCCACATGAACGCTGTTGAAGCGCGCCGAGGTGGAAATCATTTCGCTGCCGCGCCAGGCCACGGGTCGCAGATATCCGTCGACGATCCCGTTGCGGCGCAGCAATTCATGACTGGCCGCTTCCAGCGCTGCAAGCTCATACGGAATCACGAAATCCATCAGCGCCGCCGAGCGGTACAACCGTTCGCTGTGTTCGCGCAGTTTGAAAATCCTGCCGTTGTAGACACGCTCGCCCTCGTACACGGTGCTCGCATAATGCAGACCGTGGGAGAGCACATGCAGACGCGCCTGGGACCATTCGACAAACTCGCCGTCGAGCCAGATAAATCCTTCTCGCTGATCAAACCCACCACTGCTCATAACCCTGTCTCCTTGAGAATCGCCCTACGCCGTTTCCAGCAGGACCTGTATCAATTCCGGCGCTGCCACGGGCTCGGTCTGAAAGAAAAACAAGCGCTCGCCAAACGCGGGGCGCAAGTCATCGAACCAGGTCACATGGGGATCGAACCGCGCATAAAAGACGCGCAATACCCATTGCGGATCGCGGGCCTGCAGAAACTGCAGGACGAAAACTTTTTCCCCGGCGACGGTCTCGATGCCGTTGATCAGAACCTTGCCGTAGAAGGTACTCATGGACGGCCCGCGGACCGTGCGCGCCAGCCCGGAGACCGTGCGATACGCCGCCTGAAAAATCTCGAACGCCCGAGCCAATGGCATGGCGAAGTAATGACTGGGGCCGGTATCACGCTCGACGAACAGGTAATAAGGCACCGCCCCCAGCCGCACGCCTTCAGTCCAGAGCTCGGCCCAATCGGCGGGGTTCTCGTTGATGTGGCGAATCACCGGTGCCTGCATGCGCAAGGTGGCACCGGTGGAGCGAATACGCTCGATGGCCTGGCGGGCGATGTCCTGGCGGATCTCGACCGGGTGGTTGTAGTGCCCCATCACCGACAGGTTTTTCCCCGCCGCGACAATGCGTTTGAACAGTTCCAGCAGTTCCGGCGCGTCCTTGTCGCTGACAAAGCGCTGCGGCCAGTACGCCACCGACTTGGTACCGATGCGGATACTCTTCAGGTGCGGCAGATGCAGCAGCGGCTCGATGTAGCCGGCCAGCGAGCGGGTGTTCATGATCATTGGATCACCGCCAGTGATCAGCACATCGGTGACCTCGGTGTGCACCCGCAAATAGCTCACCAGTTCCTGGGACTCACGGGCGTTGAACTTCAGCTCTTCTTCGCCGATGAACTGCGCCCAGCGGAAACAGAAGGTGCAATAGGCGTGACACGTCTGACCGGCGCCGGGAAAAAACAGTACGGTCTCGCGGTACTTGTGCTGAATGCCCGGTAGGACTTTTCCGTCCAGCGTCACGCCGTTGTGCGTCAACTGCCCGGCCGGGTGCGGGTTCATGCGCAACCAGATCGCTTCGATTCGACGCTTGATGGCGACGCTGTCATCCAGTTCGATGAGGTGCTTGAGCGAGGCGTACTCGTCCGGCAGCAGCATGTCCTTGTGGGGAAAGGTCATGCGGAAAATCGGATCGTCCGGGATGTTGTCCCAATCGATCAGCGTCCCCAGTACGTATTCGTTAGTGCGAAACGGCATGACCCGCGCGACTACGTTCATGGCTTCTTGCAGCGCTGGCGTGAGCCTGTGCCAGTACGCCGTGTCGCGAATGGTGCGTGAGTTATAGGGTTTGTATCTTGGCGATTCCGACATTCCCTGCATGGCAGCGCTCCCGATGTCTTCCTGGCGGTGTTAGTGGACTGAGGGCGCCGTGCGCTCAATGTCCATCCATGCCCGAACGCTGTCGCGGTCCCACTGGCGCCGGACATAGGCGGCGAGTCTCGCGGGAACGTGATCGCCATTGGCGAGCAGACGGTTGAGCATGATTGCCAGGTCGGTATCAGCGATGCTCCAGTCACCAAACAGATGATCGGCGCCGCCCTTGAGCAACCGGTCAGCCACAAAGAACAGCCGGTCGACGGCCGCCAACGCGTCGTCGCTCAAGGGCGTGTCTTTTTTGCCGAAGTAAATGAGATCGGCCGGACGCTCCTTGCGAATGACCAACAGATCGCTGCGCAGCCAGGCTTGAAGCTGGCGGGCCCGCGCGCGTTGCCGGGTATCCTGGGGGAACAGCTTTCGCGGCTGCGGGGCGATCTCGTCGAGGTATTCGGCGATGGCTGAAGACTCCGACAGGGCGAAACCTTGGTGAACCATCGTGGGTATTTTGCAGGTTAACGACAGATCACGATAACCCGGTTGATAGTTCTCCCGGGCTTTAAGATCGAGTGTCACGAGTTCAAATGAAAGTTGCTTTTCTTTTAACGCCACAAACGTGGACATCGCAAAAGCGCTGACAAAATCCGCACCGACATACAACTTTATTTTTGCACTTTCCATAGAGCACTTCCCCTGCTTAACGAAACTAAATCCGTTGCCATGGAAGTGATCCTAGTTAGTTGATCTGATGCTGAACAGATACAGAAATTATCTGATTCTATCGATACAGAAAGTTCGCAGGCACAAAAAAAGGGAGTTCGGCAAATGCTGACTCCCTTCAGTGAAACGGTGCTTCAGGATCGGCTGGTGATCAGCCCGTGACTGTCCGCAAAATTCGACAATAGCGCCATCTGCGGCATGTTGCTCAGGTTCAGCATCGCCAACGCTTCATCGGTACTCGTGTTGATGAAGCCGTGCCGGGTCCAGGCCGGCACCAGCAACACATCACCTGCGCTGACGTCCACTTCGTCGGCATCGCCCAACGTCAGCGCGCCGCGGCCGGATTGAATGATGAACAGGTGCCACCAGGAATGAGCGTGACCGTTAAGCACAGCGCCGGGTTTTAGCCATTGCATGGCCATCGCCACGCCGGGCATCACCTCGCATCCGTTGAGGCTGTTGTCGTGGGCCAGCGCCACGATGTCGACCTCGCTGGCCTCCAGGGTCTGACGCATGTCTGTCAGCTCGGCTTCCCTCCATACCCGCGGGCCGACCGATTGATGGTGCAAACTTTCACGAAAATCCTTATATGAAAAAAACGCGCCTTTAACGTTATTCATCACCACGTTCCAACTTAGGCTGCCCACTGAGTAACAGCACCTTAGGTTACCCACTCCACCCTGTAAAGCCGAGCAACTAACACTTATAAAGACGTTGGTCTCAGCGCAGCGATCAAATCAACTTCTACCGCCGCATTTTTCGGTAGTTGATAAACGCCGACGGTCGTACGGGTATGTTTTCCCGCATCCCCCAATACGTGAGTGAAGACATCCGACGCACCGTTTGCAACTTCACTGAGGTCGACAAAATCTGCTGTGGACTTCACATAAACGGTGACGCGAACCAGCGACTTGATCTTGTCCAGCGAACCGATGGCGTCCACGATCAATGCCAGCGCGCGCATGGCGCTGATGCTGGCAGCGGCCTGAGCATCACTGAGGCTGAGTTCCAGCCCGACACGGCCGGGGTACTGGATCGCGCCGTTCATGCGAGGCACCAGACCGCTGATGTACAGCTCGTCGTGATGACGAATCAGCGGGGCGTAATGGCCGCCGGCGGTGTTCTCGCCATAGATGTCATAGCCAAGCTCCTTGGCCAGGTCGATGAAACGCTCATCACAGGTCTTGTGCTCAATCATTACCAAACCCTCTAAATCAATAAGACAACAACGTGAATCAGCCGACGGCCCTGACTGGCGACGCCAGGCAGTTGACCCCGACTCGGGACTCGATGGCTTCGGCCAGGCGCAGCAAGTCATTGCTGAGTTGGTCGTAGTGCTCGCTGAACAACACGATGTGGCCAATGAACGCGGTGTTGTCCTTCACCTGGGCCATGACCGTGTCGCCGACACGCTTTTCGTAGGCGGCCTCGACCAACTCGATGTTCAGTTCCCGGGCCAGGGATTCGATGTCCGGCAGGTCTCGCAAAAGGCCAGCGGCGGGCGCTCTGAGGAGGCGAATGCCGCAATAGCCGCGTGCAACCGGGTCCTGCTGAGCGGTCTTGCCCTCCACCGCCCACCTGACCCAGTGTTCCCATGGGTTGAAGTCGACAAAGGCCAGACGTGCCAGGTCCCAGATGTGCATGCCGCCGGGTCGCATGTTGGTTTCCACCGCCGAAGTCAGCCCGTCGCTGCGCAGGAAAATCTCGTTGTGATAAGCGCCGTTATCCGGTGAAACCAACCCGGACATGTGCCGACCGGCAGCGCCCAGTCGCGCCTGTACACCCTGCGTCAAAGGCGCGGGCACCACTTGCTGGATTTCTGCGCGAAAGGCGCCTTCGGTAGTGGTTTTTTCGGTCACCCAGGTGCTGCCGGCGACGTAATCCCAGCTGTATTCGCGAGCGTCACGGACCAGTTCTTCAAGGACGATGCCACCTTCCCGGTATGGCTTGAGCGCCTGCCATGCCTCGTCGCATTCGGACGGATGATGAATGACCCGGCAACCCCGGCTCGCGCCTTCACAGGCCGGTTTGATGAAGGCTTTGCCCCCCAGCTCGACGACCCGTTGACGCAGTTCGCCAAGGCTTTCGACCCGCGTGGAGAACACCGGACGGTAGTCGTCAGGCGCCGTCTCGCAAGCGGCTTCGAGCTTGCGGAATATCTGTTTGTCCAGGCCGGCCCGGGCCTCGCCCGGCGTGATGCCGGGCAGGCCGTAATAGGTTGCCAGCGCCGCACCGAGCAACACGCCTCGATCGGAAAACGGCAACACGCCAATCAGCTTCCAGCGGTCGACATCCAGGCACCCGGCCACCAGTTCCAGTGACTCGGCAACGTCCTGCGGCGCCAGCGAAGCGCTGCAGACGTGGTCCGCGACCTGGTCATCCTCGGGTGCAATTCGCTCAACCACCAGGATGAGCCGGGCGTTGTAGAGCGTCTTGCAGAGATCGCGCAACTTCTGGATATCCTGTACCCGATTGCCGTTGTAACCGACCACTACTACGCATGACGTCGTCTTCATGAAACCTCCGACCTGTGATGCAAAAAACGCTACCGCGATGACTCAGTCGTGCAGTGATGCGTTGGATTTACGGTTGAACCAGTACCAGGCGAGAATCCCGCCCGCACCAATGGCTGCCAGCACCAGGGCGTTATAGGGGGCGGGCACGACACGCATGATCAGCACCGTCAGCCCCGCGCCGACGCCCAGGGACACTTCCTTGACGAACATGTTGTTCTGCTTGACCGAGAAGTAATCGAGGTAGCTGAACGCGCACTCGGCGACCGACAGCAGGGCCACCCAGATCAGTGCACCGATCAGTGTTTCGACATGGAATGCGCCCGGAGACGAGAGCACGGCAAAACCGCCAATGATGATCCCGATCACCGCGACCACTTTGAAACGCCCGGTGCGTTCTATGAGTTTCATTACCGGCATCTGTGCGAACACCACCACGGCGCTGTTGAGGATCAGCATCAGGCCGTACCAGGCCGGCAGCTCACCGGTCTTCAGCAGGATGGCCTGGGGCAGGATCGAGAACACGCCGAACAACTTGATCCCCATGATCAGGCCGGCGATGACCCACGGCAGTTTGTTGCGCCAGCCACTGCCCGCCTGGCTGGCCGCGCGGGCAGTAGCGGGTTGCGTGGTGAAGGTCGCGCCCATGGCGATGGGCAGGCACAGCAGCACGAAAGCGGCAGCGCCGAGGAAAAACATCGTCGGGGTCAGTAGCGGTGACAGCAGGATCAGCCCGGCGACCAGGCTGCCCATGTTCATGGCGACCCGGTTGTAGGCGGCGCCCTCCTTGGTTTGCGCCGCTTCGCTCTTGATCAGGTAACCGGCGATGGCGATGCCGTAGGCGAACAGTGCCGCCGCAAACATCACCATGCCCTGGTTGCGGGTGACCGCCAGCAACACCAGTCCAAGGCCGGCGCACAGCAGCGTGACACTCAGGGAGCGACGTCCCAGCACCAGCAAAGTCAGGGGCAGAAGAAGCAACAAGGCTCGATAGCCGAGGGCGAGAATGCTGTTGGTGGCCGTGTCGAGCCAGACGTTGGCCTTGCCCAACACCGCAAACAGCGACACCGCCGTGATGATGCGTATCGTGAACAGGCGAATATTAATCACCGGTTTGGCCACGGCGGCCGTTGTTTGAACACTCATGCAGCACCTCTGATACCAAGCATTTGCGGGGCCATAAGGCACCCACCATCAAAAACGTCACTAAAGCGATAGTAGGGAGAGAGGGTTGTTTGCAGCAGAGCAAGTTCGTATAGAATCGAACGAACTTTACTGCCGGAGAGACCAGTAAAATGCAGGTTCAGCGAGCAGTGATCGCCGCCGTCGTGTTCCAGCCCGGAGTACCGCTGGTTCAGCAGATCGTCGATCAGTTGTCGGTAGCGATCAGCCAGGGCGGCTTGCCTCACGGGGCAAAGTTGCCACCGATTCGCGAACTCTCCGACTTGATGAGCGTGGGCAAGTCCACGGTGGTCGATGCCCTGGATCGCTTGCGCGCCAAGGGTCTGGTGGTGTCACGCCAGGGTTCCGGGCACTACGTGCACCGCACCAGCACCACGTTGAACACCGACACCGGCCCCGATCTGCAACCTCAGGACACCCTCAGCGTGGTCCGCCGCGCGTTGCTGCTGGACAACGGCGCCCTGCGCCCCGGCTGCGGTTTCCTGCCAACTTCATGGCTGCCAGCCGATGAACTGCTAAAAGCGGTGCGCGGCACCTTGCGCGCGACGAGTCTGCGCATGGGCGAGTACGGTGTAGCCGGCGGGTATTTGCCGCTGCGCCAGGCCCTGCGGGTCAAGCTGTCGACCTTCGGCATCGAAGTGCCGGTGGACCAGATCATCACCACCGCCAACACCATGCAGGCTATCGACCTGCTGATGCGCCTGCTGATCAAGCCGGGCGACACCGTGCTGCTGGATGATCCGTGCTACTTCAACATGCACGCCAACCTGGCGCTGCACGGGGCGAAGGTCATCACCATCGCTCGCGATTGCGATGGCATGGACCTGGAGGCCTTCGAGCAACTGCTGATCGCCCACAAACCCGTGCTCTACATGACCAACAGCACCCTGCATAACCCGACCGGGCATTCCTTTTCCCCCGCTCAGGTGTATCGGTTGCTGGAGCTGAGCCACCGGTACGGTTTCCATATTCTCGAAGACGACCTTTACTGCGACATTCAACAGCGCCGCACCCCGCGACTGGCCGCCAGCGGGCTGGACAACGTCACGTACATTTCCGGTTTCTCCAAGACCCTGACGGCGAACAGCCGCGTCAGCTACGCGGTGCTGTCACCGCAACTGGCGGCACGCCTGGTCGCCCTGAAAATGGCCTGTGGCGGGGTCACCTCGGAACTGGCGGAACACATCACCTGCACAATGCTCAGCGACGGCAGCTACACCAAACACACGCGCCGTACGGTGGACCGGCTGTATGAATCCAACAGCCGGGTGACGAGCTGGCTGGCCGAAGCCGGTTGCTCGCTGTCGTCGTTGCCGGGAGAGGGTTTGTTCATCTGGACGCGCTTGCCGGACGGCCTGCACGCCGAAACCCTCGCCCGCAGAGGCCTGGAAAACAACCTGGTCCTCGCCCCCGGCACCCTGCTCAGCAAGGGCTCGGAAGCCAGCCATTACATGCGCTTCAACGTGGCCCACAGCGATCACACTCAAGTGCGTGAGCGGTTTTTCAGGTTGCTGGATAGCTGACTCAAACCTTCGAAACATCCATCCTGTACCCCGCCCCGGGTGCCCCCTCATGCAACGCGGATTGAATATCCGCGTACAAGGCATTCGCCTCAGCCGTCGTGATCGATCGCGAACAATCTCGCAGCACCACCCGAAGCAGCACATTTTCCTGACCCGGCAACAGCCCGAGGCGTTCGATGGCCTGCACCGGCAAATCAGCGAATCCCCAACGGCCCTTGACCTGCATTTCCTCAATCCAATCAGCGCAGTCACCCGCGGCCAGCAACATTTTCTCGGTCAGCACCTCCTCGCTTAACCCCGGGGTAACTGCCAATGAAATATCGCGAGCAATCGACGGCAAACGCGAAACCGCACGCCATGGATTCAAATCATGCATCTGCGCCTGGACCCGTACATTCTGATCCCGCAGCAAACGGATATCCGGGATGCCTTTGCGCAGCATCGTCAGGCGATCCAGCCCCATCCCGAGCGCCAAGCCGCCATGGCGCAATGGATCGATCTGCAAACGCTCCAATAACGATTGCGCAATACGACCGCACTCCAGGACCTCGACGGGAGCGCCGTCATTCAACACATTCACTTCGATGCCACCTTCGGTGTAGTGATGCGGGCTATCGCTGTAGACCCATGGTCTGTCAGGCACGGCCGCTTGAAGAATATCGCCGACCAGGCGCAGCAAATGTTCGTGGGTCGACAGCTGCGGATCACCGAGTACCCAGATGTCCATCTGATGCGGCTCCGCGCAATGCCAGCGGTCACGACTGTCCCGGCGAAACGTGATACCGGGCGCTGCCAGCAATATCGTTTCCCCCGGCTGCCGATCACGAGCCGCACGCTGCAGCGCCGATGGAATCTGACTGGTGGTTTGCGTGCGGAGCAGAGAGTGCTCATCGACCCAGCGGGTGTGTTCACTGCCCAGCGTGATTTCGGTGGGATCGTAACCAAGCAGCCCGTAGTTTTCCTCGGCAGACACAACGCGCGGGCCTGTCTGTAGTTGAGCTTCGGGCCAGCCGCTTTCAGCCAGTCGCTGAAGGATTTCATTCAGCAATAACCGGACAGCGTGCTCGGGTGTGCTTTTTTCGGTGAGATCAACCAGTAACAGAGCCTGCTGGACAGCCGCATCGGTCAGGTATTTTTTTGATGCATTCACGCAACAGCCCTCTAACGCCAGTTGACTTAAGGGCTCTTGAAAACCACCCGACAAATCAATCTAACGACAGAAGCTGATCACTCACAACCATACGAACACCGCATTTCGGATTTTCAGAACACGCCTTCAGAGGCTTCCTACAATCTCACCGCGCATCCGCCGCCTCGCCATGTCCGCCGCCCTATAAAGACCTGTTTCGAAGAGTCTGACCACCCAACAAAAAACCCCGCGCTTCTCTCGAAGGCGGGGTTTTCTTTACAGCATCCGACGCTTAAGGCGCGTACGTCAGCAACAGCTCGGCGGGCACTTTGAAGTCCAGGGACATCATGACGCTCAACGCGGTAATGGTGAAGATCGAGAACACGAACAGCTTGCGTGCCCAGACCGTGTCATCCACTGCCTTGTAACCGGTCCAGGCCATGTACAACCAGTACATGCCCATGGCCGCGGCGACGGCGAGGTAGCTCATGCCGGCATAGCCGCTGAAGGTCAGCATCAAGGTCGCCACGAGGAAGGCCAGGATATAGAGCAGGATGTGCTTCTTCGCCACTTGAATCCCGCGCTTCACTGGCAGCACCGGAATCGATGCGGCCAGGTAATCGTTGAAGCGGAAGATCGCGATGGCGTAGGAATGCGGCATCTGCCACAGGCTGAACATCACCAGCAGCGTCAGTGCAGCCATGTCGAAACTGTTGCTGACGGCGACGTAACCGATCACCGGCGGCATCGCGCCCGACAGACTGCCCACCAGCGTGCCGTGAACCGACTTGCGCTTGAGGTACAGGCTGTAGAAGCCGACATAGATGACAAACCCGATCACCGCAAACAACGCGGCCAGCGGGTTGGCCACTGTGTACAACAGGGCAATGCCGGCGACACCCAGGACGGTCGCATAGATCAGGGCCAGTTTCAGGGAGATCAAGCCCTGCACCAGCACCCGGTTCTTGGTGCGTTCCATCTTCAGGTCGATGTCGCGGTCGATGCAGTTGTTGAACACGCAACCGGAAGCGACGACCAGGGACGTGCCGATCATGGCGGCCAGGAAGATGGCCAGATCGACATGCCCTTTCGAGGCCAGGAAAAATCCGCCTGCCACTGAAAGCACGTTACCGAAAATGATCCCCGGTTTGGTGATTTGGATAAAGTGCTTCAAGGACATCCGGATTTACCTCAGTGCGCCATCATGTTGGTGTGGATGCTGAACATGATCCACAGCGACAGGCCGACCAGCAGGACAATGACCAGCGCAGCGAAGACAAACGCGATCACGTTGTTACGCTGGGCGGCAGAGCGGTCCAGGTGGAGGAAGTACACCAGGTGCACCAGCACCTGGACGACTGCGAAGATCAGTACGATCCACAGGGTCATGGCTTTCGGCAGCGACGGGTACATCACCAGGCCGAAAGGAATGACGGTCAGGATCACCGACAGGATGAAACCGATAGCGTAAGACTTGACGCTGCCGTGGCCGGCGTCGTGGCTATCGTGGGAATGAGCGTTAGCCATTTACATAGTCCCCATCAGATAAACAACGGTGAATACGCAGATCCACACCACGTCCAGGAAGTGCCAGAACAGGCTCAGGCAGCTCAGACGGGTCTTGTTGGTCGCCGTCAGGCCGTTTTTCTGGACCTGGTACATCATGATCGCCATCCAGATCAGACCGCTGGTCACGTGCAGACCGTGGGTGCCGACCAGGGTGAAGAACCCGGACAGGAAGCCGCTGCGGCTAGGGCCGTAGCCTTCGGAGATCAGCAGGTGGAACTCGTTGATCTCCATGGCGATAAAGCCGGCGCCCAGCAGGAAGGTCATGGCCAGCCAGCCCAGGACCTGTGTCTTCTTGCCTTTGAACAACGCCAGCATGGCGAAGCCGTAGGTGATCGAGCTGAACAGCAGCAGAGCGGTTTCGCCCAGTACGTACGGCAGCTCGAAAATGTCGGCGCCCGACGGGCCGCCCGCTACGTTGTTAACCAGTACCGCGTACACCGCGAAGATCGACGCAAACAGAATGCAGTCGGTCATCAGGTAGAGCCAGAAACCGAATACGGTCATCTCGCCCGAGTCGTGGTGATGGTCATCGTGCCCATGTCCATCGACATGGGTGTGTCCAGCATTGGTCACTAAGTTCGACATGGTTTAAGCCTGTTCCAACGAGGTTTCAACACGGGTGGCGTTGGCTGGGATTTTCCCGGCCGCTACCAGACGTTTGTGCTGCTCGGCTTCGATGCGCTCGATGACATCCACCGGCACCATGTAGCCCTGATCGTCACGGGCGGCATGGATAGTGAAATACACCACGGTGCCAACCAGACCAACGATTGCCAGCCACCAGATGTGCCAGATCATCGCGAAACCGAACACGGTCAACAGCGCGCCCATGACCACACCCGTAGCGGTGTTGTTTGGCATGTGGATCGGCTCGTACTTGGCTGGAGCCTGGTACGCGGTACCGTTTTCCTTGGCCTCGGTGAACGGGTCGATGCTTTCTGCTTTTGGCAGCACAGCGAAGTTGTAGAACGGTGGTGGCGACGAGGTCGACCATTCCAGGGTATGGGCATTCCACGGGTCACCGTGATCGCACATGTTTTCTGGCTTGTTGCGGTCACGCACGCTGACGTACAGCTGGATCAGCTGGCAGGCGATGCCCACAGCGATCATCACCGCGCCGAACATCGCGACGTACAGGTACGGCACCCACTCAGGGTTGGTGGTGGCGTTCAGACGACGGGTCATACCCATGAAGCCCAGTACATAGAGCGGCATGAACGCGACGAAGAAGCCGGTGATCCAGAACCAGAATGCTGCCTTGCCCCAACCTTCGTGCAGCTTGAAGCCGAACGCTTTAGGGAAGTAGAACGCGAAGCCTGCGATGTAACCGAATACCGCGCCGCCGATGATCACGTTATGGAAGTGAGCGATCACGAACAGGCTGTTGTGCAGTACGAAGTCAGCACCCGGAATGGCCAGCAGTACGCCGGTCATGCCGCCGATGGCGAAGGTCACCATGAAGCCCAGGGTCCACAGAACCTGGCTGGTGAAACGCAGACGGCCCTGATAGATGGTGAACAGCCAGTTGAATAGCTTCACCCCCGTCGGGATCGAAATCAGCATCGTCGCCAGACCGAAGAAGGCGTTGACGCTGGCACCCGAACCCATGGTGAAGAAGTGGTGCAGCCAGACCATGAAGCCCAGGATCGAGATCGCGCCGGAAGCGTAGATCATCGAGTGGTGGCCGAACAGACGCTTGCCGGTGAAGGTGGAGATGACTTCGGAGAAGATCCCGAACGCCGGCAGAATCAGGATGTAAACCTCGGGGTGACCCCAGGCCCAGAACAGGTTGACGTACATCATTGGATTGCCACCAAGTTCATTGGTGAAAATGTGGAAATCCATGTAACGGTCAAGGGTCAGCAGTGCCAGGGTAGCGGTCAGGATCGGGAACGAAGCCACGATCAGGACGTTAGCCCAGGTGCAGGTCCAGGTGAAGATCGGCATGTCCATCAGCTTCATGCCAGGGGTACGCATTTTCAGCACGGTGGCCAGGAAGTTGACCCCCGTTAGCGTCGTACCTAACCCGGATAGCTGTAGCGCCCAGATGTAGTAATCCATCCCCACGCCAGGACTGTATTGCAGGCCCGACAGCGGCGGATAGGCAACCCAACCGGTCTTGGCGAATTCGCCGACGCCCAGGGACAGGTTGATCAGCACAACGCCGGACACCAGCAGCCAGAAGCTCAGGGAGTTCAGGAACGGGTAGGCAACGTCACGGGCACCGATCTGCAGCGGCACTGCAAGGTTCATCAGGCCGGTGAAGAATGGCATCGCCATGAAGATGATCATGATCACACCGTGAGCGGTGAAGATCTGGTCATAGTGTTCAGGCGGCAGGTAGCCAGGCGAACCCTCGGTGGCCATGGCCAGCTGTGTACGCATCATGATGGCGTCGGCAAAACCACGCAGCAGCATGACCATGGCGACGATGATGTACATCACGCCGATTTTCTTGTGGTCGACCGAGGTCAACCACTCGGTCCACAAATAGGTCCACTTCTTGAAGTAGGTGATTGCAGCGAACAGTGCCAGACCACCGAGCGCGATCATGGCGATGGTAATCATCACGATCGGTTCGTGGAACGGGACCGCTTCCCAACTTAATTTACCAAACATCGTTTACTCCTCTGCCCCGGCAGCTGAATGCGAACTCATGTCCATCCCTTCCATATGGGCCACTTCTTTCTCTTTCTTCTCGTGGTGCATCGGCTTGCCCGGTTTCATGCCCTCGTACTTGTCGACGATGAACTGGAACAGGTTCGGCGTAACCGAGGAGTAGAGCTCGACTGGGTTGTTCTGGCTTGGTTTGGTAAGGGCTTCGTATTCAGCTTTTTCCAGCTGTTTAGGTGCCTTTTTGACTTCACTTACCCAGGCGTCGAAATTTTCCTGGGAAGTCGAGATCGCTTTGAATTTCATGCCGGTGAAACCTGCGCCGCTGTAGTTGGCAGAGATGCCTTCCATTTCAGCGTCACGGTTGGCAATCAGGTGCAACTTGGTCTGCATGCCGGCCATCGCGTAGATCTGGCCGCCCAGGCCTGGAATGAAGAACGAGTTCATCACCGAGTCCGACGTCACCTTGAAATTGACCGGGGTATTCGTCGGGAACACGATCTTGTTGACCGTGGCGATGCCCTGTTCCGGATAGATGAACACCCACTTCCAGTCCAGCGCGACCACTTCAATGGTGATCGGCTTGACGTCGGATTCCAGCGGCTTGTAAGGGTCCAGAGCGTGGGTCGACACGTAGGTGACGTAACCCAGAGCAATGATGATCAGCACTGGAACAGCCCACACCGCGATTTCGATCTTGGTGGAGTGCGACCACTTCGGCGTGTACACGGCGTCAGTGTTGGTCGCGCGGTATTTCCAGGCGAACAGGAAGGTCATGACGATGACCGGAACCACGACCAACAGCATCAGCAACGTTGCGGTGATGATCAGGTTTCGCTGCTCCAGGCCAACCTGACCGGTTGGATTGAGCAAGGTCATGTTGCAGCCTGACAGCAGCAACGCGCCGATCAGCGGCAATAAGCCTAGTAGTCTGGGGTACCTGTTTTTACTCATCTCACGACCTCTAAAGCAGCTTGCGCAATGCAGTTGGGTTTTGATCGCCAACACTTCACCCTGCCAAGGGTTGGCATTTTTCTTGGATTGAATAAGGGCTGCCCGTCGCGCGTCAGACGCTGCTCGACAAATCCTGGGCCAGCGGTGAGTTCTTATTCGAATTCGTGGTCAAAGGCCTTGTTACAGACCAATTCCATTTGGTGCGGATAATTGGAAGGCACCGACACCTGGGCGTCGTACAAAGCCAACCGGCCTCTCGACACCCTATTTCTGCTCAGGGATGAGCAGTGCCGGGAATTCAGTGCGGGCGATTGTAGATATGTAACGTTTTATAAACCATGTCTCATCCCGAAATAATTTTTATCCATTCCAGCAACAATCATTAACGGTTTGTGCAAAAGTGCGCCATGGTATCGAAATTGATTCTCAACAAAAACACCAAAAATAGTAGGTGTTCCTTGCTCAGTTCAGACAGCATCGCAGGCGTTGCACCTAACCGACACCCGGGCGAAGGCCCCATATGACAAGGGCTCTGGCAATTCGCCAGGCCCTGTTAAAACTGCCTGTTACGGGTTTTAAGGGTTACTGGAGTTCTGCTTGAAACCAGGCCAATTCACTGCCATGGATGTGAACCAATCTGCCCTTTTGAAATGCCTTGCGACACTCGCTCTGTGACAACATGTCGCACACCTGTCGCACCGTTCGCTGTCGCACATCACGCTCTTTTTATCTGAGCCCTGAAACGTGCTTTGGCGCACAAAAAATGCCCCGGCCCTCTCAACGAGGACCGGGGCATTTTTGCAGGGCACTTTGAGGTCGCTGAAGAACTCAGCGCAGCGCTTTGCGATTACGCATCGTCAGCACCGGCACCAGAATGACGATCAGCACGAAGGCGACCAGCGCCCATTGCGCCAGCGACAGACCGAGGATCGGCGGATACGGCGTGGAGCAGAAGCCATCAACCTGGAAGCCCAGCGGGAAGATTTTCGCCAGTGGCAAACCATCGACAATCGGCTGCAGGACGTCGATGCCGCAGCTGACGGTGGGGTAGAACTGCGTGTAGACGTGATGGCCGGCCACAGCGACGCCGGCCAACGCACAGATCACCACCAGGGTTTCAAGGATCGTGATGCTGCGGCGAGTGCTCATCGCCGCGCCGATAAAGGCGAAGATCGCGATCAGCAACAAAGCATAGCGCTGCAGGATGCACAGCGGACATGGCGCCTCACCCAAGACAATTTGCATGTACAGCGCGCCGCCGATCAGCCCCAGGCAGATGATGCCCAGCAACACCAGGTAGCGTCGCTCACGGCCCAACCGCATCGTTTCCTCGCACATTGCGTTTCCCTTCTGAATATCGATTGACCGGAAGTCTACACGCTGGCCCCGAGCTTGAGAGCCCGGGGGGCGTGGATAGATTCGGGGAATAAACGACAGGGCGGTTAAGAAGGGATTAACTTTCGACAGTTTCCTGTATTTGCCAGCGGAATCCTTGTAGGAGCGAGCTTGCTCGCGAAAAACGCCGGGACAACGACTTTCATACAGACAGCCCGTGTTTGAGTTGACGTCCATCGCGAGCAAGCTCGCTCCTACAGTTGGATGGATTCAACTGTGGGAGCCAGCCTGCTGGCGATGCTTTTTGATCAGTCGCCGTAGATATCCGACTTGAAGTACTTCTCGGAAATCTTCAGGTATTCGCCGTTGGCGCGAATGCCGTCGATGGCGGTGTTCAACTCGCTGACCAGCTCGGTGTTGCCCTTGCGCACCGCAATCCCGGCGCCCTCGCCCACGTATTTCGGGTCCTTGAGTTCCGGGCCGACAAAGGCATAACCCTTGCCCCGAGGCATCGAGAGGAAGTCGTTCAGCGGGATGGTGTCGGCGAAGATGGCGTCGAGACGGCCGGCCGCCAGGTCCATGTAGATCTCTTCGTTGTTGCTGTAGCGCTTGACGTTAACGCCCTTGGGCTCGAACACCTCGGTGGCGAAACGATCCGTAGTGGTCGCCCGTTGCACGCCAACATTTTTGCCCTTGAGGCTGGCGTACTGGTCATCCACCACCGCACCGTCCTTCATGACCAGGCGCGATGAGGTGAAATAGTACTTGTGGGTGAAGTCCACGGACTTCTTGCGGTCTTCGTTGATCGTCATAGAGGAAAGCGCCATGTCGATTTTCTTCACTTTAAGAGAAGGAATCAGACCGTCAAACTCGCCTTCGACCCACACACACTTGACCTTCATCTGCGCGCACAGGGCATTGCCGATGTCGTAGTCGAAACCGACGATCTCACCTTTATCGGTTTTGGAGGCGAACGGCGGATAGGCCGCCTCGATACCGATGCGCAAGGTTTTCTCGGCGGCGAACACAGAGCTGCACGCCAACAGACTAAGGGCCAGACCGGTGATGAGGGGGAATTTCTTCATATTCGTTCTCTCGCAAAGTTGTTGTTGGTTTGGCAAGACAGAATGAAAAATCAAACGGGAAGGAAAAGTCTTTTTTGTACTTGGAATTCCATACTGGACTTTTGTGTACTGATCGTCAATCGGGGGGTATGAGGAAGTACCGGCCGATGGTCGGGAGGTGAGTCAGGGAGATTTTTGGTGTTGCAGATGGCGTTATCGCGAGCAGGCTCACTCCTACAGTTGAACTTCATGAACACAAATTTTGCGTACGACGAAGATCAACTGTAGGAGTGAGCCTGCTCGCGATGACTGACTTGAATGCGCCGCGGGAATCACAGTTTCCAGCGCCCCGCCGCCGCATGATCACTGTCACGCCCTTCCACCCATCGCGGCCCGTCACTGGTGTTTTCTTTCTTCCAGAACGGTGCGCGGGTTTTCAGGTAGTCCATGACGAACGCGCAGGCGTCGAACGCCGCCTGGCGATGGGCACTCGCAGCGCCCACAAAAACAATCGGTTCGCCTGGCTCGAGGGCGCCGATGCGGTGCAACACTTCAAGCTTGAGCAGTGGCCAGCGCTGCCCGGCTTCCAGGGCAATCTTGCCCAGGGCTTTTTCGGTCATGCCCGGGTAGTGCTCGAGAAACATCCCGGCCACATCCAGCCCGTCATTGAAGTCGCGAACATAGCCGACAAAACTCACCACCGCGCCTACGCCAACGTTGGCGGCGTGCATGGCATTGACTTCAGCGCCCGGATCGAACGCCGTGGACTGCACGCGAATCGCCATGCTCAGCCCCCGGTCACGGTCGGGAAAAACGCCACTTCATCGCCATCGCTGACGGGTTCGTCGAGCTGGCAGAGGTCTTCGTTGCGAGCGCACATCAGGTTCTGCTCGCTCAACACCTCAGCGCCATCTCTTTTAGCCAGCAGCGCACGCACGTCGTCGACGGTAGCGAAATCGCCTTCCACCTTCACCGCGTCGACGCCCAGTGCTTCTCTATAACGAGCGAAAAACTTCACAGTGACGTTCATGGCTGATCCGCCTGGAAATGCCCGCTCTTGCCGCCGACTTTTTCCAGCAGCCGCACGCTTTCAATGGTCATGCCACGGTCAACGGCCTTGCACATGTCATAGATCGTCAGCGCCGCGACACTGGCTGCCGTCAGCGCTTCCATCTCGACGCCGGTCTGCCCGGACAGCTTGCAGCGCGCCACGATGCGAACGGTGTCGTCGCCCTCGGCACTGAGTTCGACTTTTACGCCAGTGAGCATCAGCGGATGGCACAGAGGAATGAGATCACTGGTTTTCTTCGCGGCCTGGATACCCGCAATACGCGCCACAGCGAACACATCACCTTTGGGGTGACCGCCGCTGACGATCATCTGCAGGGTGTCGGGCAGCATGCGCACCAGGGCTTGGGCCGTCGCTTCACGGAAAGTCACGGCTTTTTCGGTGACGTCGACCATGTTGGCGCGACCTTGGGAATCGAGATGAGTCAGCACAGGGTTACTCCTGATCAGGAGTATCGATTGTAAACCTGCGGGTCAATTTTTCGCACGCAAGATTATCCGATCACCGCAGTCCCTGTGTGGGAGCGAGCTTGCTCGCGATGGAGTGTCAGACGCATTGGTGTCGACTGACACACCATCGCGAGCAAGCTCGCTCCTACAAGGGATTTGTGTGGGGCACAAAAAAACCGGGCAGCTTTTGGGGCCGCCCGGTTCTGGTGACGCGGTTACAGATGCGTTTCGGCGTATTCAGCCAGAATCGAGCGTGGGACCCCTTGCAAGGTGATGTGCACCCCGTTCGGGAAATCCTTGAAGCGTTCAGTCAGGTACGTCAGCCCAGAGCTGGTCGCGGACAGGTAAGGGGTGTCGATCTGCGCCAGGTTGCCCAGGCACACCACTTTGGAACCGGCGCCGGCACGGGTGATGATGGTTTTCATCTGGTGCGGCGTGAGGTTCTGGCATTCATCGATCAAAATCAGGCTTTGCTGGAAGCTGCGGCCCCTGATGTAGTTGAGGGATTTGAACTGCAACGGCACTTTGCTGAGGATGTAGTCGACGCTGCCATGGGTGTTTTCGTCATCCATGTGCAGGGCTTCAAGGTTGTCGGTGATGGCGCCCAGCCATGGCTCCATTTTTTCCGCTTCGGTGCCGGGCAGGAAACCGATCTCCTGGTCCAGGCCTTGCACGCTGCGAGTCGCGATGATGCGGCGATAGCGCTTGCTGACCATGGTCTGCTCGATCGCAGCCGCCAGCGCCAGAATGGTTTTACCGGACCCGGCCGCGCCAGAGAGGTTGACCAGGTGGATATCCGGATCGAGCAAGGCATACAGCGCCAGGCTTTGATAGATGTCTCGCGGTTTCAGGCCCCAGGCTTCCTGGTGCAACAGGGGTTCCTGATGCAGGTCGAGAATCAGTAGCTTGTCTTCATCGATCTCTTTGATCCAGCCGACAAAGCCCTGTTCGTCGATGATGAATTCATTGATATGCACCGCCGGCAAGTTGTCGATCAACTGCACCTGGTGCCAGGTGCGGCCATGATCCTGACGGGTATCGACATTTCTCACACGGTCCCAGAAGGAGCCGTCCATATTGTGATAGCCATTGGGCAGCAACGACACGTCGTCGACCAACTGGTCGGTGCTGTAGTCCTCGGCCGCAATCCCGCACGCCCGGGCCTTGAGGCGCATGTTGATGTCTTTGGTCACCAGCACCACGGGCAATTTCGGCTCGCGCGCGTGCAAGTCGATCAACTGGTTGATGATGATGTTGTCGTTCAGGTGTTCGGGAAGAATGATGTTCGGCTCAGCGCGCTTGCTCATCAGAATTGACAGCAAACCCTTGGGCCCACTTTTACCGCGCTGGATCGGTACGCCAAGCTCGACGTCTTCAGGACTGGCATCGCCCAGCGTCTTGTCGATCAGGCGAATGGCCTGACGGCATTCAGCAGCCACGCTGTGATGCCCGCTCTTGAGCTTGTCCAGCTCCTCAAGCACGGTCATCGGGATGGCGACGTGGTGTTCTTCGAAGTTAAGCAGGGCGTTTGGATCGTGAATCAATACGTTGGTATCGAGTACATAAAGGATTGGCTGGTTGGAGGAAGAACTACGTCCGTGATCATCCATACTCGGTCACCTTTGTGGGAGCCATTCGACGCAATACCTCGGCGGTGCTGCGCCTCGAAGTGACTACCGAATTCACCTGCGAGGGATCAAGTGAACTGCGCACACAAACTGGGTCTTGGGAGACGCCACCTGTGTTGCAGGTTTCGGCGGTCTGTCTTCGTAATACTCCAAAACCCATGACAGAAAAAAGCACTTTGACGCTTTTTTGAAGTTTATTTTTCAGAGTGACGAATAGCCCTTGGCGTGCAGGCAATGTGCCGTTAAAGTCGGAAGTCCGCCTGCATCGAATTTCACCAGAAATTCACCCCTCGTCCAATGTTTACGGGCTTTTGTCCTGTTCAACGAAAACCGTCCTGACAGTCTTCCCAACCGATCCCGCTGGGCGCCGTTTGCGTGATCAGCCAGGGCAGCGCCGTTTTCACGCCGTCCTGCTTCACATTGAAATTAATCACCCCGTGCCGCCACAGCAGCATCAAGGTCAGCACCCGCTGGGCGCTTTGACTGGCCTTCAGCTTGCCTGCTCCGTCCTGGGCATCGATATCCCAGAGCGCCACCCGCAAGCCCTGGGCCTCGAAGAATCCTGCCGCGTCCGAGCGTCGCTGACCATCGGGCGGGCGAAACAGCGGCACGTAATTCTCCGGCAATTTGTTTTTGACCAGATCGGCGCTGCGTCGCACCGAGTCCTGCCAGTCCTGCCAATGGCTGTGGGAGCGAAATTCCCAGCCCTGCACGCCGATGCACTGCTGTGAATAGGTTGCCTGCAAGCTGGTCTCCGGGCGGCCGGCGAGGCGCGCCTGGATGTCTTTGCCGAGGGCGAAGAACGTGCCGTTCATGTTCGACTTGCGAAGGTAGTCCGCGACCCAGTCGGTGTTGTCCGGCGCGGCATTGGCGGCGCTGTCGAAAGTCAGCAGAAACAGTCGGTCATGCATGCCGTCCCCGTTGCGCTCAAAGTCGCCAAAACGATCGACTTCGCTGCTGGTCTGGGGAAACAGCGCGGCCTTGCGCAGTTGCTCGTCCAGGTACTGCGCATGGAACAAACGGCTCGGCTCGGCCCACTTGATGTAATAGCTGTCGTCGCTGACCTGGAACTTGGCGGCTTGCTCGCGCAGGGTTGCCATGTCTTCAACGAGGAAGCAGAAGGACGCATCCTGGTCGCAGCTCTGCTGGGCGAAGTTGTAGTTGGTCAACAAACGCTGCCACAGTCGCTGACGCAGGTTGTTGATGGCATCCACATTAACGGTGCGCAGCCCCAGGCGCTGCGCCAGGCCCGCCTCATCCATTGACTCACTGGCCAGCAAGACACGCGCGAACATGAGGATCTCGGCACGCGACGCGACATCGAACAGGGTCGGGCTGCCGAGCTGTTCAGGCCAGGTGCTGCGATCCAGCGTCGCCACGTCGCCGGGCGCCGCCAGGGCACCGAAACCCAGAAGCCAGGTGAAGCAGAAAAAAACGATACGCAATGGGATGTCTCCATAACAAAACCCGCGCGGCACTATATATCGGGAAGATCAAAAGATCGCAGCCTCGCTGCGCTCGACAGCTCCTACAGATACACCTCAATCCCGTGGGAACGATCAGGCCCCCTGTAGGAGCCGTCAAGCGAAGCGAAGGCCGCGATCTTTTCCATGACGCCACTGATCACCTATCACCCTCATAGCTGGAGTCAACAGAGACAACCCCCTAGAATCGCCCCCACGATTAAAGGAGACGACTTCATGCTGATGGTGATTTCCCCCGCCAAGACCCTCGATTACGAAACACCGCCGGCGACCCAGCGCTTCACCCAACCGCAATACCTTGACCATTCCCAGGAGCTGATCCAGCAATTGCGCGACCTGACGCCCGCGCAGATCAGTGAGTTGATGCACGTCTCCGACAAGATCGGCGGGCTCAACGCCGCGCGCTTCGGCAGCTGGACGCCCGCGTTCACACCGGAAAATGCCAAGCAGGCATTGCTGGCGTTCAAGGGAGATGTGTACACCGGGCTGAA
The DNA here is from genome assembly GCF_010095445.2 of Pseudomonas sp. TNT3. Taxonomy (GTDB): domain Bacteria; phylum Pseudomonadota; class Gammaproteobacteria; order Pseudomonadales; family Pseudomonadaceae; genus Aquipseudomonas. The sequence continues at coordinate 50,920 of NZ_WFGV02000012.1, forward strand.
CGCGCAAACCTTCAGCGAAGACGATTTCGATTACGCCCAGCAACACCTGCGCATGCTCTCCGGGCTCTATGGCCTGCTGCGCCCACTGGACCTGATGCAGCCGTATCGACTGGAAATGGGCACCAAACTGGCGAACGCTCGCGGCAAGGATCTGTATGCCTTCTGGGGCACGCGAATCAGCGAATGGCTGAACGAAGCCCTGGCAGATCAGGGGGATGACGTGCTGCTGAACCTGGCGTCCAACGAATACTTCTCGGCTGTCAAACGCAGCGCCCTGAACGCTCGCATCATTAATACCGACTTCAAGGACCTGAAAAACGGCCAGTACAAGATCATCAGTTTCTACGCGAAAAAAGCCCGCGGAATGATGAGCCGTTTCGTCATTGAAGAACGCATCAACGACCCGGCAGCCCTCAAGCAATTCGACGTTCAAGGTTATCGCTACAGCGCCGAACAGTCGAAACCGGACCACCTGGTATTCCTCCGCGATCACGCGCCCGAGTGACGCCCCGGATCGGCGCACGAACTTCGTGCGCCATCGATTGATCGTCTGACAATTCCCCGCCAGATTCGCCGAGTTATTGGCGCCAGAAATCCACCGCGCAATCTTCTAACTTTTGTTTCACTCGACTTCGGTGATTTTTTTCAGTAGTGGCACTGAAAATTTTTATCGGTAGTGGCACAAAACTATCCCCGCCGATTATCCGCCTATATATAAAGGGCGAAACCGCACGTGCTATCAATATGAGAGCAGTGCCATCTTTCTCAATATTTCAAGAAATTTCAGGTTTCACGATGGGTGGACCGGAACTATGTCCAAATGCGTCGCTCATACCACCGGTAACGATTATCCGTGAGGTTGTACGAGATAACTTACGCAGATAAGAGATTCAGATAGCGAAGTTGTCACATTAACTAGCGCTGATTAATCCCTCATTTGGACAACATCTGAAGGAAAGGAGATACGCAGCACTCATATCCCCTAAAAGGCCAAGGCTGCGCCCTTATAAACGTGCTCGCCAGAGCACCCAACCGCTTGATCTACGGGCTTATCGCCCGCCATTGAGCGCGCACGACCTTTGCACAAGCGGTCCTCCGATTCGAGGATCAGCTGCATAACAGGGCACTTCATAATAATAAAGCCTGGTTGCGCACATCTTGAGTGCACTTATTTAGTCACTCGGAACTTATATGCCTGCACGCGGCACTGTGGCGCTTAACTGCGGTACTTGCGAGTGCACTAAGACCGCTGAACACCATTAATACCGGCCATCTAATGGCCTGGTTAATACCGGCTTGAAAATAGAGAGGTAATTGCGATGCGCATCAGCATATTTGGTTTGGGTTACGTTGGCGCAGTCTGTGCCGGTTGCCTGTCTGCACGGGGCCATGACGTCGTTGGCGTCGATGTAGCCAAAGACAAGATCGATATGATCAACGCCGGTAAATCGCCGATCGTTGAACCGGGTCTGGGCGAACTTCTGCAGAAGGGTATCGAGACCGGCAAACTGCGCGGCACGACCAACTTCGCAGAAGCCATCCGCGACACTGACCTGTCGATGATCTGCGTTGGTACGCCGAGCAAGAAAAACGGCGACCTGGAACTGAACTACATCGAAGCCGTGTGCCGCGAGATCGGTTTTGTCCTGCGTGACAAGACCACCCGCCACACCATCGTGGTTCGCAGCACCGTTCTGCCGGGCACTGTCGCAAACGTTGTCATCCCGATCCTCGAAGACTGCTCCGGCAAGAAAGCAGGCGTCGACTTCGGCGTTGCAGTGAACCCTGAGTTCCTGCGTGAAAGCACCGCGATCGCCGACTACGACCAACCGCCAATGACCGTCATCGGCGAGTTCGACAAAGCCTCGGGTGACGTTCTGCAATCGCTGTACGAAGAGCTCGACGCTCCGATCATCCGCAAGGACATCGCCGTTGCCGAGATGATCAAGTACACCTGCAACGTGTGGCACGCCACCAAAGTGACCTTCGCCAACGAGATCGGCAACATCGCCAAGGCTGTCGGCGTCGATGGTCGTGAAGTGATGGAAGTGGTCTGCCAGGACAAGACACTGAATCTGTCCCAGTACTACATGCGTCCAGGTTTCGCCTTCGGCGGCTCGTGCCTGCCAAAGGACGTTCGCGCCCTGACCTTCCGTGCCGGCTCCCTGGACGTCGATGCGCCGCTGCTGAACTCGCTGATGCGCAGCAACGTGTCGCAAGTGCAGAACGCATTCGACATCGTTTCCAGCCACGACAAACGCAAAGTCGCCCTGCTGGGCCTGAGCTTCAAAGCCGGTACCGATGACCTGCGCGAAAGCCCGCTGGTGGACCTGGCTGAAATGCTGATCGGCAAAGGCTACGACCTGAGCATCTACGACAGCAACGTCGAGTACGCCCGTGTTCACGGTGCGAACAAGGATTACATCGAGTCGAAAATCCCCCACGTCTCGTCCTTGCTCAACTCGGACTTCGACGACGTGATCAACAACTCCGACGTGATCATCCTCGGCAACCGTGACGAGAAATTCCGCGCCCTGGCGCAGAACGCCCCGCACGGCAAGCAAGTGATCGACCTGGTCGGCTTCATGTCCCAAGCCACCAGCGTCGCGGGTCGCACCGAAGGCATCTGCTGGTAACACGGAATCCCGTCTCCGTTAAAACCTGTGGGAGCACGGCTTGCCGGCGATGACGGTTTTGAAATCGCCATCGCCAGCAAGCTGTGCTCCTACACGGGCAAGGAGCTTGCAACTGACTTTAGGATTCCGATTATGCACAGGCTAAAGAACGGCCTACTACAGGCCGCCGGTTGGCTGTTTTACCTCAGTATTTTGATGGGCATCGCCATGGCGTTGCCTGTGTCCACCTTCGACTCCGAATCGAAAGACTTCATCTTTCTGATCGGCATCGTCGGTATCTGGCGTTACTCGATGGGTGCCACGCACTTCCTGCGGGGCATGCTGTTCTTGTACGTGGTCTACCCGCACCTGCGACGCAAAGTGCGCAAGCTGGGCAAAGCGGCAGACCCGTCCCACGTGTTCCTGATGGTCACCAGTTTCCGTATCGACGCGCTGACCACAGCGCAGGTCTACGCCTCGGTGATCCGCGAAGCGATCGACTGCGGTCTGCCGACCACGATGGTCTGCTCCATCGTGGAAATGTCCGATGAGAAGCTGGTGAAGAGCCTCTGGTCGCGGATGAATCCGCCGGACCGGGTCAAGCTCGACTTCGTGCGCATTCCCGGCACCGGTAAACGCGACGGCCTGGCCTACGGTTTCCGCGCCATCTCCCGCCACCTGCCGGACGACCGCGCCGTGGTTGCCGTGATCGATGGCGACACCGTGCTCGGCGAAGGCACCGTGCGCAAGACCGTGCCGTGGTTCCAGCTGTTCGGCAACGTCGGCGGCCTGACCACCAACGAGTTCTGCGAAGTACGCGGCGGCTACATCATGAGCGAATGGCACAAACTGCGTTTCGCCCAGCGCCACATCAACATGTGCTCGATGGCCTTGTCCAAACGCGTGCTGACCATGACCGGCCGGATGTCGGTGTTCCGTGCCACTGTGGTGACCAACCCGGAATTCATTGCCGACGTCGAAAGCGACTCGCTACAGCACTGGCGTCTGGGCCGCTTCAAGTTCCTGACCGGTGACGACAAGTCGAGCTGGTTCAGCCTGATGCGTCTGGGCTACGACACCTTCTACGTGCCCGACGCCGCGATCAACACCGTGGAACACCCGCCGGAAAAAAGCTTCATCAAGGCCAGCCGCAAACTGATGTTCCGCTGGTACGGCAACAACCTGCGCCAGAACTCCCGTGCCCTGGGCCTGGGGATGAAACGCCTCGGTCTGTTCACCTCGGTGGTGCTGTTCGACCAGCGCGTGTCGATGTGGACTTCGCTGCTCGGCCTGACCGTCGCGATCATCGCCAGCTTCAAATACGGCACCGCGTTCATCCTCGCGTACCTGCTGTGGATCGGCATCACCCGCCTGATTCTGACCCTGCTGCTGTCCTGCTCCGGTCACAAGATCGGCCCGGCTTACCCGGCGATTCTCTATTACAACCAGATTGTCGGCGCGCTGGTGAAGATCTACGTGTTCTTCCGCCTCGATCAACAATCCTGGACTCGCCAGCCCACTTCCCTGACCCGTGATCTCGCCAGCTTTCAACGTTGGTTCAACACCTGGTCGTCTCGGACCATGACCTTCTCCGCCGGCAGCATTTTTGTCGCCGTGCTGCTGATGATGGTCTGACCGCCCCCTTATTGAATTAACCAGGAAATCGCCCCTTATGAATACCGCCGTCAACGCCAACGTAGTGCACGAATCTGAAGCCCAGCGCCAACACGCCCGAGTGAAAATCCCGGCCAAGCTGCGCTTCTTCGGTCCAGACCGGACCCCGGTTGAAGCTCGAGTGATCGACCTTTCCGCTGGCGGCCTGGCCTTCAACGCCGGTCAGCTGCCGCTGAAAATCGGCGATGTGCACAAGGCTCGCCTGCAGTTCGTCATCGATAACCTCGGCCTGGCCATGGACGTGGAGTTGCAGGTTCGCTCCTACGATCGCCAGACCGGTCGCGCCGGTTGCCAGTTCCAGAACCTGGAACAGCAGGACATCTCGACCTTGCGCCACTTGATCACCTCTCACCTGGCCGGCGACATCGTCAGCATGGGTGAAGTGCTGGCGACCTTGCAGCGCGACAACTTCACCAAGGCGCGCAAGGTCAAGGACGGCGGCCACGGCATGACGCCGTTTGGTCGTCTGCGTGCAGTGACTTTCAGCCTGGCGATTTTCCTGGTTGGCCTGACCGCGTTCGGTTTCATCTTCAAGTCGGTGTACGGCATGTACTTCGTCAGCCACGCCCAGGCCGGTCTGGTCAGCGTGCCGGGCATGAACATCACCATGCCGCGTGACGGCACCGTGCAAAGCCTGATCAAGGCAGACGGCGTTGCCGCCAAAGGCGCACCGCTGGCGACGTTCAGCACCAGCATGCTCGACGTGCTCAAAGGTCATCTGGATGAAGACCAGCTGCAACCAGCCAAGGTTGAAGAGCTGTTCGGCAAGCAAATGACCGGCACCCTGACCTCGCCGTGCGATTGCACCGTGGCGCAGCAACTCGTTGCCGACGGTCAGTACGCCAGCAAGGGCGATGTGATTTTCAACCTGGTACCGCGTAACAGCGAAGCCAACGTCGAAGCGCGCTTCTCCTATCGCCAGTTCGGCGACGTTCGTCCAGGCACCAACGTCAGCTTCCAGATTGCCGGCGAAGACAAGACCCGCACCGGCAAAATCGTCAGCAGCACCAGCCTGAAAAGCGCTGATCTGTCTTCCGACATCCGCGTGCTGATCCAGCCTGACGAACCTCTGGACAGCAAGTTCGCCGGTCACCCGGTTGAAGTGAACAGCGACCGCGGCCCGAACCTGAACTGGCTGATCGACAAAGCCATGGCTGCTGGTCTGTAACCGGAGGACATGCCCGTGACGATTCCACTTATCCTCAGAACACCGCAATCCCTGTGGGAGCGAGCCTGCTCGCGATGGGATCGCTGCGGTTTGTCTGATGCACCGAGCCGCTTGAATCGCCAGCAGGCTGGCTCCCACAGGGGTGCGATGTGTGCACTGGCATTGGCCGTCAGCCTGGCCGGTTGCGCCGGCCTGCCCGACCAGCGCCTGGCAAATGAAGCCCTCAAGCGCGGCGACACCGCGCTGGCGCAGCAGAACTACAAGCAACTGGCCGACCTCGGGTACAGCGAAGCCCAGGTGGGCCTCGCCGATATCCAGGTCGACAGCCGTGACCCGGCGCAGATCCGGCAGGCCGAAGCGACTTACCGCGCCGCCGCCGATGTCTCGCCACGAGCCCAGGCTCGCCTGGGTCGCTTGCTGGTCGCCAAACCGGGTTCGACCGAAGCCGAACAGCACGAAGCCGAAGTCCTGTTGAAGAAGGCCTCGGCCAATGGCGAAGGCAATACGCTGATCCCGCTGGCCATGCTGTACCTGCAATACCCTCACAGTTTCCCGAACATCAACGCCCAGCAGCAGATCAGCCAATGGCGCGCCGAAGGCAAGCCTGAAGCGGGTCTCGCCCAAGTGCTGCTGTATCGCACCCAGGGCACTTACGACCAGCACCTGGACGAAGTCGCAACCATCTGCAAAGCCGCGTTGAACACCACCGACATCTGCTACGTCGAGCTGGCCACGGTTTATCAGAAACAAGCCAAACCCGAGCTGCAAGCCGAGCTGATCAAGCAGATGCAAGCGGCCCACGCTCGCGGCACCGTTTCCGCTCAGCGCGTGGACAGCGTCGCTCGCGTACTCGGCGACCCGACCCTGGGCACCACCGACGAGAAAACCGCGCAGTCGCTGCTCGAAGGCATCGCCCCTGGCTACCCGGCGTCGTGGGTCAGCCTTGCACAACTGCTCTACGACTTCCCCGAACTCGGTGACGTCGACACGATGATGAAGTACCTGGACAACGGCCGCGCCGCCGATCAGCCGCGCGCCGAGCTGTTGCTGGGCAAGCTTTACTACGAAGGCAAAATGGTGCCGGCCGATGCCAAGGCTGCCGAAGAACACTTCCAGAAAGCCGTTGGCCGCGAAGTCGCCGCCGATTACTACCTCGGCCAGATCTATCGCCGTGGTTACCTGGGCAAGGTCTATTCGCAGAAAGCGCTGGACCACTTGCTGACCGCTGCGCGCAACGGCCAGAACAGCGCCGACTTCGCCATTGCCCAGCTGTTTTCCCAAGGTAAAGGCACCAAGCCCAACCCGCTCAACGCGTATGTCTTCAGCCAGCTAGCCAAGGCTCAAGACACCCCGCAAGCCACCGAGCTTGCGCAAACACTCGAAGCCCAACTGCCGCCTGCCCAGCTCGCCGAGGCCCAACGCCTGTTGAAACAAGAACAGGCCGTTCGTGGTGCCTTGAGTCAAAACACGCTGGATCTGCATGCCCTGCAAGAAGAAGACGGCGAGGAATCCCTATGAAGTTGAATCCATTCGTTAAGGCCGGTATTGGCCTGACATTCGCTTTGATGTGGTCGTGCCCGACCCTCGCGGCCCTGACTGAAAGCCAGAACTACGGCCTTGATGTAAAGGTCACCGCCCAATCCGAAGACGATACCGACCTGGGCACGCAAAAAGGCGGCGACGTCAACGGTGTCGGCCTCGACCTGCGCCCTTGGGTGTATGGCGAAAGCGGCGCGTGGAGCGCTTATGCGATGGGTCAGGCGGTGACGTCGACCGACATCATCGAGACCGACACGCTGCAGCAGTCCGACAGCGACGGCACCCAGACCACCGACAACGGTGATCGCAAGACCAAGAAAAACTACCTGGCGATGCGTGAGTTCTGGGTCGGCTACAGCGGCCTTACGCCCTACCCTGGCGAGATGCTCAAGCTCGGCCGCCAGCGCCTGCGCAACGACGACGGCCAATGGCGCGACACCAACATCGAAGCCTTGAACTGGACGTTCGACACCACCCTGTTGCGTGCCAACGCCGGTGTCGCCGAACGCTTCAGCGAATACCGCACTGACCTCAAGGAGCTGGCGCCAAAAGACAAGGATCGCCTGCATGCCTACGCCGATGCGGCGTACCAGTGGACCCCGGGCAACTGGGTCGGCATTCGCGGTCATCACACCCACGATGACGGCAAGCTCGACTACGCAGAACCGGGTGTGGCACCTGATTCCCTGGACAAGAAACAGAACGGCGACCTCAGCTGGATCGGCCTCACCGCTGACAGCGATGCCTATAACTGGCGCAACACCAACACCGTCAACTACTGGGGCAGCGTCACCGGCATGAGCGGCGACCGCGACAAGGTCAACCCGCTGAACGCTGACGGCACCGCGCCTGCGCAAGCCAAGACCAGTGGTAACGTCGATGGCTGGGCCACCGACCTGGGTGTGCGTCTGCGCCTCGATCCGCAATGGCAAGTCGGTGCGGCGTATGCCCGTGCCAGTGCCGATTACGAACAGAATGGCCTGGAAAGCAACCGTTCGAACTACACCGGTACCCGCTCGCGCGTTCACCGTTTCGGCGAGGCTTTCCGCGGCGAAATGAACAACATGCAGAGCGCTTCCCTGTTCGGTTCGTGGATGCTCAACGACGAATACGACGCCAGTGTGATCTACCACAAATTCTGGCGCGTCGACGGCAACAAGCCGGTCGGCAGCAACGGCATCAACGCCGTACAGAACGACACCGACGACGTGACCGGCGCCATCCTCTCCAGCACGTCCCTGCCGCTGGAAGACGGCAACAAGGACCTCGGCCAGGAAATGGACGTGGTGGTCACCAAGTACTTCAAGCAAGGCTTGCTGCCTGCTTCGCTGAGCCAGTCGATCGATGAGCCTTCTGCCCTGGTGCGTTTGCGTGGCGGTGTCTTCAAGCCAGGCGATGCCTACGGCAAAGGCGTTGACTCGTACATGCACCGCGCATTCATCGACGTCATCTGGCGCTTCTGATGCGAACCGCGAAGGGAGTGCCCGACATGAATAATCCGAAGCGAGGTTCGATCACCTTGCTGGCCGGCGCGATGCTGCTGGCAAGCTCGGCTGCCTTCGCCAACGTGGAGCCGGCGACCAAGCCTGTGACCCTCGGCAAAGAGCTGCAACAGGCCAAGACCTACACCGTCACCAGCGCGCCGACCGCTCCGCTGGAGCTTGCAAAGCCAACACTGCCTGATACCTCCGGCTACACCGCCGAAGCCATCGCCGCGAAAGTCGTGCGCACCAAGGCCGGCAAGATCAGTGTGCGCCGGATGATGCAGGAAAACGCCCTGAAGGACTTCATCGGCGGCGACAACAAGATGGCCGAGTGGGTGGTGCGTCAGCACGGGATCCCACAGGCAATCTTTATCGACGACGGCTACATGAACCTCAAGGACCTGGCGAAGAAAGTGCCCAAGCAGTACTTCAGCGAAACCTCGCCGGGGGTTTACCTGGCGAAGTTGCCGATCGTGGTCGGGAACAAAGGCATCCTGGAAATCGACAAGCAGACCCAGGAATTGCGCCTGTCCCAAGAGGCCGGTTCGTTCCTGGTCAACGACGGCCAGTTGTTTGTGCGCGATACCAAGATCACCGGCTGGCGCGAGAAGGACAACGGTCCGGCGACGTTCAAGTCGCCAAAGGAATTCCGTCCGTTCCTGCTGTCCTGGGGCGGCACCGAGACCTACATCGCCAACAGCAAGATCGCCAGTTTCGGCTACGCCAACAGTAAGTCGTACGGCGTGAGTATTTCTCAATACACGCCAAACATGGCCAAGGTGCTCAAGCGTCCTGAACCGACCGGCTGGATCGTCGGCTCCGAATTCTCGGACATGTGGTACGGCTTCTACTGCTACGAAACCACCGGCTTCGTGGTCAAGGGCAACACCTACAAAGACAACATCGTCTACGGCATCGACCCGCACGACCGTTCACACGGCCTGATCATTGCGGACAACACGGTGTACGGCACGAAGAAGAAGCACGGGATCATTATTTCCCGTGAGGTCAACGACAGCTTCATCTTCAACAACCGCAGCTTCGACAACAAATTGTCGGGCCTGGTGATCGACCGTAACAGCGTCAACAACCTGATCGCCTACAACGAAATCTACAAGAACCACACCGACGGCATCACCCTCTACGAGAGTGCCGACAACCTGATCTACGGCAACAAGGTCATCAGCAACCGTCGTCACGGCATCCGTATTCGTAACAGCGTGAACATTCGCCTTTACGAAAACCTGTCACTGGCCAACGGCCTGACCGGCGTCTACGGCCACATCAAGGACCTGACCGACACCGACCGGGACATCAAGCTCGACCCGTTCGACGCCCAGGTGTCGCTGATTATCGTCGGCGGTGAACTGGCCGGTAACGGCAGCGGACCGCTGTCCATCGACTCGCCGCTGAGCGTCGAGTTGTATCGCGTGTCCATGCTCGCCCCGACCAAATCCAGCGGCATCAGCTTCAACGGCATTCTCGGTGAGCGCCAGGATGAAATTCTCGACCTGCTGGTACGCCAGCAGAAAGCCGTGCTGATCGACCCTGTCGAACGCCAGACCGAAATGCAGGACTGAGGATAATTTTATGCACCCACACTTGATCAAATTACTCAGCCTGTCAGGCCTGACTCTCGGGATTCTCGCGGCCAGCAATGGCGTCCGTGCCGATGAAGTTAAAGCGCCGACATTCACCGCTGATCCGTGCTGCAACCTGTGCCCGGAAGCGCACGACGCGAAGAACTACACCACGCGTTATCAGCAGAACTTCACCACGCTGGTGCAGGCCCAGGGCGACTGGCTGTTCCGTACGCAAGAAGACTTGCGCACCGAATTCGACACCACGCCGGCCGGCTACAAACGCATGAAAGAACTGCACGATGCGTTCAAGAGCAAAGGCGTGGAACTGGTGGTGGTTTACCAGCCGACCCGTGGTCTGGTGAACCGCAACAAGCTCAATCCGGAAGAAAAAGCCAAGTTCGATTTCGACAAGGCGCTGAAGAACTACAAGACCATGCTCGGGCGTTTCGCGCAGATGGGTTACGTGGTGCCGGACCTGTCGCCGCTGACCAACGAATCGCTGCCAGACACCCTGCCCGCCCACGATTTCTACTTCCGCGGCGACCAGCACTGGACGCCATATGGCGCCCAGCGTACGGCGAAAATCGTGGCTGAAAAGGTCAAGCAGATTCCGGCCTACGCCGACATTCCGAAACGCGAATTCGAGACCCACAGGTCGGGTCGCATGGGCAAGACCGGAACATTACACAATATGGCCGGTCAACTCTGCGGCACCAGTTACGCAATCCAGTACATGGATCAATTCACCACAGAACCCAAAGGCGAAGCCGCCGATGGCGATCTGTTCAGTGACTCCGGCAATCCGGAAATCACCCTGGTCGGTACCAGTCACAGTGGCAAGAACTACAACTTCGCCGGTTTCCTCCAAGAGGCCATCGGCGCCGACATCCTCAACGTGGCGTTCCCCGGCGGTGGCCTGGAAGGTTCGATGCTGCAGTACCTGGGCAGCGAAGAATTCCAGACCAAGCCACCGAAGATTCTGATCTGGGAATTCTCGCCGCTCTACCGCCTCGACCAGGAAACCATCTACCGCCAGATGATGGCGCTGCTGGACAACGGTTGCGAAGGAAAGGATGCACAGATGACCGGCAGCACCACGTTGAAACCGGGCAAGAACGAATTGATGGTCAACAGCAAGAACCTGAACCTGCAAAACAGCAGTCACCAGGTAGACATCCGCTTCGCCGATCCATCGGTGAAAACCCTGCAAGCCACCCTCTGGTACATGAACGGTCGCCACGAGGACATCAAAATCGACAAACCGGAAACTTCCGACACCGACGGGCGTTTTGCCTTCGAGTTGCGCACGGACGAAGACTGGGCCTCGCAGAATCTGCTGGCCGTCGAAGTCCAGGGCCCTGAAGCAGGTGCCGCGCCACAGAAGGTCGAAGCGAAAATCTGCAAACGCAACGTATTCCCGAGTGCTGAGCAACGTACCGCTCAGGTCGGGCAATGAGGTCTGCCATGCGAAACCGAACGTTGAAAAATTTACTCGCGCCATCGCTGCTGACGCTGGCGATGTTCGCCGGCGCCACCCAGGCTGCCGCGCCGTTGCGCCCGCCACAGGGCTACTTCGCGCCGATTGAAAAAGTCAAAACCGGCGACAGCAGCAAAGGCTGTGATGCGATGCCGACGCCGTACACCGGTTCGCTGCAATTTCGCAGCAAGTACGAAGGTTCCGACAAGGCCCGTTCGACCCTGAACGTGCAGTCGGAAAAAGCCTTTCGCGACACCACCGCCGACATCACCAAGATGGAACGCGGCACCAGCAAGCGCGTCATGCAGTACATGCGTGACGGTCGCCCGGAACAACTGGAATGCACGCTCAACTGGCTGACGGCCTGGGCCAAGTCGGATGCGTTGATGTCCAAGGACTTCAACCACACCGGCAAGTCCATGCGCAAATGGGCACTGGGCAGCATGGCCTCTTCGTACATCCGCCTGAAGTTCTCCGACTCGCATCCGTTGGCCAACCATCAGCAAGAGTCGCAGTTGATCGAAGCCTGGTTCAGCAAAATGGCGGATCAGGTGGTCAGCGATTGGGACAACCTGCCGCTGGAAAAAACCAACAACCACTCGTACTGGGCCGCCTGGTCGGTGATGGCAACGTCCGTCGCCACCAACCGCCGTGACCTGTTCGACTGGGCCGTCAAGGAATACAAGGTTGGCGTCAATCAGGTCGACGCCGACGGCTACCTGCCGAACGAACTCAAGCGTCAGCAGCGCGCCCTCGCCTACCACAACTACGCCCTGCCACCGCTGGCAATGATCGCCAGTTTTGCCCAGATCAACGGTGTGGATCTGCGTCAGGAAAACAACGGCGCGTTGAAACGCCTGGGTGATCGGGTGCTCGCCGGGGTTAACGACCCGGACGAATTCGAAGAGAAGAACGGCAAGGAACAGGACATGACCGACCTCAAGGTCGACTCGAAATTTGCCTGGCTGGAACCGTTCTGCACGCTCTACACCTGCTCGCCGGATGTGCTTGAGAAAAAGCACGAGATGCAGCCGTTCAAGACCTTCCGCCTCGGGGGTGACCTGACCAAGGTCTACGACCCGGCCAATGAAAAAGGCAAGGGTTCTTAGACTCAACACAGCCACCCTGTAGGAGCTGCCGAAGGCTGCGATCTTTTGATCTTGCTTTTAAAGATCAGGATCAAAAGATCGCAGCCTTCGGCAGCTCCTACAGGGTCAGTGTCAGGTTTCAGTTTTGTGTGTTGCCCTCCGGTTTTCTGTGGGGGGTTTGGGGGGGCCGTTGGCCCTTGACTGTTGGTTAAACATGGAGAGATCGGGATGGTATTTTCATCCAACGTGTTCCTGTTTCTGTTCTTGCCGATCTTTCTCGGCATGTATTACCTGAGCGGAATACGCTATCGCAACCTGCTGCTTCTGATCGCCAGTTATGTGTTCTATGCCTGGTGGCGCGTGGACTTTCTGGCTTTGTTCGCGGCGGTTACGCTGTGGAATTACTGGATCGGCCTCAAAGTCGGCGCCGCAGGCGTGCGGACCAAACCGGCCCAGCGCTGGCTGCTGCTTGGCGTGGCGGTCGACCTGTGCATTCTCGGCTACTTCAAGTACGCCAACTTCGGCGTCGACAGCATCAACGCAATGATGACGTCGGTCGGCCTGTCGCCGTTCATCCTGACGCACGTGCTGTTGCCGATCGGTATCTCGTTCTACATCTTCGAGTCCATCAGCTACATCATCGACGTCTACCGTGGTGATACCCCGGCGACCCGCAACCTGATCGACTTTGCGGCGTTCGTGGCGATTTTCCCGCACCTGATCGCTGGCCCGGTATTGCGTTTTCGCGACCTGGCCGATCAGTTCAATAACCGCACACACACCCTCGACAAGTTCTCCGAGGGCTGCACGCGGTTCATGCAGGGATTCATCAAGAAGGTCTTCATCGCCGACACCCTCGCCGTCGTCGCCGATCACTGCTTCGCCTTGCAGAACCCGACCACGGGTGATGCCTGGCTCGGCGCCCTCGCCTACACCGCGCAACTGTATTTCGACTTCTCCGGCTACAGCGACATGGCCATCGGCCTGGGCTTGATGATGGGTTTCCGCTTCATGGAAAACTTCAAGCAGCCGTACATCAGCCAGTCGATTACCGAGTTCTGGCGCCGCTGGCACATCAGCCTGTCCACCTGGCTGCGCGACTACCTGTACATCACCCTGGGCGGTAATCGCAAAGGCACGTTGATGACCTATCGCAACCTGTTCCTGACCATGCTCCTCGGTGGTCTGTGGCACGGCGCGAACATCACTTACATCGTGTGGGGTGCATGGCACGGCATGTGGCTGGCGATCGAAAAAGCGCTCGGCCTGAACACTTCGCCGCGCAGCATCAATCCGGTCCGTTGGGCGCTGACGTTCCTGCTGGTGGTCATGGGCTGGGTGATCTTCCGTTCGGAAAACCTGCACGTCGCCGGCCGCATGTATGGCGCGATGTTCAGCTTCGGCGAATGGTCGCTGTCGGAACTCAACCAGGCCAGCCTCACCGGCCTGCAAGTCGCGACGCTGATTGTGGCGTACGCAACCCTGGCGTTCTTCGGCATCCGCGATTTCTACAGCAACCTGCCGCCTGAGAAGACTAAGCCGGTGGTGAACGTCGAAGCCGACGGCCCTGCCACGGCAACACCGGGAATGATCAAAGCCGTACCGGGCGATAACCCGGCCAGCATCCACGAACCGGGCTACACCGTTGGCGTTGAAGCCACCGTGCAACCGGCTTACTGGACCGCTGACTGGTCGCGCTACGTGATGCGCACGCTGGTACTGCTGCTGTTCATCGCCTCGATTTTCAAACTCTCGGCGCAAAGCTTCTCGCCGTTCCTTTACTTCCAGTTCTGAGGGATCTGACCATGACCCGCTCATTACGCATCTTCTACATCGCCCTGTTCATGGTGACGCTGGTTGTCCTGGGCCTGTGGTCCACGCGCAGCTTCATGGGCTTCAGCACCAATGCCGAAACCACGGTGCTCAACGGTCGCTGGACCAAGGCCGTCGAGACGCACTACGACGACGAATTCCCGATCAAGCGCCTGGGTACCAACCTGTGGGCTGCTCTGGATTTCAAACTGTTCAACGAAGGTCGTCCGGGCGTCGTGCTCGGTCGCGATCAGTGGCTCTACAGCGATGAAGAGTTCAACCCGATCGTCAACGAAGAGCTGAACCTGCAAGGCAACTACGCGCTGGTTGAAGGCGTACGCCAGACCCTGAAAGAGAAAGGCGTGAAACTGGTGATGGCGATCGTGCCGGCCAAGGCGCGCTTGTACCCGGAGCACTTGGGTGAAGTAAAACCTTCGAGCATCCACGGCAACCTGTACCAGGACTTCCACGCTCGTGTGGCGGCAGACAAGATCCTCGCCCCTGACCTGCTGGGCCCGTTCAATAAGGCCAAGCTGAACGGTGAGCAAGTGTTCCTGCGCACCGACACCCACTGGACCCCGGAAGGTGCGCAGGTCGCCGCCGAAACCCTGGCTAAAACCATTCAGGCCAAGTTCCCGCTCAGCGGCGAGCCGCAGCAGTTCGTCACCAAGCCTGCGGAGAAAGTTACCCACAAGGGCGACCTTCGTCTGTTCCTGCCGCTGGACCCGCTGTTCGAAAACCTGATGCCAGCACCAGAGCCGCTGCAGAAGCGCAACACCGTGGCCGTCTCTGATCAGCCTGCCGGTGATGACGCTCTGTTCGCCAACACCGAAGTGCCGGTGGCCTTGATCGGCACCAGCTACAGCGCCAACCCCAACTGGAATTTTGTGGGTGCGCTCAAACAAGCGCTGAACAGCGACGTGGTCAATTACGCCGAAGACGGCCATGGCCCGATTCTGCCGATGCTCAGCTACCTGAAAAGCGATGCTTTCAAGAACAGCCCGCCACAGGTGCTGATCTGGGAGTTTCCTGAACGTTATCTGCCTGTGAACAACGAAATCGGTGACGCCGACCCGCAGTGGGTCGCAGAGCTTAAACAAGCCGGCGCCCGCCAACAAAACGTAGCCGCAAACACTAAATCCGAGACGCCCGACCGGGCGCAAAACTGAAAGAGAGGTACACCATGACTTTCACTACTACTCCTCGCCGTCTCGCTAAGACCTTTGCTCTGGCAGCCACCTTCAGCGTTCTGTCCATGAACGCCTTCGCTGGCGGTGACTCGGCGCTCTACGGCCCGACCGCACCGAAAGGATCGAGCTTTGTACGTATCTACAACGCCGGTAACGCTGAAGTCAGCGCCACCGTCGGCACCACCAACCTGAGCGATGTCGCGCCGCTGTCCAGCAGTGACTTCAGCTTCATGCCGGGCGGTGACTACAGCGCCAAGGTCGGCAGCCAGTCCCTGCCGGTGAAACTGGCCGGTGATCACTATTACACCCTGGTCAACAACGCCAGCGGCGCGCCGCAATTGATCGAAGAGCCGCCGTTCAAGAACAAGCAGAAAGCCCTGGTTCGCGTGCAGAACCTGAGCGACAAGGCCCTGACCCTGAAGACTGCCGATGGCAAGACTGAAGTGGTCCCGTCCGTGGCCGCCAAAGGTCGTGGCGAACGTGAAATCAACCCGGTGAAAGTCAGCCTGGCCTTGTACGACGGCGCCACCAAAGTCGGCGACGTGAAGCCGGTTGCCCTGGAACGCGGTGAAGCTGCGGTGCTGTACGTCACCGGCAACGGCAGCAGCCTGTCGCCAGTCTGGGTAAAACGCCCGGTGTCGACGCGCTAAAGAATTTTCCTGACTGACCCATGCCCCCTGTAGGAGCGAGCTTGCTCGCGAAAGGCTCAAGGACAACGCGTACATCCAGGATGCACGCGTTTTCGTTGACCTCCATCGCGAGCAAGCTCGCTCCTACAAGGGACTGAGGTGTCAGTTGGGACACGAAACAAAAACAAGAGTGAAACGACACAGCGTTCGTAGCTCTAACCAAACGATTTTCAAGGAGTAACAACATGATTCCGGTGATCTTGTCAGGTGGTAGCGGCTCACGTCTTTGGCCGCTTTCGCGTAAGCAATTCCCTAAACAGTTCCTCGCCCTGACCGGCGAACACACACTGTTCCAGCAAACTCTGGAGCGTCTGGTGTTCGAAGGCATGGACACTCCGATCGTGGTCTGCAACAAGGAACACCGCTTCATCGTCAACGAGCAGTTGAGCGCGCGTAACCTCGACACCCAACGCATCCTGATGGAACCGTTCGGCCGCAACACAGCGCCAGCGGTTGCCCTGACGGCGATGATGCTGGTCAATGAAGGTCGCGATGAATTGATGCTGGTGCTGCCGGCGGATCACGTGCTCGAAGATCAGAAAGCCCTGCAACGCGCGTTGGCCCTGGCCACCGTTGCGGCTGAAAACGGCGAAATGGTGCTGTTCGGCGTCCCCGCCACCAAACCGGAAACCGGTTACGGCTACATCAAGTCGACCAATGATTCGTTGCTGCCGGAAGGCATCAGCCGCGTCTCGCAATTCGTCGAAAAACCGGACGTGAAACGCGCCACCGAGTTCGTCCAGTCCGGCGGTTACTTCTGGAACAGCGGCATGTTCCTGTTCCGCGCCAGTCGCTTCCTCGAAGAGCTGAAAAAACACGATCCGGACATCTACGACACCTGCGTCCTGACCCTGGAACGCAGCGAACAGGATGCCGACACCGTCGACATCGATTCCGCGACCTTCGCCTGCTGCCCTGACAACTCCATCGACTACTCGGTGATGGAAAAAACCCAGCGCGCCTGCGTCGTGCCGCTGACCGCTGGCTGGAGTGATGTCGGCTGCTGGTCGTCGCTGTGGGAAGTGAATGAAAAAGACGCCAACGGCAACGTCACCAAAGGCGACGTGGTCATCCAGGACAGCAAGAACTGCATGATCCACGGCAACGGCAAACTGGTGTCGGTGATCGGCCTGGAAAACATCGTGGTGGTCGAAACCAAGGACGCCATGATGATCGCGCACAAGGACAAGGTCCAAGGCGTGAAACAGATGGTCAACACCCTCAACGAACAGGGCCGCAGCGAAACCCAGACCCACTGTGAAGTCTATCGTCCGTGGGGCTCCTACGACTCGGTGGACATGGGCGGCCGCTTCCAGGTCAAGCGCATTTCGGTCAAGCCGGGGGCGTGCCTGTCGTTGCAGATGCATCACCACCGCGCCGAACACTGGATCGTGGTCAGCGGCACCGCTGAAGTGACCTGCGATGAGAACGTGTTCCTGCTCACTGAAAACCAGTCGACCTACATCCCGATCGCCTCGGTCCACCGCTTGCGCAACCCGGGCAAGATCTCGCTGGAAATCATCGAAGTGCAATCGGGCAGCTACCTGGGCGAAGACGATATCGAGCGATTTGAAGATATCTACGGTCGTTCCAACCCGATCGAGCGCGGCGTGTCGGTGAAAACCATCGCGCAGTAATTGATCGAAAAAAAAAGAAGCCCCCGTCCAGCCCGTTGCGTCCCCTATCCGCAGCGGGTTGGGCGGGGGCTTTTTTTGTCTGTTAACCAAGATCAAAAGATCGCAGCGTGCCGCAGCTCCTACAGGGGTTATGCATTTCCATGTAGGAGCTGCGGCACGCTGCGATCTTTTGACCTTCCTTTTCAATCGCCAACCTCACCTGCGCTTAGGTAGGATGTCCTTCTCTCCCCCCGAGGTTTGCGTGATGTTCATCGGCGTCCTGCTGGTCATTACCTGGTTGATCCTTTTGTTGCGCTACCCCGCCAAAGCCTTGCCTGTCTCTGTGGCCGCCGCCATCGGATTGGGGTTGGTAGCGGCGTGGGTGATCTGGCTGGACAACCGCGAGGTCAAGCAGTTGGCGCGGCTTGAGCTGCGCATTGCCTATGCGCCCGAACAGTGCCCGGCGGATCGCCCGTTGCAGCTGAAAATGAACAACGGCAACGATGTACCGTTGACGGAATTACGCTGGAAAGTCGCCGCGTACGCACCGGGAGACACGGTCAATCTGGCCGATAATCAATACGCCGCGCCCCGCTACCGTGGCCCCGGCGAACTGCAGGCCGGTGCCAGCTGGGAAGACTGTTTGCCCATGCCGCCATTGCGTCCGGGTTATCGCCCGCAAACCCTCGAGTTTCGCGCCGAGCGATTGCAAGGTAGTTTCTCCGACTGATCGTCCCATTCCTCCCGTTGCACAAGGACCGCGCCATGCCCGTTGCATTGATTACCGGATGTTCCAGCGGCATTGGCCGCGCCCTCGCCGATACGTTTAAAGCGGCCGGTTACGAAGTTTGGGCCAGCGCCCGCAAGGCGGAAGATGTTGCCCTCCTGTCCGCTGCCGGGTTCACCGCCGTGCAACTGGACGTTAATGACGGCGCGGCGCTTGAGTTGCTCAGCGCACGGATCAATCAGGAGCGTGGCGGGCTTGATGTGCTGATCAACAACGCCGGTTATGGCGCCATGGGGCCGCTGCTCGATGGCGGTGTTGCGGCGATGCAGCGTCAGTTCGAAACCAATGTATTTGCCATCGTCGGTGTCACCCGGGCGCTGTTTCCGGTGCTGCGTCGCGCCAAAGGATTAGTGGTGAACATTGGCAGCGTGTCCGGGGTACTGGTCACGCCATTTGCCGGTGCGTACTGCGCGTCCAAGGCCGCGGTGCATGCACTGAGCGATGCCTTGCGCATGGAGTTGGCGCCATTCGGTATTCGTGTGATGGAGGTCCAGCCGGGGGCCATCGAATCCAGCTTCGCCAAAAATGCCGGTCACGAAGCCGAACAGTTGATCACCGAGCAGTCGCCATGGTGGCCGTTGCGTGAAGGCATTCGGGCGCGGGCCAAGGCGTCCCAGGACAAGCCGACGCCGGCCAGTGAGTTTGCTGCCGGTTTGCTGAAGGCTGTGCAGCAGAGCAAACCGCCACGGT
The DNA here is from genome assembly GCF_010095445.2 of Pseudomonas sp. TNT3. Classification (GTDB taxonomy): domain Bacteria; phylum Pseudomonadota; class Gammaproteobacteria; order Pseudomonadales; family Pseudomonadaceae; genus Aquipseudomonas. The sequence goes on from NZ_WFGV02000012.1 coordinate 70,332, forward strand.
TGATTCGCCTGGGCAATGGGTCTCGGGCTTTGCCGCTGTTGGCGGGGTTGTTGCCAAAAGGATTGCTGGAGGCGGGGTTGATGAAGCGGTTCGGGTTGAAGGGGCAGCTTTGAGACCGAGGTGACGCTATCGCTAGCAAGCTAGCTCCCACAGGGGATTTGCGCCGTACACAGTGGATGTGTTCACCCTCGATCCTGTGGGAGCGTGGCTTGGTCTGGGCGGCATTCCGACGGTTGGGCCAGAACAGTCACCGCAACAATCAGCCCCACGCTTTCATGAAATCAATAAACGCCCGCACCTTCAGCGGCAAGTGCCGGGTGTCCGGGTACAGCGCATACACCCCTTGCCGGGCAAACGAATGATCCGCCAGCAAGCGCACCAACCGCCCCGCCTGAAGGTCCTCTTGCACCAGCCAGTCAGGCAGCACTGCCACGCCTTGCCCGGCCAAGGCAAACGCCCGCAGCGTGACCGAGTTGTCCGCGACGATCGCCGTTGTCCACGGCCCCGGAGGGTACAGATGCTCCACGCCCTCGGGGTCTGTCACCGTCAATTCCGGCACTCGCCCATGCCCCAGCGTCGGCCATTGCTCCAGTGCCGCCAACGTTGATGCCGGGGCAAAACGCTCGATCAGGGCAGGCGCCGCCACTGCGAAAATATCGAAGGTCGATAACTGCACCGCGCGCAGGTTGGAGTCCAGCATGCGACCCAACCTGATCGCCAGATCAAAGCGTTCGGAGATCAGATCGGCATGGGTCGAGGACGTCGACAGGTGAACGTGCAGCTGTGGCTGCTGCTCACGAAAGACCGTCAACGCCGGCACTACCTGCGCCAACGCAAACTCCACGGTGGTAGTGATGCGCAACGTACCCCGCAGTTGCAGGTGCTCGCTGCGGGCTTCCTCGACGGCCATTCGGGCCTCGTCCAGGGTTCGCACGCAGCGCTGGTAAAAACGTTCGCCGGCATCGGTCAGCGCCAGTTTCCGTGTGCTGCGGGTCAGCAACGTGACACCGAGTTCGGCTTCCAGGCGTTTGAGATTGAAGCTCACCACCGCGCGCGTCTGCCCCAGCAGATCGGCCGCCGCCGTCAGCGACCCCGCCTCTACTACGGCCTTGAAGGTGTCAAAACGGTCCAGGCTGACCATGTCAGAGAATGCTCACTGTCAAAATAATTTTGACAAACTAGCAGCCAAACCAGCGTTTCCATAGTGCTTCGCGCGCCCTACCCTGCACGCATCAACACAGGGAAGTCGTCATGTCCTATCGCTCGAAAGTCGCGCTGGTGTATCTGCTGGGATTTGCCCTCGATCTGCTGAACATGTTTGTCGCCAACATCGCCTACCCCGACATCGCACAACACCTGCACGCCTCGGTGACCCAACTGGCCTGGATCAGCAATGCCTACATGCTGGGGCTGACGCTGATCATCCCGATGAGCGTGTGGCTGGCGGCAAGGGTTGGCGAGCGGCGCTTGATACTCGCATCACTGCTGCTGTTCGGTCTCGCTTCGCTGTTGGTTGCTGGGGCTGACTCGATTGAAGCGCTGATCGGTTGGCGACTGGTGCAAGGACTCGGCGGCGGGTTGTTGATTCCTGTCGGCCAGGCGTTGGCGTTTCGTCATTGTCCAGCGCACCTGCGCAGCCGCTTGACCCTGTGGGTGCTGTCCGTTGCGTTGCTGGTCCCGGCGCTGTCGCCCATGGTCGGCGGATGGATTGTCCAGGCCCTGTCCTGGCGTTGGGTGTTTTACCTGAACCTGCCGTTGACGTTGCTGGCGTTGGTGCTGGCGGCGCTGTGGTTGAAGGCCGACGGCCCCACGAGCGATCGCCCGACGCTGGACAGCCGTGGCCTGCTGCTCGCCGCCTCCAGCCTCAGTTTGCTGCTGATTGCCTTGAGCCTGTTGAGTGAAGCTGGCACACGTCAATTCGGTTTGATCGGCCTGCTGTTGAGCGCCGTCACATTCGGGCTGTACCTGCGCGATGGTTGGCGCAAGCCCGCCGCGCTGCTCGATCTGCAATTGCTGCACAGCCCTTCGTTGCGCCTGGCGATGTGCGTGTATTTGCTGGTCCCCGGTGTGTTCATTGGCACCAGCCTGATCGCTGTGCTGTACCTGCATCAACTGGGGTTCGGTACTGCGCAAATCGGTGGGTTGATGTTGCCCTGGGCACTGGGTTCGGCAGTTGCGATTGTCGCCGGCAAACAGGGCTTCAATCGCTGGGGACCCAAGCCCTTGCTGGTGTTCGGCATGCTGCTACAGAGCGCGGGCATTGGTTTGTTGATGCTGATCGAACAACCTCACGGATGGTTACCGGTCACCGCATACGCCTTGATGGGACTGGGTGGCAGCTTGTGCAGCAGCAGCGCGCAAACCCTGGCCTTTATCGATATCCGTGCTGATCGCATGAACCACGCCAGCGCGTTGTGGAACATCAACCGCCAGCTGAGTTTCTGCCTTGGCGCAGCGGTATTGAGTTCGTTGCTGGGTGCCCTTGATCCTCAATTACCTGATGCCTTCAGACACTGTTTTCTGGTCGCGGCAGTCCTGACGTTACTGCCGATCTTTGCAGTCCTGCGTTTTGATGCGACGCACGTGAGGGCCCTTGTCCGACCCGCTCCCCTACAGGAAAAAACCACATGAATGATTACCAAGACTACTTTGATGAAGTGATTGAAGCCCACCGACTGATCGAACAATGGTTTGCACTTCCTCAGGGCAACGACGCCCTGGATAACTTGCTGACCCGTTTTTCACCCCGGTTTTCGATGATCACACCGTTGGGCCGGGTATTGGATTTCGAGGCGCTGACGGCGCTGTTCAAGATGGCTGGCGGGATGAAGAACGGGTTCAGGATCGAGCTCAGTGAGTTGCGCGGGATTGATCAGCATGAGCGCGGCGCGACGGTGAGTTATCGCGAGCGGCAAGTGGATGCGACGGGGCTGGAGACAGATCGGCGGTCGACGGTGGTGTTTGCAAGACAGGTTGATGGCCGGGTGGTGTGGCGGCATTTGCATGAGACGTTTACAGGCCTGATTGTGTAGACGACTGAGATCCAATGTGGGAGCTGGCTTGCCGGCTCCCACAATGTTCCGGTTCCTACCGAAAGAATGCAGTGATTCAGAGCCCGTTGTTGACCACCACCGTACAAGTAATCCCCGCCGCCAGCAGCACCCCGTCCGGCACTTCATCAATGTGAATCCGTACCGGCACCCGCTGGGCCAGGCGCACCCAGTTGAACGTCGGGTTTACATCGGCGATCAGTTCGCGGCTTTCCGGGTTGTCACGGTCGTAGATACCGCGAGAAATACTCTCCACGTGGCCCTTCATGACTTCGCCGCTCATCAGTTGCATGTCGGCCTTGTCGCCTACCCGTACGTGGGGCAGTTTGGTTTCTTCGAAGAAGCCGTACACCCAGAACGAGTTCATATCCACCACGGCCATTTTTGCCTCGCCGATGCGTGCGTAGTCGCCGCGATGCACGTTGAGGTTGGTCACGTAACCGTCCACTGCTGCGCGCACTTCGGTGCGCTTGAGGTTCAGCTGGGCGGCTTCGAGTTGTGCCTGGGCGTGTTGGTAATCAGCCAGGGCCGAGTCGGCGATGTTGCTGGCGTCGTCACGGTTTTCCCGGGAGATCACCAGGTTGTCCATGTCGGCGCGGCGGTGGGCGTTGACCTTGCGCATCTCCCAGGTCGACTTGCGTGACGCCACCAGTGCCTGCGCCTGTTTGACCGCGATGCGGTAGTGCTCAGGGTCGATCTGCATGAGCAAATCGCCCTTCTTCACCAACTGGTTGTCGCGCACCGGCACGTTTACCACTTCCCCGGTGACGTCAGCCGCAACGTTGATGATGTCGGCGCGCACCCGGCCATCACGGGTCCACGGCGTGTCCATGTAATGTACCCAAAGGGTCCGGCCGATCCATATCGCCAGCGCCAGTACCAACAAGGTGGCGAGCAGGCTGAAAAGCTTTTTCATCAGGGCCTTCTTCAGTGTAAGAGTCAGTGGTAAATGGTCAGCGACAAAGCGCCGAACAGACAGGTAAACAGGCTCAGGCGCAGCAGCGCCGGGTGCCAGAAAAAACGGTACAGGTCGAACCCGGACAGGAACCGGTCCAGCGCCCAGGCCAGTGCCGCTGCGATGAAGAACATCAGCGTCATGGTCGGCATGTACACGCCGTGGAAGGCGATTTCACGAGGCATGTTCAAGTCCTTGAGGGGTACTTTTCGCGTAGGCGGCGAGTGGCGATTGCGGGTCGAGCAGCGAGGTGCGGATGAAGTGCAGGTAGCTCTTCACCCGGCGTAAAGCCGAGGTGTCGAAGTGCGGGGCGAAGGGTTCGTCGGTGGCCTGCACACGGCTGATTGCATGATCGACGGCGATCAGTCCACGCTCCAGATTACTGGCGCTGGGTTGCAGGAACAGGCGCATCAACGAACGGCCCATGACGCGGATCGCCTGACGCCACGGCTGGGCTTCGGCGTAGGCCGGATGCACCGGCAGAATCGCCTGCTCCTTGCGCAACTCGATGATCGCGTGACCGACTTCGAGCACCACGAACATCCAGCGCAGCAAGTCACGCTGCACCTGTGGCTGACCCGCTGCGAGGCCATAGGCCTGGTGCAGCAGGTCGCGGGTACTGCTTTCAAAAGCGGAGGCCAGGCCCTTGAGCTTGCCGCTGATGGCGTACACCACTTGCCCGCGTAAATCCTGCTCCAGCCGACGCCATAGCCAGCGACTGTTAGGCGGCAGAATGATCGCCCCGGCGGCGGCGCACACCAGCATGCCCAGCACCATGGCGATGTAGTCGTTGATGAACGCGTAAGGGTTGTAGACCGTGAGGTTGTCCGGCACTGATCCGGTACTGAAAAAGATCAGCAAGCCAAGGCCGACACCGGCGTATTGGGGCCGTGACGTCAGGAACGAGCCGAGCACGATCACCGGCGCCAGCATCACGCACAGCAATGGAAAACCATCGATCCACGGGAAGATGAAAAACATCTCGACGAAGCCGATCAACGCCCCGAGAAAAGTCCCGCAGGCCATCTGAAAGGCCATGCGTTTCGGATTGGGTGTCGCGGCTGAAAGCCCGACGGTTGCCGCAGCAATCAGGGTCATGGTGGCGCCGCTCGGCCACGCCGTCGCTACCCAGTAACTGCCGAGCACTACCAGAATGAACGCCGCTCGAATCCCCGAGGCGGCCGACGCCATCCAGTTGGTTTGCGGGGTGAACGGCTCATCCCACTGCTCTCGAGCATGACTGTGATCCGCCAGGGAGGCGTGAGTCTGTGCATAACCGTGCAGGTCGTCGACGAAGCGGTAGAGCAGTTCGTAGGCCGTGTGGAAATCCAGTTGCTCGGCGTCGCTCGGATCGCTCTCCTGAAACGCTGCTCGCAGGCTGCGGACACGCGCTGGCAGCGCTTCTTTGTACGCGCTCAGGGCCGCGACCAAACGGACAGCGTCAGGGCTGGTCAACGCGCGACCGCTGAAACCGTCGAGCACTTCGGCGAGGTCCTGCAAGCCCGGTTTGATGGCGGCCACCACATGATCCGCGTCACTGTTGCGCAAGCGTTCGAGCAACTGGTGCAAGGCATTGAAACGTGTGGTGATGCCCATGAACTCGCTGTTCAAACGACTCAGGCGACCGTTGCGCCGACGCATGTGCGGGTCTTCGAACACGGTGACGCTGCGCAGCCCTTCCAGCCCCACCGCCTCGGCAATGAACCGCACGTTGCTGGCTTCAAAGGCGTCCCGTTGGCTGCGACCGCGCAAGCCGTCGGTGACGAACAAGGCGAACACACCGAAGCGCTGGTACAACGCATTGCGCATCGCGGCGCTGGCGGTTTGCGGCAGGATCGCGGCGCTGACTACGGTGGCGCAAAGAATCCCCAACGAGATTTCCAGCACCCGCCAGACCGCCGCCATGAACGCGCCATCCGGATGAGCCAAGGCAGGCAAACCGACCATCGCCGCGGTGTAGCCGGCCAACACAAAACCATAGGCGCGGAAGTTGCGGTAACGCGCTGCACCTGCCGAACAGATGCCCACCCAGATCGCCAGCGAGCCAAGGAACAGTTCGGTGTTCTGCGCGAACAGGGCAATGAGCGCGACCATGACCGCCGAGCCAGTGAGTGTGCCGAGGAAACGATAGAAGCTTTTGGCGAACACCTGTCCGCTTTGCGGCTGCATGACGATGAACACGGTGATCATCGCCGTGCGCGGCTGCGGCAGCTCCAGGCGCATGGCCAGCCACAAGGTCAGGAAAGCGGCGAACAGCACTTTGAATATGTACACCCAGGTCACGCCGTCGCTGCGTGCCCAGTCAAAGAAACCCCGGCGCCATTCAAGGGAATACAGCCAGCGCAGTGGTGCGGGCAAGGGAGTCATGAGTGTCCTGAAAAGAACTGAGACGAACGAGTTTTTGTGGCGAGCGAGCTTGCTCGCGCTGGGCTGCGTAGCGGCCCCAAATTCTTGGCAGCCAGAAAAATGGTGGTGAGTGCTGCGCACTCAGGCGCGAGCAAGCTCGCTCGCCACAAAGGCGGGTGAGCCTGAAAAAGCTGCGACAAATGAAGTCCTGTGGCGAGCGAGCTTGCTCGCGCTGGGCTGCGTAGCGGCCCCAAATTCTTGGCAGCCAGAAAAATGGTGGTGAGTGCTGCGCACTCAGGCGCGAGCAAGCTCGCTCGCCACAAAGATGGGTGAGCCTGAGACATCGTGTTCAATTCGAGAGGCTCTGCAGCAAGGCCGGGGTTTTCGGGACGGCGGTCTGGCTGTCTTTCGGCACATCGTTACCCGCCCCCAGCCCGCCGCCGAGCGCCGTCACCAGCTCGGCATGAGCGCCGAGGCGCGCGGCCTGGACCTGTTGCTGGACTTGTTGCTGTTTGAACAGCAGCGTCTGGGCATTGAGCACGTTGAGGTAATCCGTGAGCCCACGCTGATAGGCGATCATTGCGATGTCGTAGGTCTTCTGCGCGGTCGCCACCGACTCGGCGGCGAAGGTTTGCTGCTTTTCCATGGACTCGCGACGGATCAACTGGTCGGAGATATTTTTCAGCGCGTTGATCAGGGTCTGGTTGTAGTGCGCGACGGCAATGTCATAACCGGCTGACGCTTCGCCCAGTTCGGCGCGTAAACGCCCGCCATCGAAAATCGGCAGCGAGATCGCCGGACCGACGCTGTAGTTGAGTTTTTTGCCGGTCAAAAACTCCAGCGCCCCACCGCCGGTCGCCATGTAGCCGAGGCTGCCGACGAGATCGACGTTGGGATAGAAACCAGCGTGAGCGACGTCGATTCCCCGCGCCTGCGCCGCGACCTGCCAGCGACTGGCGACCACGTCCGGGCGTTGACCCAGCAACTGCGCCGGTAACGACGACGGTAGTTTCAGTGCCGCTGCGAGCGACATCGTGGGTCGCTGCAACTGGGTTCCCTGGCCCGGTCCGAAGCCCGCCAGTGCGCAGAGCTGATTGCGGCTGAGGGCGATTTCTTCGTCCAGCGCATCGATCTGGCGATGGGTTTCGGGCAGCGGGGTTTCGGCCTGGCTGACTTCGAAATGCGTACCGATGCCACCCGCCAGGCGTTTTTGCGCGAGGTCGAGAATCTGTTGTTGCTGCGTCAGCGTCGCGGTGACGATGTCCCGTTGTGCGTAATGCAACGAGAGTTCGATGTAGGCGCGCACGATGTTGTTCTGCAGTTCCAGCTGGGCAAGGCGCGCTTCGGCGGCGCTCATGTGCGCCATGTCGACGGCGCGTTCAGTGGCATTGCTTTCACGGCCCCAAAGATCGAGTGCATAGCTGAAGCCCAGCGAGGCGTTGTTGTCCCAGGTCGTGGTGTTCGCCAGCTCGCCCGGCCCGTAGAACTGATCGGTGGGCCAGTTGTGACGTTTGAGGGTGGAGTCTGCGTTGATGTGCAAGGACTCGGCGGACTCGGCAACGCCGGCCATGGCTTTCGCCTGACGTACACGGGCGGCAGCGATGGCCATGGTGGGGCTGCCTTGCAGGGCGAGGTCGATCCAGCGGTTCAGCTGCGGGTCGCCGTAAGCCTGCCACCATTGCGTGGCGGGCCAGTGAGCGTCCTGTGCGGCGCTTTGGATGGCTTCGTCGGTGGCCAGTGAATTGGCCTCCAGTGCCTTGCCCAGGGGGGCAATTCCGCCGGTTCCGATGCAGCCGCTGATTGTCAGGGATAGAGCCAAAACACTGAGCGTCTGAAGCGCTCTGCTGATGCGACGCGGCACTGCTGCAAATTCCTGAGCTGAGGGGGATTCCCTTGGAGGAGCTGTCGAGTGAAACGAGGCTCCTACAGAGGTGGGCGCAATTCTAGGGGGCGCCCGGAGTGGCGATAAGCTGGGATTCTTGTGAATCTTTGTTACCGTTAACGCGATAATCCCTTCGTCGGGGGTCTCAGACCCTGAAACTTCGTGTCACAATTTGCCATCGAACCCGAGAGCACCCCATGGACACTTTGCAAAACATGCGCGCCTTCAGCTACGTGGCCGAGGCTGGCAGCTTCACCGCCGCCGCCGTGCAGCTCGATACCACGACAGCCAACGTCTCGCGCGCGGTCTCCAATCTGGAAGCCCACCTGCAAACCCGACTGCTCAATCGAACCACGCGGCGCATCGCCCTGACCGAAGCCGGCAAGCGCTATCTGTTGCGTTGCGAACAGATCCTGGCGTACGTCGAAGAGGCGGAAGCCGAGGCCAGCGATGCTCACGCACGCCCCGCCGGGCAGCTCAAGGTGCACACCATGACCGGCATCGGTCAGCACTTTGTGATCGACGCGATCGCCCGCTACCGCAAGACCCACCCCGACGTGACGTTCGACCTGACCATGGCCAACCGCGTGCCGGACTTGCTCGACGAAGGCTATGACGTGTCCATCGTGCTCGCCAGCGAACTGCCGGACTCGGGTTTCGTCTCGCAACGCCTGGGCATTACCTACAGCATCGTCTGCGCGTCGCCGGCGTACGTAAAAGCCAACGGCTGCGCGCACAAACCCAGCGATCTGCTGAACCACGCTTGCCTGCGCCTGGTCAGCCCGGTCATCCCGCTGGAAAAATGGACCTTCGACGGCCCTGAAGGGCAGGAAATGGTCACCATCAATAGCTCACCGTTTCTGGTGAACTCGGCGGACGCCATGAAAACCGCGATCACCAGCGGCATGGGCGTTGGCGTGTTGCCGGTGTATGCGGCCATTGAAGGTTTGCGCAATGGCACGCTGGTGCGGGTGATGCCGAACTACCGCTCGCAGGAATTGAACCTGTACGCGATTTATCCTTCGCGCCAATACCTCGACGCGAAAATCAAGACATGGGTCGAGTACCTGCGCGGCTCGTTGCCGGAAATACTGGCAGCGCATCAGGCGGAACTGACGGCGTATGAATTGAGCGGAAGCCTGGCGGGAGCTCGGTTGGCGAATTGAGCCGTCATGCCACCCGGCTACTGTAGGAGCGGCCGCAGGCTGCTCCTACAGGGTTTATCTGCGTCGACGGTCTCGCACAAAACCCGGGAAGAATGTTAGCGTGCTTGGCATTCTCCAAGCACGACGAGCCTCCTCTCATGAAAAAGACCGTACTCGCTTTCAGCCGCATCACGCCCGACATGATCGAAAGCCTGAAACAGGATTTCGAGGTGATCGTGCCGAATCCGAAAAACGGCGACATCAATGCCCAGTTCAATGAAGCCCTCCCTCACGCCCACGGCCTGATTGGCGTCGGTCGCAAGCTGGGACGGGCGCAACTGGAAAATGCGGCGAGACTGGAAGTGGTCTCCAGCGTCTCGGTGGGTTACGACAACTACGACGTTGCCTACTTCAATGAGCGCGGCATCATGCTCACCAACACCCCGGACGTCCTGACTGAAAGCACCGCAGACCTGGCGTTCGCCTTGATCATGAGCAGCGCGCGGCGGGTGGCCGAGCTGGATGCCTGGACCAAGGCCGGTCAATGGCAAGCCAGCGTCGGTGCCCCTCTGTTTGGCAGCGATGTACACGGCAAGACCCTGGGCATCGTCGGCATGGGCAACATCGGTGCAGCCATTGCCCGCCGTGGCCGGCTGGGGTTCAACATGCCGATCATCTACAGCGGCAACAGTCGCAAGACCGCACTGGAGCAAGAACTCGGCGCCCAGTTTCGCAGTCTTGACCAGTTGCTGGCTGAAGCCGATTTTGTGTGCCTGGTGGTGCCGCTCAGCGAAAAGACCAAGCACCTGATCAGCCATCGCGAGCTGGCATTGATGAAGTCGAGCGCGATTCTGGTGAACATTGCCCGCGGCCCCGTAGTGGACGAACCGGCACTCATCGAAGCGCTGCAAAACAACCGCATCCGTGGCGCAGGGCTGGACGTCTATGAGAAAGAGCCCCTCGCTGAATCGCCGCTTTTCCAGCTGAAAAATGCTGTCACGCTGCCGCACATCGGCTCAGCCACTCACGAAACCCGTGATGCAATGGCCAACCGCGCTATTACCAATCTACGCAGCGCTCTGCTGGGCGAGCGACCACAGGATCTGGTCAATCCGCAGGTCTGGAAAGGCTGATAAAGGCAACGGCACGTGCTCAAGCGCGTGCCGACTTCACCAACGACTTTCATAACAAATGATCAAGTAACAGCGACATAACCTGCAACTCAGTCGCCGGCAACTTACACGCCATCCGCTATAAACTCCGACAACGCTAAAAGCACAATACGTACATTCGGAGATTACTTGCATGAGCAACTTCACCACCCTTTGCACGATCAGGCGGAGCAAAGTACTGATTGTTTTAATGGCCGCACTCTTTGGATTGGTCACCTTGACCAACAACTTCACCGATTACACGGCCTACTCCGACTACATCGGGCGCATCATCAGCATGAGCGACACCGTCGGCAACGAATCACGCCGCTATCGCGCGGTCACTTCAACACTGTTCCATCATCGGTTTTACTGGGCGGTCATTACGCTCGAGATTATGTTTACGCTCAGCTTCCTGGTGGGCACTTATCAGCTATACCGAAATATCAATGCCCCGCGTCATGAATTTCATGACGCAAAGAAGTTTGCCATCGTCGGTTTTACCACCGCTATTTTTGTCTATTTCACGTTCTACGTTATTGTCCTCAATGAATGGTTCGACATGGACAGTTCGATACAAGGCAACGGCTTTCACTGGGCGCGAAACAACATTGAATTCATGTTTCTCGGCCTTATTTATCTCGTGCTGGTTAAAGATAATTAAACAGCGTGCGCTTATGCCAACTTTCCCTCTACCGGTTTTACGCTCACGCCAGGTTTGCGAAACACCAGTACGTTTCCCAGCATGACCATCACCAATCCCGCCAGCGCTGGAGCGGTCCACTGATAGCCTTCGGCAAATGCCGAGACATTCAGCGCCACGACCGGGAACAACACCGTGCAATAAGCCGCGCGTTCAGGCCCCATCCGCCCAACCAGCGTCAGGTAGGCCGTAAAGCCAATCACCGAGCCCGGGATGACCAGGTACAGCAAAGAGCCGATGTAACGCGTGCTCCACTCCATGTCGAACGGAGTGCCCTTGACCAGGCACCAGACCGACAGCATCGCCGCGCCGTAGGCCATGCCCCAGGCGTTGGTTGTCAGGGGTTTGAGGCCCGCCTTCTGCTGCAGGCTCGACAGCATGTTGCCCGCCGAAAAACACAGCGTGCCGATCAACGCCAACCCCAGGCCAAGCAAGGTTTCGGGGCTGGCGGTATGACCGGCGAGCTCAGGCCAGAACAACAGGCCTAATCCCAGCAGACCCAAGGCACCCCCCATCAGCACATTGCGAGCAATTTTCTGACCGAAGAACACCCGCGCATTCAGGGCATTCCACAAGGTGGCGGTGGAGAAGACCACAGCGACCAAACCGCTGGGAATCCATTGGCTGGCGGTGAGGAAACACATGAAGTTGACGCAGAACAGGCACAGCCCTTGCGCCACGCAGATCAGATGTCCGCGACGGTTCATCACTTGCAGGCGACGGCTGAGCAACAGAATCGCGAACAACACCAACGCGGCGAGACCGAAGCGATAGACGATCGACACCGGGATCGCGACCACGCCCAGCTGCCATTTGAGGGCAATCCAGGTGGTGCCCCAGATCAGCACGGTCAGCAGATACAACGAAAGGTTCATGGCGCAAGCTCCTCGATAGAGCATCAGTGTCCTGCGTCGGCGCTGGTCGCACTTGCAAAAACTTGCGCATTTGTCGAGCGACGGGCTGGCGAGGCACGCTCTACGGAGTAGGATGCAAGGCGTTAGAGAGAAGTGATCATGCCCGCATTGGAATCGTTGCAAGTTTTTCAAGCCCTCAACCGCTCGCACCATGCTCGCCTCGAGCACAGCGCCGAGCTCGGTGACGGCATGGCTGCAGCTTTGTGGAGCAACCATCACGACGCCCAGGACTACGAGGCGCCCAGCCATCACACGCTGTCCTGCTACATCGCTGGCGGCACCGGGACGTTTCGCCGCGACCGGCCCGGTGTCATGGGGGCTCCGGACAAGTTGTGTATTCTGCCAGCGGATCAACCTTCCGCCTGGGTGATCAACGGCGACATTCGCCTGGCCCATGTGTATTTCAGCCCCGAACAATTCGCGCTGGGTTGCGTCACGCTGCTGGACCGCGAACCTCGTGAACTGCTGCTGCGCGAGCACACCTTTCTTGATGATCCCATTCAGGCCCGGCGATTTCGGCAACTGATCTCGCTCAATTGGGACGAACCAGGTGAACGCCTGCTGACCAGCAGTCTGGCGCACGAAATGCTCAGCCATGTGCTGCTGAGTCAGGTCGGCAAGCGCGAAGGATTGCGACTCAAGGGCGGGCTGGCGGCGCATCAGCGTCGGCAGCTGATTGAGTTCATCGACAGCCAGTTGGCCGAGGCCATCAGCCTTGGGCAATTGGCGGGGTTGTGCGCGTTGTCGGAGTATCACTTTGCGCGGATGTTTCGCGAGAGCTTTGGTTTGCCGCCACATCAGTATGTGCTGGCGCGACGACTGAGCCGGGCGCAGGAATTATTGCGCACGACGTCACAGCCATTGGGAGAGATTGCACTGGCGTGCGGGTTCTCCAGTGCCAGTCATTTCACCAATCGATTCCGTCAGTCCTTGGGTGGAACGCCTGGGGAGTATCGGCAGGCGTTTTTGCGGTAATCCTGAGATCCATGGTGTTCGCCCGGCCGCCATCGCGAGCAAGCTCGGCTCCCACTGGGTCTGTGTGGGACGCGGATCTGGTGTTCACTGCCAATCAAATGTGGGAGTGAGCCGGCTCGCGATGAGGCCCTGTCAGGCAACATCAATGCTGGATGTACGACCGTCATCGAGAGCAGGCTCGCCCCCACAATGGATGTTAGAACTCCAGCGTGCTGGACAATGTCACCTGCCGTGAATCCCCCATCGACACGAAGAACCGGCTTGCCGCTGAGGTGTAGTAGGTGCGATCGAACAGGTTCTTCACGTTGAGCTGAAATTTGACCTTCTGACCTTCGACCCGGGTGTCGTAAGTGGCGAAGGCATCGGCCACGGTGTAGCTCGGCAAGTCGAAATCATTCACCGCGTTACCTGCCCGCTCCCCGACGTACCGTGCCCCCGCACCCACCCGCAATTGATCCCCACCGACAATCGTGCCGAAGTCATACACAGCCGACAGCGAGCCGCTGTTTTTCGCCACGTTTTGCAGTTTTTTACCTTTGTAGGTCGGGTCCTCGGTGACTTCGGCATCGGTGTACGCATAACTGCCGATCATGCTCCAGCGATCGCTGAGCTGACCGCTCAGGTCCAGTTCCAGACCACGGGAGCGCACTTCGCCGGCGGCGCTGTAAATCGTCACGGGGCCTTCGGAATTGGCCACCAGCACGTTGCGCTTCTTGATGTCGAACAACGCGATGTTGCCGGTGACACGCCCTGGCATATCCAGCTTGGCGCCCACTTCCCACGACTTGGCCTCTTCCGGCGCAATACTGCCGTCGAGCACGGTGCTGCTGCCACTCAGCGGGGCGATGGTGGAGTTGGGTTTGAAGGATTCGGTGTAGCTGCCATAGAAGGACAACGCATCGGTGTAGCGATACACCAGGCCGGCCCGCGGCACCCACTTCTGCCCGTTGCTGTCGGTGTTGGCCTGGAACGGCACGCCTTTGCCAGCGTACTGGTCGTACGCCTGAAAGCGCGCGCCGCCGACCAGAATCCATTTATCGGTGAGGTGGATCGAGTCCTGCAGGAACACCGAATCGCTGCGCAGCAGATCGGTCTGCGCACTGTCCGCGGGGCTGACGGTGGTGCCTTCGACTTCGCGACCATAGACCGGGTTGGTGTAGCTGAAATTACTCAGGCTTTTCTGGCGGATCAGGTCGGCGCGGTAGATTTTGCGGTATTCATCATCGATACCGAACACCAGGTCATGCTGCATGCCGGCCACGTTGACATTGCCTTCGAGACTGGCGGTGGTGAAGCGGTCAGTACTGATCGCGTTCTGCGTGCCGTCCATGCTGCGGGTCAGCGTGCCTTTGGTCGTGTCGATAGCGGTGACGCGCACCTGGCTGGCGTCGTAGGTTTCACGGTTCCAGCTGTAGCCAAAATGAGCATTCCAGTTGTCGTCGAGCGCGTGATCAGCTTCGAAGTGATAGAGGTCCGAGCGACCTTCCATGTTGTTGAACGGCTCATCAAGGCGACGGTCACGGGGGATGTCCAGCGGATGATTGTCCCGCGGGTCGATGACCGTGCCACGGTCGAACGGGGTGAGAAATTCGCGGTGCTCATAGGCGAACGACAGGGTGGTGCTTTCACCGAACCAGGCCAACGATGGCGCGACCAGCGTCTCGCGATGAACACCATAGTTGCGCCAGTAATCTTCGTCTTCGTGGTCCAGCACCATGCGGTACGCCAGCCCGGAATCTCCCAGCGCACCCGTGCTGTCGAAGCTGCCACCGCTGCCGTTCTTGCCATCGCCATAGGTCGAGCCGCGCAGGGTCAGCGCGTTGTACTGCTCAAGTTCGGGCTTCTTGCTGACCATGTTGACCACCCCGCCCGGGTCCTGGATGCCATAGAGCAACGACGCCGGCCCTTTCAGCACTTCGACCCGATCCACCGTTGCATTCAACCCCCTTCCCTGCACCACCGGCATGCCATCGCGCATGATCGAGCCATTGCGATTGTCACCAAAGCCCCGGGTCATCACCGAGTCCTGGGTGCTGCCCAAAGTGTTGCCCTGAGTGATGCCGCTGACGTTGGCCAGTGCGTCATCCAGATTACGCGGCGCCTGATCGCGAATGACCTGGGCCGGGATCACGTTGACGGTCTGGGGGATTTCCTGAAGCAAGGCGGAGGACCGCATGACCGAACTGGTCGGCGGGGGTTGATAGCTCTGGGATTGATCCATCACCGAGGTGATGGTGGTCGCGCCCAGGTTCAACGCGCCATCGGTGGGCACGGGTTCAAGGGCCAGGGTGTGAGCGTCGGTTCGACGGAAGGTGAAACCCGATTGGCTGAGCAAACGCTGCATCGCCTGTTCGGCACTCATCTGCCCGTTCACGGCGGGCGCGGTGATGCCGTACGGCGCTTCATCGGTGTAGACCACGCTGATGCCAGTGATCCGGCTGAAGTCGCTCAGGGCCTGAGGCAGCGGTTTGGCGGTCATTGCGAAACTGAATTGCGTACGCTGCTGCGCTGTCCCGGTATCGGCGGCCATTGCAATGCTCGATGGCAAGAGCGCCAGCGCCGTGAAACTCAGTGCAGAAGCACCCAACCATTGTTTGACCGACACCGATTTTGCCCTGGACTTCATTGCTCATGACCTGTGTAGAACTGTTTCGGATGCGAATGACTCGCAGTTTCAGTCACTACACGGATGGCGATCGGTTTTACCTCATCAGAATGTTGAAAATATTTTTGGAAGATCAAAAGATCGCAGCCTGCGGCAGCTCTACAGTTTGAAAACGCGCCCCCTGCAGGAGCTGCCGCAAGCTGCGATCCTTTGACTTTTTTTCACTGCAAAATAATCAATCGTCCCATTACCGCATGCTGCTCAAACCCCAACACCCCCTGCAATGAACTCAGCACGGCCATCGGGTCTTTGCTGGGGAAACTGCCGCTGACCCGGCGCGCCGCGAGCTGATCGTTGAGCAGTACGATCCGGCCCGGGTAATAACGTCCCAGGTCCTCCACCACGTCGGCCAGCGACGCCTTGTAGTAATTGAGCCAACCCTGACGCCAGGCCAGTTGCGCTTCGCTGTCGACCGCATGGGATTTTTCCGCAGCGCCTTCGCCATACGCCACCTGCTGGCCGGCGGTAAGGATCTGTTGTTCGGCGTTCTTCTGCGCGGTCACCCCTACCCTTCCGGACAACACCGTCACTTGGGCGCCGCGAGGTTGCAGGCGCACTTCAAACTGCGTGCCCAAGACGCGTACCTCGCCCTTTTCGGCGTCGACCACAAACGGCTCACCGGTGTGCGTCACACTGAAAAATCCGGCGCCGCGACGCAGTTGGACATGCCGTTCGCCACGACTGAAATCCACCGCAATGGCGCTGTCGGCGTCCAGGGTGACCTGGGATTGATCGGCCAGCGTCACGGTGCGAATTTCCCCCGGTGCCGAGACATAGTCCGCCCCCAGATCGTCCATCCAGCGCGATGGCTGCCATCCCGCACCGATGCCGATCATCAGCACCAGGCACGCGGCCATCGCCAACGCCCCGGACCAACGCCGAACGCGGGTCTGGCGTGAACGGTTCATGGCGTTCAGATAACCCTGCAACGCCAACGCGTCCTCATCGGCCAGGGTGCGCGCCGGCGCTTCGCTCATCTCCCAGACCACTTGTGCCTGGGCGTACGCCTCAGCATGGGCCGGGTCGGCTTGCAGCCAATGACTGAAGGTGACTTGATCACCACTGCTAGGCTGGTCATGCAACAGGCTCAGCCAGGCAAATGCCGCCTGTTCCTGTGCGGGCGTCGGAGTGACGCGTTCTTTGAGATTCACGGTGCTTTCCCTGGCGTGCGCGGTTCGGGTTCCCGCAGGCTGGCCTTGCAGGCTTCGAGGGCGCGCATCATATGTTTTTCTACGGCGCTTTGGGACAACCCCATTGCCTTGGCGATCTCGGCGTATTTGCGGCCGTGGATACGGTTGAGCAAAAAGATCTGCCGGGTACGCTCAGGCAACGCCCGCAACGCGGCCTCGACATGACGCAGATCATTGCCGGCTTCCAGCGCCGCTTGCGGTTCACTGCCGCGACTTTCCGGTTGCTCCGGCAGCCATCCTTCGTTTACCCGCACTCGCGCGCCTTCACTGCGCAAATGGTCGATGGCAATGTTGCCGGCACACCGCAGTAAATAGGTGCTGAGCTCCTCGACCTGCACCAGCGGTCGGCGCCAGAAGCGCAAGAACAGGTCCTGCACCAGGTCCGCAGCGGTCGCTCGACAACCCACACGACGACTCACCAACGCTTCCATCTGTGATCGCTGAGAAAGGAACACCTGCAGGAAATGCGCACGTCCCCCACGGGCGTCGTCTTCACTGGATTCGGGAGGGGGGCTGATCATCAAATCACTGCTGCGCAAGGGCCGCGACGGGGCTGGCAAGCAGACTCAGCCCGGCCAGCGACAACGCCAGACGCGGGCGATAAGGCAGCAACAGCACCAGCACCAAGGCACTAAGCATCAACACTGCAGACCACTCGACCAGCCCGAGCGACCAACCCGTCTTCGAGACGGCGGCCCACAACGACAGGGCAAGCAATATCCAACCGGCGATCTTCATCCCGTGCCGACGACGGGCCGACGGCTTATGACCGAGCAGTTCAGTGTGATGCCGATCCATGGATAAACACAGCGCAGTAAAACCGCCGTAACAGAGCATCAGGGCCAGTAGCATTCAGTTCGCCTCGCGCGCAAGGGTGATCGGTTTGGCCCGCTGTTCGGTCGCGACTGGCACCTGTCCCGAGCGCTGCATTTTCCATGCAGCCCACGCCAGAAACAGGCCACTGACCAGACACGCCAGATCGAAGCCGGCCATCATCCAGTCACCTTGCGGCAGCGTCGCACCCAAGTGGTACGGCGTGGTCAATGCGTTGAGCAGCGGCACGGCACAGAACAGCAACGCAGCCACTGCCAACTGTTCGATCCAGGCAGTGCGACCCCGGCGGACCATCGCATGAATCACGCTCAGGCCCCAGACGATGAAGAAGCTGTTCACTTCCCAATCCGACCGGTTCGTCATCTCGACCGGTAGCAAGCGGTTGGCCCAAAAGAACGCCGCCACGGCGACCGTCAAGCCTGACATGCTGGCGATATTCAGCACTTCGACCAATCGCAGCTCAAACGGCATCACGGCGCTTTTCGCATGTTTGAGCTGGCGTTTGCCGAGCCAGATCACCAGCCCGGTGCCGATCAGGGCCGTGCTCGCCAGACCAAAAATGAAGTACAGCCAGCGCACCACGGGGCTGGCAAAACGCCCCATGTGCAAGCCATAGAAACTGCCGGCGATGGCCATCGCGACCGGCTGCTGCGGGGTGGAGCTGAGCAGTTGCCCGGTAACGCCGTTGAACGTCACGGCACTGCTCACGTCATGAACCACCCGGTCCGCACCGTCACGCACCAGCACCACCGAGGCATTTGCGTCTCCCGGATTGTTCACCGTCAACCGCTGCACGCGACCGCCCGACCACTGCTCCCGAGCCCGCTCCAGTAGCGGTGCCATCGGTGCCAGCTGACCCGGTTTCCCGGCGAGCTCAGGCACGCTGGAAGCGGGGAAGACGTCATCGAAAAATGCCCGGACATCGCCCTCGTATGACGCAAGAATGCTCGCTGGCATGACCATCGACATGAAAATCACCAGGCTGCTGTAGGTGATCATCAAGTGGAACGGCAACACCAGAACACCCACCGCGTTGTGCCCGTCCAGCCACGAACGCTGCCCCTTGCGCGGGCGGAAGGTAAAGAAGTCCTTGAAGATTTTCTTGTGCGTGATGATCCCGGTGATCAGGCCGATGAACATCACCATGGCCGCAATCGTGGATAACCAGCGGCCCCAGGGGTAGGGCATTTGCAGCTGGAAATGAAAGCGATAAAAGAACTCGCCCCCCCTGGTTTCCCGGCCCTGCACTTCGGTGCCGGTTTGCGGGTCGAGGCGTTTTTCGGTGAATTGACCGCGCTCGCCTCGCTTGGCTGGGGACTGTTGCCAGCGCACCGACAGGCCTGGCTCTCGGGCACTCGGCAAATCGATCAGCCAGCGCGAGGCACCTGGGGCGTGCTGCTGCAGGTAGTCCTGCGCCAGGGCCAGACTGGCCTCGGAAGACACCGATCGCGCGGGAATCTCCGGCTGCATCCAGTGACTGATCTCATCCTTGAAATACGCGAGGGTGCCGGTCAGGAAAATCGCAAACAGCAACCAGCCAAAGATCAAACCGGTCCACGTATGGAGCCAGGCCATGGCCTGACGAAATCCGTCCTTCATGATTGCCCCAACCAGTACGCCACGCCGGATATTGCCGCCAGCACCCCACTCGGCACGATCACCCCCAACCACGCCTGCCACGCACTGCGGCAGGCGAAGCACCACAACACGGCGCACAGGTACGCCAGAAAAGAAGTCATCATGCCGGTCACTACCGCTTCGGCGCGGGGCATGGGCAGCCACATTGTCAGGCTGACACTGGCCAACGCCGCGACGACATACCCGCCCAACACGGCGGCAAGCACCCGCGAAGTGACGGCAAGTCGGTAGGAAACGGGAAGCGAGCGGGTTTTGACTTTCATGTTTCGGCCTTGAAACAGGTGGAGCTGCGTGAACGTCACGAAGCCAAGCAGGCCGCAATATTAATGATAAATATTCTCATACGCAAAAGAGTCCGGCGAGAACTGACTGCCGGGAACCGCGTAACGCACTTTTGTAGCAGCCGGAGGCAGGCTACGCCAGCTGCTACATGGAGGGTCTTGGGGCATGGATCGTGGAATGCACAAACAAAAACGGGCCTGCATAAGCAGGCCCGTTGTCATTGGAACAATAAAAATCAAATAAAGCTTCAGCCGTTTTGCGCAGCCTGTTCGTTCTCGAGAAACTCGTCTTCCAGCAATGCGTCCGCAGCAACCCTTTCGAACGGCACGATAGCGGCACGTGGTTTGCCCCGCAGTTTGCCGAACAGATGCTCCAGCGCATGTTCGAGTTTTTCGGCCGCACCGTCGATCGCTTGCTCCAGGGTGTCGGCTTTGTGGGTTACGGAAATCGGTTGATGGCCTTTTGGCCGCGCCTCCAGCTGGCAGCGCATATCGTGGGGACCGGGCTTGTCGCCGTTCTCGTCCCGCAGGTGAACCTCGACCCGGGTCAGGTCCTCTTCATAACGTTCGAGCGTGCTCTCAATGGTAGTACGTACCCACTCCTCCAGTCGGATGCTGCTTTGAATATGGTTATCACTGTTGACTTGGATTTGCATAGTTCATCCCTTATTTCAGCTAGCTCGCGAGAGGCCGTTCGGCTAGCCCTTGGGCGTCATCACCGTGACCTCTTACTTACACAATCGGTCTGCACGCAGAACAATTCAACCCCTAAAAAAAGATAATTTTTCATTCGCAAAAAAAGCCGGACAGGGAGCAAAAGCGCTGTTAAGGTCGGGAGTTGGGTCGCCCCTCTCTTTTGTCATAATTGGTCACATCTGCCGCTCCCCCAGCGGGTGCAGACTACGAAAGATCCCCGCCTCTTCCACCAGCCAGTCATGCACCGCCCGCACGCCCGGGTGGCTCAGCGCTCCCGGCGCATAGAGCAGCACGTAGCGTTTATGGTTGGGCACCGCCAGGCCAAACGGCACGATCAACGTGCCCCGCTCCAGTTCATCATTGAGCAACGTCCGACGCGCAATCGCCACCCCCATGCCCGCAATGGCGGCTTCGATCGTCAGGTGATTGCGATTGAACGTGTGCCCGCGCCGCACGTCCGCGCCCTCGAAGCCGATGGCATTGAGATAGAACTCCCATTCCGCGTACTCATAACTGCCGCGCCAGGCGGTGATGTCGTGCAATAGCGGAAAGTGCAGCAAGTCTGCAGGCCCATGCAGCGGCGGGCGACCACGCAGCAGGCCTGGAGAGCAGACCGGAAAGATCTGCTCGTCCAGCAAGGTTGTGGATAACAGTCCGGGATAACTCCCGTCATTCAGGTCGATGGCCAGATCGAAGTCGCCTTCGTGCAGCGGCACGCTGCTGTCTTCTGCTACCAGCCGCAGCTGAATGTCCGGAAAGCGCTGCTGCAGTCGCGGCAAGCGCGGCGTCAGCCATTTGCTCAAAAAAGACGGAATTGAACGCACGCGCAGAATTCCGCTGATCATTCCGGCGTCCAGTCGTCGCAATTCCGCATCGATACTGCCGTACGCCTCGTTGACGGTAATGGCCAACCGCTGGCCTTGCGCGCTCAATTCCACGCCACGGGCGCGTCGGTGAAACAGGCGAAAACCCAGACGCTCTTCCAGTTGCCGAATCTGCTGACTGACTGCACCCGGCGTGATGTGCAGCTCTTCGGCGCAACGGGTGAACGACAGGTGCCGGGCAGCACAGGAAAATACGTGCAGCCAGACGTAGGTCTGGGCATGCAATTGACGACTCATCGTTTAGTTCCGCTAAAGGCTCGAGTAGGAAATTTCGTTGGTCACGTAGGACCGAGGTGGGCAGTATCGCCTACATTGCGCTTGTCCTACAAAAATGGCAGCGATTCCTCTTCCATTGCTTGTATAGGCTTTAGCATGGCTATCAGTGTTTTCGATCTTTTCAAAGTCGGTATCGGTCCGTCCAGCTCCCACACCGTCGGCCCCATGCGCGCCGCCGCCACCTTCGCTCAAGCACTGCTCGATCAAGGAATACTGGCAGCCGTCCGTCGGGTAGAGATTCGACTCTACGGTTCTCTGTCTGCCACCGGCGTTGGCCATGCCACCGACCGCGCCTGCGTCATGGGGCTGATGGGGGAATGGCCGGACAGCATTGATCCGACCTCCATCGAAGACCGAATCAACGCGCTGCGTCAGACCGGCGAGCTGAATCTGGCAGGCCAGGCGACCATTGCCTTCAACTGGCAGACCGATCTCCTGCTGCTCGAAGAGAGCCTGCCCTACCACCCCAACGCCATGTCCCTGACAGCCTTTGGCGAAACCGGCGAATTGTCCGAGCAGACGTACTACTCGATTGGCGGCGGTTTCATCATTGAAGCGGCTGAAGCCGAGTCAGGTATCGCGCCCTCCAGCGACGTGGTGCTGCCCTACGATTTCTCCAGCGCTGCCGAGCTGCTCAAGCTGTGCAACCAGCACGGCCTGCGTGTTTCCGAGCTGATGATGGCCAACGAACTGGCCTGGCGCAGCGAGGCCGAAATCCGTCAGGGCCTGTTGCACATCTGGTCGGTGATGCGTGAATGCGTCGAGCAAGGCATGCGTCACGAAGGCATCCTGCCGGGCGGTCTGAATGTTCCGCGTCGGGCAGCGAAACTGCACCGCAGCCTGCTGGAAATCGGCAAGCCGAATGTCATCACCTCCACCCTGTCGGCCATGGAGTGGGTCAATCTGTTCGCCCTTGCCGTCAACGAAGAGAACGCGGCCGGCGGTCGAATGGTGACAGCGCCCACCAACGGGGCGGCGGGGATCATTCCTGCGGTGCTGCACTACTACATGAAATTCAATCCGGACGCGTCCGACGATGACGTGGTCGCGTTCTTTCTGGGCGCTGCGGCGGTAGGCATTCTCTGCAAGAAAAATGCTTCGATTTCCGGCGCCGAAGTCGGCTGTCAGGGCGAAGTGGGATCTGCCTGCGCCATGGCGGCTGCCGGGCTGGCTGACGTACTGGGCGCAACGCCGGAACAACTGGAAAACGCCGCTGAAATCGGCCTGGAACACAACCTCGGCCTGACCTGCGACCCGGTCGGCGGGCTGGTTCAGGTGCCGTGCATCGAGCGCAACGCAATTGCCGCCGTGAAGGCGATCAATGCCACGCAAATGGCCCTGCGTGGCGACGGCAAACACTTCATTTCCCTCGACCGGGTGATCCGCACGATGCGCGATACCGGCGCCGACATGCATGACAAATACAAAGAGACTTCACGGGGCGGCCTGGCTGTTAGCTGGGTGGAGTGCTGAGGAGCATTCCCTGACCGCCTGCACCACGTGAGCCCGAGCAAGAACAATAACGAGGCCATAACGATGACCGATGTGCGTACACCTGCTGCCGAAAATCCCGCTGTAGACGTAAAACATGAGACCGCGACAGTCAGCAAAGGCTGGAGCAAACACGACACCACCTGGATGCTGGGCCTCTACGGCACGGCCATTGGCGCCGGCACGTTGTTCCTGCCGATCAACGCCGGTGTAGGTGGCTTCTGGCCGCTGTTGATTCTGGCGGTGCTGGCGTTCCCGATGACCTTTTTCGCCCATCGCGGGCTGACCCGTTTCGTGTTGTCCGGCCGCTCGGGAGACATCACCGAAGTGGTTGAAGAACACTTTGGCGTCGGTGCCGGCAAACTGATCACCTTGCTGTACTTTTTCGCAATCTTCCCGATTCTGCTGGTGTACAGCGTAGCGCTGACCAACACCCTGAGCAGTTTCATGGAACATCAACTGCACATCGCCCCGCCGCCCCGGGCCATTCTGTCGCTGGTGTTGATCCTCGGTCTGATGGCCATCGTTCGTTGTGGCCAGGGCGTCATCGTCAAGTGCATGAGCGTGCTGGTTTACCCGTTTGTGGCGGCGCTGCTGTTGCTGGGCATCAGCCTGATCCCGAACTGGAATGGCGCATTCTTCGCCACCGCCAGTGAAGGCATGCCGATGCCGTTGTTCTTCAAGACCTTGTGGCTGGCCATTCCGGTGATGGTGTTCTCGTTCAACCATTCGCCGATCATTTCCGCGTTTGCGGTTGATCAGAAGCAGCGTTACGGCGAGCAAGCCGAAGCCAAGAGCAGCGGCATCCTGGCCATCGCCCACGCCATGATGGTCGTGACGGTGATGTTCTTCTGCTTCAGCTGCGTGCTGGCCCTTGCCCCGGCTGACCTGGCCGCTGCGAAGGCGCAGAACATTTCAATCCTGTCGTACCTCGCCAATCACTTCCAGACGCCGGTCATCGCGTACGCAGCGCCCCTGATTGCGCTGGTGGCGATCACCAAATCCTTCCTCGGTCACTACATCGGTGCCAGCGAAGGCTTCCAGGGCTTGATCGTGAAAAGCCTGCGGGGTCGTGGAAAAGTGATGTCGGCGAGCTGGCTGAATCGTGCGACCGCACTGTTCATGATCCTCAGCTGTTGGGCAGTGGCGACGTTCAACCCGAGCATCCTCGGGATGATCGAAACCCTCGGCGGACCGATCATTGCGTGCCTGTTGTTCCTTATGCCGATGTACGCCATCCGCCGCGTGCCGGCCTTGCGCCAGTACTCGGGTCAGGCCTCGAACGTGTTTGTGGTGTTGATCGGTTTGATTGCACTGTCAGCGATCATTTACTCGTTTCTGCCCTGAATCGGGCAGATAAGGCACGTTCCCTGTAGCAGCTGGCGCAGCCTGCGTTCGGCGGCGCAGCCGTCGTAAATCCTGCATTCGCGGTTTGACTTGAACACCGCGTTGCCTGGTTTCACGACGGCTGCGCCGCCGAACGCAGGCTTCGCCAGCTGCTACAGGTCGGGTTACCGCCCGCTAACTGATTAGTCAGCTAGCCCGCCGCATTGAGATTATTGTCCGACAATCTTTCCGGCATGCCCCTTGCTACATCCCTGTAGGAAACAGGGAATGCCAATGGTCCGGTATTGCGAACCAACATGATCATGGCCGGTCAACAACTGCACGTTCAATCAGGCGGTGACGCATCATGGACAACCCTTTTCAGCTCATTACCGATGCCTTTGCACCGGATTATCAGATCAACCTGAGCATTCAGGGTCTGGACGGCAGCATCATGCTGACCTTGTCCAACAGTGGTCGTGTGGTGGCCAAACGGATGATCAGCGCCGAGCAGCGTAATGATCCCAAACGCCTGAAGCGTCTGGTGCAGAGCATCCAGTTTGGCATCGCCATCGAGCAAGGCCACAGTGCAATGGCGATTCTTGAAGCGATGACAGACGGCGACAATCGCAACCTGCCGCCGCCCCTCATCAAAGGTCAGCCCCGCCCCGCCATGGGGATTTAAAGCTCGCCCTTCTCTACTTCAGGATGCTCGCTGGAACCCGCACCCACCTTGCGTTGCGGGTGCTCGATCTTCACCGAAGGAAACTGCGACGAGGCGTAACGCACCACCAGAATCGCGAAGGCCAGCAGCAGAATGCCGCCGCACAGGTAGATGATTCCGACGTCCGGCGGATTGTGGTGCGAGACGTTGGAGATCAGCAGCCGCGTCAGTGCAGTGATCGCTACGTAGATCAGGAAGCGCACGGGCATGTGGTTGGTCTTGAAATAAATCCCGACCATCGCCCCCAGTTCCAGGTAGATGAACAGCAGCAAGATGTCATCAATCTTGATGTGCCCCTCTTCGATCATCCCCAGAAATTCCATCACCGCGGCATACGCGGTCACCGCACCGATGGCGAACAGCGCCAGGTAGTGGAACGTCTCAACGAAGAGATTGCCGAGGGATTCGGCCAGTTGATGCACGTTCTGCCGCAGCTTCTCGACCCAATTGATTTTCACGATGTTTCTTCCTTAGGTCGGTTCGACCGGATGATGCGGGTTGGACGTGACGGTTGTTCTGCATGCAGAAAAAAGGCCAGAGGCTGTTGGGTGAGATGGCGATGGGCTGCTATTGGACACTTTTGGGGTGGATTCGCGGTCCTCATCGCGAGCAAGCTCGGCTCCCACAGGTTTACGCAGACCACCTGAATTCGGTCTACATTGAAAAGCCACTACCCAAAGCGCAGGGATTCGCTTATCCTTTTCGCTGTATATAAATACAGTGGTCGAATAAGACAACTTAATGTGAAGGCATGTGAGGTGGTGAATGGCCGTCGAAGTGGTATACCGCAGCAGCCGAGATCTGGAGCGCTTGTTCATGGATAAAGCCGAAGCTGACCGTCATGACAAAATGCTCGAACTGGCCGAGTTGCTGGCCGAAGTGTTGCAAAAAGCTGTTCCGTCCCTGACCGAACAGCAAGTGGAAGAAGCCGGGATCTACATGGCGAAGAACCGCGATGTGTTCGCCAAAGCGTTCAAGAGCCAGCCGGATGCCCTTTCCGAGCTGTTGAGCGCGCCTGTTGAAGTCGTTGCACCGGTTGAAGTTGCCGACGTCGCCGAACCGGCTGAAACCGTTACGCCGACCAAGCCTGCCAAAGCGGCCAAGACGCCGAAGTAAGCAGCGCCAGAATTGAATGGGCCCTGAGTCAGAGATGACTCAGGGCCTTTTTCATTTTGATCTCTCTATCGGTACAACACTCTCTCCGCCAATTCATTCGCCACCCGCGCTGGCGACCGTTTTTCCGCCTGGGCGTGAGCGAATACCTCGGTCAGTCGTGAACTGATCTTCGACAAGTGCGCCGTGATAGTGGTCAGCTCTTCGCCACGATGTTTGAGTGACACGTAGATAAGCCCACCGGCATTGATCACATAATCCGGCGCATACAAAATGCCGCGCCGCTCCAGTTGATCCGCCACGTCCAGATGCGTCAGCTGATTGTTCGCCGAACCGGCCACCGCCGAGCAACGCAATTGCGCAACGCTGTGGCGATTGAGGACGCCACCCAGGCCACACGGCGCCAGGATGTCGCAAGGTGTGCTGAGTAGTGCATCGTTCGCGATCGGATGAGCACCGAGCTGCTCCATCGCCAATTGCACTTTGCCGTGGTCGATGTCGCTGACCAGCAACTCGGCGCCAGCGGCGTGCAGTTGTTCTGCCAGCGCATAGCCAACGTTGCCCAGACCCTGGATCGCCACTCGCAGGCCTTCAAGATTGTCGCTACCCAGCCGGGCCATCGCGGTGCTGCGAATGCCGGTGAACACGCCCATGGCGGCATGCGGCGCCGGGTCGCCGGCTGAGGTGGTGCTGGTGACGTGCTGGGTTTGTTGAGCGATGCAGTCCATGTCCGCGACCGAGGTGCCGCTGTCGATGGCCGTGATGTATCGACCGTCGAGCTGGTTGATGCAGCGGCCGAATGCTTCAAACAGCGCCGCGCGACTTTCCACGTGCACGGGGCGGACAATGACCGCGACACCACCACCCTGAGCAAGCCCCGCCAGCGCGGCTTTGTAGCTCATACCCTGGGCCAGGCGCACCGCGTCCTCGACAGCGGATTCGTCGTCAGGATAGGTAAGGTAACGACAGCCGCCCAACGCTGGCCCGAGGCGACTGTTATGAATAGCAATTACCGCCTTCAACCCGGTCATCGGGTCAACGCTCAGATGCAGCGATTCAAGGCGATTGCTTTGCATGAGAGCGAACATCGTAGGGGCTCCCGAATCACGACTTGTAGTCGCCAGTATAGGCTCGCGCCCGAAATTTGCTGGAGCGCGCCGGAATAAGCGGCGCCGCCATTCAGGCTTTCGGACATAACCTGGCGAGGTACTGGACGAATGATGGAGACGGGGCTAAAACGAGGCATTCCCTCGGAGATTTTGATGACGCCTCGCCAACGCTTTTTCGAATGCCTGCAACGATCACCGCCCGCGCTGTTCGAAGCGGCGCTGTGGATCGCCGCCGAGCACGACAAAGCAGTAAATCCCGGCTTGGTGCTGGAAGACTTCAAAGACCTGCAACAGCGGGTCAGTCATGGCCTGCCGATGTTACCAGTGAGCGAGTTGGCCCAGCCGTTGTTGCGCCGTATGAATGACCTGGGATTTGCACAGGACGATTTCTCGCCCCTGCGCCCGCAAGCAGCATTGGTCGACAAAGTGTTGGAACGCCGGCGCGGGCAACCGCTGGCCCTTGGTTTGATTGCACTGGAACTGGCCAGATGCCTGGAGATTCCCATGGTCGGGGTCAACTTCCCCGGGCATTTTCTGCTGCGCGTACCGGGCGCCGATCATCTCCTGGACCCCTGTGGTGGCCGCCGTCTGTATCCCAACGACTGCCGCGAGCTGCTGCAACGCCAGTACGGTCCGAACATGAAACTCAGCGCCGAGCACCTCGTCACCGCCGCGCCCGTCCAGATGCTGCAACGCCTGTCACGCAATCTGCGTCAGTTGCACCTTTCCCACGATGACTACATTGGTGCCCTGATCGATGCCGAACGAGTGCTGGAACTGGGAAATGCCAGCGCCGCCGATTACCTGGCCAGGGCCAGTCTCTATCAACGCTTGGACTGCCCCAACGCCGAGCGCTTCGATCTGGAGCATGCGCTGATGCTCAGCGACGATCCTATTCAACGGATTCGCCTGACTGAGCGGCTCGGGCACCTGCCTCCGAACTCCATCGTCCACTGATTCATCAATCCCATGTTCTCCAGTGGGAGCAAAGCTTGCTCGCGATAAAGGCACCGCGGTCTACAGACTGACCACGTTATCGTTCATCGCGGGCAAGTCGAACCGTCGTACCGCCGGCTCCCAAAGAATCAGGTTTAACGGTTCAGGGCGTATCCGGCTGATTCGCCGGATGAGTCTTGATGAAAGCCGGGTGAGTGGCCGCCAGTGCCGCCACCCGGCGAATTCGTGGATACGCGTCAAGTGAAATGTTGAACCGCTCGGCCGCATACAGCTGAGGAATCAGATAACAGTCCGCCAGACCCGGCTCGGCGCCGAAGCAGTAACCTTCCAGGCCGATCAGCTGCTCCACCGTCGACAGGCCCTGGCTGATCCAGTGTCCGATCCACTCCACCACCTGCGGTTCGTCGTGGCCCAACTGCCGAAGCTTGTTGAGCACGCTGACGTTGTGCAGCGGATGCACATCACAGCCGATCACTGCCGCGACGCCGCGCTCGCGGGCACGAGCGACGAGATCCCTGGACAGCAACGGCACCTGTGGATAACGCTCCTCCAGGTACTCGATGATGGCGGGCGACTGGATCAGCAACTCACCGTCGTCCGTGCGCAAGGCCGGCACCCGGCCCTGGGGATTGATGCCCAGGTACGGCGACTGGCGATGCTCGCCTCCTTGCGGGGCGATCAGGTTGATCGGCAGCGCCTGAAAGTCCAGGCCCTTGAGTGCCAAAGCGATCCGTACGCGGTAAGACGATGTCGAACGGTAGTAGGTATAGAGTTCCATGACCCGACCCTCTTAGCGCGCCGGCAGCACTTTGCCGCGGCACTCGCCGAAACCGATGGAAGCGAAACCGTCACGGCTGCAACGAGCGCGCAAGATGATTTCGTCACCGTCTTCGAGGAATTTACGCACCTCGCCTGACGCCAGTTCGATTGGTTTTTTGCCGCCTTCGGTGATTTCCAGCAAGCTGCCGAACTGACCACTCTCCGGGCCTGACAAAGTGCCCGAACCGAACAGGTCACCGGCCTGCAACTGGCAGCCGTTGACGCTGTGATGCGCGACCATCTGCGCCACGGTCCAGTACATGTGTTGGGTGTTGCTCAGGGTCAGACGGTGGGCGGGCAGGTTCTGCTCACGCATCGTTTCGGTGAGCAGCAGTACTTCCAGTTCGATATCGAAGCCACCAGCCGCTTGATCGCGCGCGTCTGACAGATACGGCAGTGGTTGTGGGTCGCCTTCAGGACGCGCTGGTTGCGCACGACGGAACGGTTCGAGGGCTTCAGCCGTCACCACCCAGGGCGAGATGCTGGTGATGAAACTCTTCGACAGGAACGGGCCCAGCGGCTGGTATTCCCAGGCCTGGATATCCCGCGCGGACCAGTCGTTGAGCAGGCAGAAACCGGCAATGTGATCGGCGGCGTCACCGATGGCGATCGAGTCGCCCATCTCATTGCCCTGGCCGATCCAGATACCCAGTTCCAGTTCGTAATCCAGGCGCGCGCACGGGCCGAATGTCGGCTCGGTCTGACCGGCCGGCAGCGTCTGGCCTTTCGGGCGACGGACATCAGTGCCTGATGGGCGGATGGTCGAAGCACGACCGTGGTAACCGATCGGCACGTACTTGTAGTTCGGCAGCAAGGGATTGTCCGGGCGGAACAACTTACCGACGTTCTGTGCGTGCTCGATGCCGACATAGAAATCGGTGTAATCATTGATTTTCGCCGGCAAGTGCATCGTGCAGTTTGCCGCCACTGGCAGCAGTTTTTCGCCTTGGGCTTCGATCTTGCCATGCAGGGTGCTGCCCTCTTTCAGCAGCTCCAGCAGACGTTCACGCAAGGCCACGCGTGCTTCTCGGCCCAGCTCGAAAAATGCATTCAGTTGACCGCCACGGGTGGCTTCTACCGCCGCTTTTGCGGCACCTTCAAACAGCCCGGCATCGAGTGCCGCTTCCAGGTCGAAGATATGGTCGCCGATGGCGACACCACTGCGAGGTGCGCCGCCGTTCACGCTGAAGACGCCCAATGGCAGGTTTTGCAGCGGGAAATCAACATGGCCGTTGGCAGAGGCAACCCAGCTACGAGTGATGGAAGTCTGAGTCATGGGTTATCTCCGGGTCGGGTCGAAAGTGGCGGGCAGCGAGGCCCAGCAAGCGTCGTAATGGGGTTGCAGCTGCGGACAGTCCAGCGCGAAACGGCTCGGGCGCAGCACCTGGCTGGTTTCAAACATGAAGGCCATGGTGTTGTCGATTTTCGCCGGGGCCAACTCAGCGTTGATCGCCTTGGTGCAGGTTTCGCCGTCAGGCCCATGGGCACTCATGCAGCTGTGCAGGGACGCACCGCCGGGGACGAAACCTTCCGCCTTGGCGTCGTATTCGCCTTTGATCAGGCCCATGAATTCATTCATCAGATTGCGGTGGAACCAAGGTGGACGGAACGTCTTCTCGGCCACCATCCAGCGTGGCGGGAAAATCACGAAGTCGAGATTGGCCAGACCGTGGACACTGGTGGGCGAGGTCAGGACAGTGAAAATCGATGGATCAGGATGATCGAAGCTGACCGTGCCGATGGTGTTGAAACTGCGC
This sequence comes from Pseudomonas sp. TNT3, assembly GCF_010095445.2. Lineage (GTDB taxonomy): Bacteria > Pseudomonadota > Gammaproteobacteria > Pseudomonadales > Pseudomonadaceae > Aquipseudomonas. Next base: position 101,213 of record NZ_WFGV02000012.1, read on the forward strand.
AGGTCATATTTGTACGGGACATTGTTGCCGTGCCAAGCCACCACGTTCAGCGGCGAATGATCAAGCTCACAACCCCACAGCTCGCCGAGAAATTTCTGCACCAGCGTGGTCGGTTGCTTGAGGTTTTCGTAATGCGCGACCGGGGTCAGGAAATCCCGTGCGTTGGCCAAGCCGTTGCTGCCGATCGGGCCGAGGTCTGGCAGACGCAGCGGTGCGCCATGGTTTTCGGCGAGGTAGCCGCGCGCTTGCGGGTCGAGCAGTTCGACACGAAATTTCAGGCCACGGGGCAACACGGCAATTTCCAGCGGTTCGAGCTCCAGCACGCCAAGCTCGGTGGCAATGCGCAGTCGACCCTGTTCCGGCACCAGCAGCATTTCGCCGTCGGCATTGAAAAACACCCGCTCCATGGAGCGGTTGGCCCGGTAGCTATAGATGCTGATGCCGGACGGTTTTTCCGCGCTCGAATTGGCGGCCATGCTTACCATGCCGTCGATGAAATCAGTCGGTTCAGCCGGGATGTCCAGCGGGTTCCAACGCAGACGATTGGGGGTCACTTCACCCAATGGGCCACCCGCCAGTTGCCGCTCCAGCTTGATGAACGCCGGATGGTTCGCCGACGGCTGAATGCGGTACATCCACGTCCGGCGCGCTTCGGCGCGGGCCATGGTGAATGCCGTGCCGGAGAATAATTCGGTATAGAGACCGTAGGGGGCTTTTTGCGGGGAGTTCTGTCCGACGGGCAACGCGCCTGGCAATGCCTCGCTGCTGAACTCATTGCCGAAGCCGGACTGATAAGCCAGCGCGGGCGCCGTTGAATCGAGGTTCATGGAGCCTCCTGAACAGGGAGTAGGCCGTGGCCTGTCGCTCTATCGAAGAGGTATCGGCACGCCCGGGTTATTTTTATCGTAATTCGATTACGCATAACGTAATTTGATTGGTATTGACCGTCAAGCTATAAAGACGCCCATTCGTCCCTGGATCACACCGCCTCCCCATGACTAGCGAAAGCAACGGCAAACAGAAAGTCCGCTCGGCCGAGGTCGGAACCGACATCCTCAAAGCGCTGGCCGAGTTGTCACCCTCGACATCACTGTCGCGCCTGGCCGAACACGTGCAGATGCCGGCGAGCAAGGTTCACCGTTACTTGCAGGCGCTGATTGCCAGCGGATTTGCCGAGCAGAATGCTGCCACTAACCATTACGGCCTTGGCCGTGAAGCCTTGCGTGTGGGGCTGGCGGCACTCAACAGTATGGACGTGCTGAAAGTCGCCGCTTTGCCCCTGGCCGAATTGCGCGACGAGCTGAACGAAACCTGTTTTCTGGCGGTGTGGGGCAATCAGGGCGCAACTGTGGTGCACATCGAACCGGCGGTACGCGCGGTGACGGTGGTTACGCAACTGGGTTCGGTGTTGCCGCTGCTCAGTTCCTCCACAGGGCTGGTGTTTGGCGCCTACCTTCCCAAGCGCGAAACCCTGGATCTGCGTGAACAGGAACTGCAGGGCGCGAATGCCCATGCGCTGGCAGACGATCATGTTTACGCGACCTTGTGCGAACAGATCCGCGAGCGTGGTCTGCATCATGTACATGGCTTGCTGATGCCGGGTGTCGACGCCTTGTCGTCACCGGTATTCAATGCGGTTGGACAGGTGGTGGCGGTGTTGACCATCGTAGGTCCGGCATCGTTGTTTCATGCCGATGAAAACGGTCCCGCCGCACAGCGCTTATTGACGGCGACGCAGGCCGTGAGCTGGCGGATGGGTTATGAACCACCCGCCAGCGCTGGTTAAATCATTGTAGAGTCACGCCAGAAGGGTCTTGTCATTTGAATCGGGCTCGGCGAGCGCCTGCTTCATCAGTTCCGTGGCGACGGCGAGATCCATCGTTTTTCCTGTGCAAGCTGAAATGGCACCCATGCAGGTATTAACATTGCCCAACTGTCTGGCAATCGCCTTCTGCAACAGGGAGAAGCCCAAGTGGCCGATGCGCATAGTGGTCAGTTCCAACATGCAATCAAGGTAACTTGAAAACAACTGTTCATAATTGCTTTCCTGGTAAGCCTCCACCCCGTCAATGACCGCTTTTGTCATTACTACAGCGCTCAGTCCTAGACCGATAGGCGCGAACGGAATGCTAACGATGGCGACTGCCGCAACGGCGGTGTCGTATACGATTTTTCCGACAATCTCCATGAGACTGGTGGTTTTCGCGTCAACGCCGTTGATGATCTGATTGATTTTATCCGCGTAACACCGTGAGAAATCGCTGACACGACTATCGATTTGCAACGACGGCAATACTACTGCGCTGCCCCGCTGCACACTATTGATGTACTCATTGACGACTTTCTGCCGGGTGTACTTGGCTCGGTCGGTGTAATAACTTCCAAGCCCGCCGGTCTTCACCGAATCGCAAAACTCGCCCATTAGCCTGAACAATCTGCCATCTGGCGATGCAGGGTATACAAGAAGTCCTGCCGGGTTTCAGCACTCATGAAGCGGAACACATAAACACCTTCGATCCGGCAGCCTTTCAAATGAAAGGCGTAAACAGCTTGGCGCCAGGTAATCTCAGGATCTTCATGAGTTACGGCAGGCTCCGGTTCGCGCAACTGATTAATGAGCAACTCAATCTGCTTGTATTGACTGCGATCCAGAGAACCACTGAACAGTTCCGCCAACGCCGCACGATGCATTTCATGTAATTGCACATTCACGTGCACATCGCGTTTCAATGTATAACCCGGGGCGTCTTTGTTCAGGTAACTGGACCGTAACATTACAATGTACTGCTCACCCGGTCGCAATGTCCTCGACCAGCCCGGCAGGTATTTAAGCAGCAAGCTGGAAACAGGTGGATGACCGGGTAACAACCGAATCGCCGGGTAGAGACCAGGGCTATGTTCAGGGCCGTTTTCTTCAGTGATGTGACGTTCGGTGATGATGAGCTGAGACAAGGTCATCTCTTGCGAAGGAGCCAGCGCCACCATGATCAGGTCAGGGTCCACCGTTACCGTCTCGCCATTTTGTGCCAGCACCTCTTCAGCGCGTTTTTTGATCAGATCATAGGCAAATTGCTCGTAGCTGATCAGCGCTGCAGCGCCGTTGGCAAGGTGGGTCAAACCTTTCAGTTCGGTATTTATCCGGGAGAAGTATTGCCGTTGACCGACGGTTGCCGAACGATATCCCGCAGGGACAACAGCGTTTAACTCCCCTCGCAGCCAACCGACATTCTGCATAACGGCCTCGCGCAATACACCTTCTCCACTGTTCGACCAGGTGCTGTGCTTGATGCCAAGCCACTGATTTGGCAGCTCCAGTACACGTCGCATGTAGGCGTCGGCGCTGTCACGCTCACGGGCTTGAGACTGTCCGCTCAGGTAGCTGCGCCCTTCGGGTTGAGTGATCCAGTCAAATAGATGGGCGTTCAGCTGTCTGAAGCTCGCAAACTCAAACCACCCCCTGCCACCCGGCGCCTCTGGCGCGTAAAGAGCGCAAAAGCCTTCTTCACCTTTGGGACCGCAATAGACAATCATGCCCCGGACCGCGGTTTTCAGAGATCCAAGCGTCAGGTCCCCCATGAAATACTCGCTGTCATCCTGCCCGGCACTTGTCACAGTCCTCAGCGCCTCATCACTGATATGCCCCTGTAACTTCGCACTAAAGACACTCAGGCGAATGCGGCTTTCCAGCATGTGTTGCCAGGCCTGGAGTACAACCTCGTCGGTATATTTCATCTCGAATTTTTCAGCGTAAAGCGCGCGCATGCTCGCATCGCCCATCGCGTCCAGAATACCGTCGACGCTCAAGCTGGACGGAATCAGTTCCCCCTCCAGACTGATTTCCAGTGGAACGGTGGGGGCGTCATTCATATCGTTGAGCATGAATTCGGGAAGCGTCAGTCGATTGGACTGCACGACCTTCTGTTTCCCAACGAAAAAGGTATGGCCGACGTTGACGAAGATTTCATCCGGGTCGACGACTTCACCGGTCATGAGCCTGACGATCTCTTGCGCGTAGAATCTTGAGAACGCTTTAAGGGATTTGGTTTCTCCAAGCAGTTGATCCAGCGCTGCCTCTCCTGCCGCCAGCGTCTGTTCAGCTTCAAAGTAATACTGGCGATCATCTTCCCCGGCACGCTGTAGCCAATCCGGCAACTCATGAAACTGGGTGGCGAAGGTTGGCCTCGACAGTTGAGCAATCGCTTGCCCTTCACCGCCGGCCTTGTTTAATCCATTAGTGTCCATGCATTTTCCTTTTGCATACGTCGCAACGAAAACCGTTACTACAGTTATAAGTTAATGCCGTTGCCAAGCAGTCATCCGATACTTAGGGTGAGCAGACAGTCAACTTCACGGCGCATGACTTATAAGCGGACACTCCGGTAGAGCTCAACTCAAAACTTGTGTGCGTTCGCGAGCAGGCAAAGTGCCTGCTTACACTTCAAACAACAATTCCTAAAACTTTCGCTCTGGCCACCGCTTGGGTTCTACGCTCCACGCCTAACTTCCCATTGATTCGTCGCGCATGGGTTTTCACCGTGTGCAGTGAAATGAAAAGCAAGTCGGCAATTTGTTGGTTTGAGTTGCCTTGAGCGACTAAGGTGAGCACCTCTATTTCACGATGACTCAAGCAGGTCCGGGGTGAGGCCATCGTGTCCTGAACGTTGCCCGACTCCGAAATATCGATGGCCTCAGGCAGCCGTGGCTGGCGCAGTTTCAAATCGCGCAAAGCTTGTTGAAAGTTACAACGCTCGACGATTGCTAATCCGTCCTGCATCGCTTGCCGGGCGACTTGCGCGTTGCCAGTCAGCCACGCAACCTCAGCCAGTGCCAGCAGCAGTTGCGCTTGCAGCCCGACCATCCCCCGTTGTCCAGCCCACTGCGACAACGTCTCAAGCTGCGCCAGCGGCGATTGCGCCACGCCCAGATAAACCTCTGCAAGGACCCGCAGGTATTCCAAACCGGGAATCAATTCCAGCGTCGCCGGAGGAGCCTGGCGTGCGTGGGGACCGTGATAGTGACGCAACACTCGGGTCAACGCTTCGTGAGCCAGCTCCGGCCGCCCCTGCTGCAGCCAGAAATGGCAGCTCAACTGCAGCAGGACCCCGCGGTAGACCGTGTCTGGAATCCGCCGTTGTTGCATCAGACGTTCCGCATCACGCAGGTGGACAAATGCCTGGGCGTAATCCTGTCGGTTGGCCGCCAGTTTGGCCAAGCCGAGAAAGCCATACAGCGCTCGCTTGTCCTGGCTTCGCAGGCAAATCTGCAGGCCTGCCTCGAAGTACATGGCCGCTTGTATTTCCTGGTCCTGACACAGACTCAAGCGCCCGCGATGCAGGGCAATCCGTCCCAGCAAGGGCTCGGCAAGCGGTTTTTGTGCACAGAGCAGATCGTGCACCGTGGCGAGCAGGTGATCGGCCCTGCCGAAAGCCCCACGCTGCTCAAGCAGCTGAGCATGATCGAGCTCCAGCAACGCCTCATACACCAATGAACCTTGCGCTCGAGCGAGGCATAACGCCTCTCGGTTAAGTGCCTGCGCAACATCGAGTTCACCCATCAGCAGGGCCTGTTGGGTTAACCCGGACAAGCACATGAGCCGGGCGGCCCAGAGCGCGGGATCCAGCTCTTCCAGCGCCTCCAGAAAATGCGTCCGGGAAGCATCCATGCGTCCCTGCAAATGCAGTAACCAACCTTGCTGTGCCTGCCAGCGCGCAATCAACTGCCGTTGCAGAAACTCCGATGGCTGAGGCGTGAAACGCGACAACTGCGTGATGCATTCACCTGCCTGTTCGAATCGTCCGGCAAACAACAGGGCAGCGGTGATCAAACCGATGAGTTGAGGCGAGCCGAACATTAATGTCTCGCCCTGTTGCTCGTGGAGTTGCAACAGAAGCGTCACCGTCTGAGCCTCGAACAAATGCGCGAAATTAAAATGCTGCAGCAGGCTCACCGCGACCTCGAGTTCTTCAGCCAGCAATGCCTGCTCAAACGCGGCTTTCCAATCACGTTCGCCCGCGAACCACTGACAGGCGCGACGATGCCAGGAACGCCCTTCGGGCCATGGCTCTTCGCGCATCAATCGCGTCAGTGGCGCGAATATCTGCAGCCAGTCTGTGGAGTCTTGCCAGGGCTCGATAAAACAACCCAACTCCTGCAGCGTTTGCAAAAGTTGAATGCCTTCGCCCGCGCCAAACAGATGCTCGCACAATCGGCTGTTGAATCGCGGCAGATGCGCCAGCACCGTCCAGGTTTCCTTCAGTTCGGGGGCCAGACTGCCGAACAGTTCGTGCTCCAGGTAATCATGCAGGGTGTCCGCTCGTCCCAGCGCGACATTACGAGTCCAATCGCATTTTTGCAGCAGGGCGATCCTGACACCGGCACACCAGCCGCCGCTTAGCTGAAATACCCTGCTGGCGGCTTTTACGGCTTTCTCCGGCTCCAGAAAATGCAGCAACTGTTCGACTTCAGACTGACTGAATGCGAGCGTGGCGGGCTCGCAATCGTACAGTTCATCATTGAGCAACAACCGGGGCCAGTTGATCTGCGGACGGCGGCGACCACTGACCCACCAGGTGACCATAGGGCTGCTGACGGCCAGTATTTGATCGAGACATTCGTCTAGTTCCGCAGAGCGAATGCGGCAATAGTCATCAAGAAACACCCAGACGGGCGTCTGCAACCGAGTCAGGGACGATAGAAAACCTGACTTATCCGGCGAGGCAAACCCCAACACTTCTGCCAGCCGCTGTCGAAAATCGGCCGCACTCAAAGCCTCTCCCGCCAACGCCAGCCAACAGACTTGAGTTCCTTCGGGCGCCCGTAAGAGGCACTCGACCAACAAGGCACTCTTGCCGCTACCGGCAGGCGCACAGCACAATTTCACCCGGGCCGTCGACGCCAGCAAAGGCTCGATCAACCGCGTGCGAGACAGGTGATGGGAGGCTAGTCGGGGCAAGTGTCCAGGACGGTCCAGACATGGCGTCATGGCAGTCATTGTGGTGCGCCTTTTTTATCGTTGTGGCGCCACCCTAGTCTTCTCGCGAGGCCTTGTTGAAGAAGTATTCAGCGCACTGATCAACCGCCATAAAAAAGGTGACCACGAGGTCACCTTTTTGTATAAGAGCCTGTAGGACGCTTACCTTACGCCTGTACTCCGTAGGGCTGCCGGGGTGTAGTCCCCTGCTTTTGCATCGATGTTGAATTCAAAGCTGCGCTTCTCCTCGTTCTTCATTCCCAGTGCGATGTAGCGACCGGCAATCAGGTCATACAAAGCCTCGACCGTGTACGCCGGAACCTGGTGATCGTAGTAGAACTGCGCATGCCCTTCGGCGACCCGCCACAGCTGGCCACGTCCGTCGTAGTGGTCAGCCAGCGCCACTTGCCAGCTGTCCTCATCGATGTACATGTGCCGTTTGGCGTACACATGCCGCTCGTTGGGCTTGACCGTGGCGACGACTTCCCAGACCCGGTGCAGCTCGTAGCGGGTCAGGTCCTGATTGATATGACCGGCCTTGATTACGTCGGTGTACTTGAGGTCAGGCGAATCGAGTTTGTAGCTGTTGTACGGGATGTACATTTCTTTCTTGCCGATCAGCTTCCAGTCATAACGGTCCGGAGCACCGGAAAACATGTCGAAGTTGTCGGTGGTCCGCAGGCCGTCGGACGACGTGCCCACACCGTCATAGGCCACTTGCGGCGCCCGTCGTACACGCCGCTGTCCGGCGTTGTAAATCCAGGCCTTGCGCGGTTCCTTCACCTGATCAAGGGTTTCGTGAACCAGCAACACGTTGCCCGCCAGTCGCGCGGGCGCGGTGACTTCCTGTTTGAAATAGCTGAGCACGTTTTCATCGCTGCCCGGCTTCAGGTCCCCCAGCAACGAAGGCACGGCGACCTCGTCCTTGAACCGGATAACCGTGAAGTCACCATTGGACTGCGGCGTTGCCTGGGTGATGGTGCGACGCAGGTTACCGCCGTGGTAACGGGTGACGTGGTTCCAGATGACCTCGACGCCGTTCTTGGGTATCGGAAAAGCGTAATAGCGATTGCCGGTGAAGTTGGCCAGTCCGTTACCGTCGTTGATCGGCGTCACATTGAGGGCGCTACGCTTGGCCGACTCGTTGATTTCCGCTGGCACGGCAACGGTGCGGTGCGTGGGGTAGACCGGGATTTTGTAAGTCTGCGGATAGCGCTTGAACATGGCGATCTGGCCGTCGGACAGCTTGTCCTTGTACTTGTCGACCGTCGCCGCAGTAATTGTGAATAGCGGTTTTTCGTTGGCGAACGGGTCGGCCAGGAAACCTTTGCTGTCCACGGCACCGGCATTTTTTGCCAGCCCCCCCGTCCACGCAGGGATGGAGCCGTCGGCATTCCCGGCTTTTTCGCCTCCCAGCGGCGTCAGGCTGGTGCCGAGCTTGTTCGCTTCTTCCGGCGACACCGCAGCCATCACGTTGGCAGCCAGCAGGCTCAGGGCCAGGACGCCGCATTGCAGAATCATCGTGCGCATAAAATTATCCTTGTCAGCCAGATCAGAAGTTCATGCCAAAGCTCAACGCCAGGAAGTCGCGATCTTCCAGCGTGTTGTAGTCACCACCGAAGAAATCGGTGTAACTGAGGCTCGCGGTATAGGTGTTGCGGTAGTCCGCATCGACGCCGACGCTGACGGCCTTCGCGCCTTCGTTGAACAGCCCGTTGGGGCCATAACCGGAGACGTCGTGGGACCACGACAGATTGGGTTTGAAGTTGATGCCGGCGATCACGTTGTTGTAATCGAGGATGGCGCGAGCGCGATAACCCCAGGATGTCGAGGTCACGAAACCATCGGTGTCCCCGCCGAAACCATACTGGCCATACACCGAGTCGCGGCCATAACGCAGCTTGGAGCGCGCCTCCAGTCCACCGACCCGAACCACGGCCGCCTCGCCCACCAGGGTAAGACGGTCTGCACCCGCCACCTGATCGATGAAGTGCGTCAGGGTGCTCTGGATCTGCGTCACTTCCTTGCGACGGTAGCCCTTGTTGTCGGCACCGGGTGCGGAAGCAATCGGAGAAGCGGCGCCACCCGCAATCGGGTTGAGCATGGCCAGGGTCAGGTCGGTGCTGTTGATTTGCACTGGCGCATTGGGGCGATAGCTGATTTCGCCGGTCCACGCCGTACCGGTCGGCAAGGTGGTGGAGAAACTCGCGCCGTATAAACGGATGTCTTCGGGGTATTCGAGGTAATACTGGCCGCGACCGAGCAACACGCTCTGGGCCAGCGCCGAGCCCGTGCCGGGGGCCAGACTGTTAGCGGTGGCGACGATCCCCGGAAGGCTGGCAAGCGTACCCAGGCCAGCCGTCGTGGTCCCCACGTTCGGGGAGCGACTGTGGTAATTCATGAAGTACAAGCCGTACTCGGTGTCGTCACCCAGCCAGCGCAACGCCGTACCCCACTGCCCGGAATCGCGGGCATCGCGATCACCGCCACGGGGCACCACCACGCCTTCCCTGGTGACTTCGAAGCCCTGACCAAAAGCTGCGGCGATCGGCTGCAGAGGCGCGATGGCCGGGCTCGCGACCGTATAGCCCTTGGTACAGCCGTCCGCGGCCACGTCACCGCCGAAGAACGTCCCGCAGTTGTCGAGAACGGTCTGATCCCACTCCAGCTGATAGAACCCTTCTACGGTCAACTTGTCCGTCAGCCCCTGGGATGCGAACAGCATGTTGACCGGAATCAGGCCTTCCTTGATCTCGGCCCCCGGGCGCCGGAACGCGGAGACGTCGACCGGATTGATACTGTTGATCGAGTTGCCGATGAAGGTGCTTTCGCCCCAGCTCACCACCTGCTTACCGGCACGCACCGTGCCCGGCAGATCGGCAAGCGAGTAGTTGTGATAAACGAAGGCATCGAGAATCTGAGCGCCCGAAGACTTGGAGCCCTCTTTGCGATTGTGATCGCTGATCGGCTTGAAGGGACGGTCCTCGTCTTTCAGCTCGAAGTCGTACCAGTATTTGCCTCGAACGAACATGCCGGTGTCGCCATACTTGAGTTCGAGGTCGTGTATCCCTTTGAAGATCTTCGAGAAGGTTTCGCCTTTCTTGAAGTTCAACCGCCCATCATCCCCGGTAGAAGCCTGGCCCGTCCCGCCGTTTACAGTGCCCACCAGTGACTTGTCGGCATCACGCATGCCCCAGCTCGCACCCACCGACAGTGAAGAATCGAACGTCCCTTCGATTTCCCCGATATTGAACGAAACAGCCTGCGCCTGGGCACAGCAGCCCAAGGCCACCGCAGCGGCCAGCGCCTGCGGCGTGAAGATGGCGCGCATTGTTGTTTTTGTCATGCGTCTTCCCCGGTGAGTGACAGAAGGCCACACCCTACTGCTGCAGACCGGGAGCGATAAGCGCACGAAGGAGGTATTCGCGGTGTAGCTCTAAAGGATGAATGGCGTTGTGGAATCAGGATTTGCGCGGGGTATGAATGGGCTGGATTGTGCGTTATCAATGAATCGCATGGCGCGTACAAACTCCGACCCGTAGCAGCTGCCGAAGGCTGCGTCCGACTGCGCAGCAGTCGCAATTCCGGCAGGCATTTTTTTCCTGATACAACGCGGTGATTGGTTTCGCGACTGCTGCGCAGCCGAACGCAGTCTTCGGCAGCTGTTACAGGATCGTGGGTGACTGGGGACTGTTGCTCAGACTGCAACACTGCATGTCCGGATTCGCTATTTTTCCTTTGCAGACAAGGCTTTAATATTGCCGGGCTCTCAGGGAAACAGCCTGGATGCCAGTAACGATGCGTGTGTTCAGTCCACGTCGTTATCTAGCCGATTTCAGATGAATCGAGTTGTCCGGTTCATCGCCCCGTGTACACAGACGTTGATTTGTAGCTCCTTGATCCAACGTCTTACTTTGGCCGCTGCGTTTGCAGCGGCCTTTTTTATGGGCGATGGTTTTGTAGCGCAGTGTCAAATGTCGCTTCGGACAAGAGTGCCGTCCTACATTCATATACTTCAAGAACGCAGGATTTATCTATCTGCGTTGCAGACAAATCTATACATATCCATATTCATGGAAAACACCTTCAAACCTTCAAGCAGAAACCTACACCCTTCTCAGACCCATGTTTTTTAGTTTCGCTGTAACTTTAGGTTGCACGCAGCAGTAATGATAATTCTTTCACTTGACGGATCATCCCTCCCCGAAAATGCGCGCACATTCAAAGGACATGAATATGCAAAAACCACCAGTGGTCATAGTAGAAAAAACATCAAGACCTGGATTTATCGAGTTTGAAACAGCCATAGAAACAGTCGGGCTTGCTCCCGACCATATGAATCGTGCTCGCCCAACACCAAACAACGGCGGAAAATACGGCGCTTCTGTTTCTACTTATCATAAAAACTTGTACACCATCCAAGATAATTCACAATTAATGGCTCAGGAATATGACGCCAAAACCATTGCACTGCCACAAACAATTGAAAACGAACTGGCCGCCGTCCGATTAGAAGGCTCAACCGAGCAACTTCCACCCGTACAAGCGATTCTTCGAGAGCTGGATGTTCGCAACACACTTACTCAACGCATAGCCGCTGAATTTCACGACCAAACAGCAATCGCCAATGAGTTTTTCGGAGGTAGCCCATTCAACAGGCACGTCAATGACTTCATGACAAAAGCTACAACCATAGAAAAGAGGCCCGGGCCTGATGGCATTGCCATGCAGGCATGGTATCGCTCGTACCGGGCGGCTCATAACGCCCAGTTGTTATCGCAAAGTCTGACTTTACTCAGCCAGCAGCAAGTCAATGTCCAGAATTTTCTAATGGCGGCCCAGGCAGAAGAGCAAGCAAGGGCAGCAGCCGAGCAGGAAGCGCAGCGAGTCGCTGCCGAACTGGCACGGATCAATGAAGAAGCAGAAGTCCGCGCTCGGGAGCAAGCCCGACTTGCAGCCTTGGAAGAAGCCCGGCAAGCGGCCGAAGAACAAGCACGCATTGCGGCAGAGGCAGCGGCGCAGCAATTCGCTGCAGAACGGGCGCACCTCGAAGCACTGGCAGAGTTGCAGCGACTTGAAGAACTGCGGCAAGCGGAAGAGAACGCTAGAAAAACGACGCTGGCCATGGCGGGTTCGACAGCGGCAGCAGGCCCCCTGTTCGCTGGCACAGCCGGAACGTTGGTGGTCAGTGAGGCAACATCGCTGGCAGTTAGATCCGCTCTTCAATCAGCACTAACCGCAACAGTCTCGGCTGCCGTCGGCTCAGCGGGGGCCGTGGCCAGCGGGTTTGCGGCACTGGTGTACCCATCGCCTCTGGGCAATAGCGACCTCTACTCATTAAGCGTTCCGCTTTCAGACCTCTCGCCGGCTACCGATCAGAACTTGAGCGCACATGCGCCAACAAGCGGCCAAGTCAAACTGACGGTTGGCATCGGCTCAAAAACTGACGGCAGCACCATCGAGTACTTCGTGGTCGCCATGAACGGCACGACGGCGCCTTATGACGTGCCGGTTCAACTCGCTACATACGATCCAACCCGGAAGGTCTACACGACTCAAAGTCCTGGCCTGCCATCCATAGGGATGACATGGACGCCGATTGTTCAGCCGGGTGACGCCTCAACGTCACTGCCCTCGACCGAGCCGGGCATTGTTGTCTATGAGGGCGCTACCGTAACTGCCCTCGAAGGACGCATCGATGCATTCCCTGAGCTGGATCTCGATAGTTTGGGAGGCTTCATCACCGTTTTCCCTGCAGACTCGGGGATACCCCCGATCTATACGATGTTCAGGGATCGGCGGGATGATGCGGGCACAGCAATTGGCGATGGAGAGGTAATTTCAGGCGTCTGGCTGGGAGCTGCCTCACAGAGCGAAGGTGCAGCAATTCCAAGGCAGGTTGCCGACGAACTTAGAGGAAAGGAGTTTTCAAATTTCAGAGCGTTTCGAGAGAGCCTTTGGAAGGCTGTCGCTCGCGATGCAGATTTAGCCAAACAATTTACAACGAACAACATTCAAGAAATGAAAAATGGACGTGCTCCATTTCCTCGTAAAATCGATAGACTAGGAGGCCAGGTAAAGTTCGAATTACATCATGTAAACCAAATTTCCAAAGGCGGCGAGGTCTACGGAATTGACAACATCCGCATTGTCACTCCCAAACGACACTCCGAAATACACAAAGGAGAGAAGTAAAATGAACACATTAAAATTTTCGGATTACGCCGAGAAAGATTTTCTTCTTCTTCTAAGAAAAATCTGCAACTCAGAGTACCCGACAGAAAGAGAACAAATAGAGGCGGTCCTTTTGTTTGAGGAACTGACCGAGCACCCCGACGGTTCTGATTTGATTTACTACGCAGATACCGATGAGGACGCTACCCCTGAGGCTATTGTAGAAAAAATCAAAACCTGGCGAGCAGCCAACAACAAACCAGGCTTCAAACCAGAGTAATTAAAATTAACAGGGGCAGGACACACATCCTGCCCCTGCTGCATCCATCACATCGAATACTTCTGCAAATTCCCCATCATCTCTTTCAACGCTTCAATATTGTCCTTCGGATGCGCCGCCCCTTCGAAATCGCAAATCTGCTGCCAATGCGCCGCCACGTCCTCGGGCGAGAACCCAAGCCGCGAATCAAACCCCGCGCCCTTTTCTGGCAACTCGTGCGAACTATAAGAAATATTTCTTACACGGAAAAATTTAACCTCCACTCAGAACTTATAGAAACCACCCGCGAACACTCAAGCAAAGTCCTACACACTTATAAGACTCGTTGCTTTTAGTTTACCTATAGCCTTTAACCGCCGGACCAACACTGGGAAGCGTAAGCACATTGTCAAAATGTGTGCACTTCAATAACGCAGATTTCAAAAGGATATGAATATGCGAAAACCAATCGGACCACCACCAAGACCTGGCTATCTAGAGATTGATACCTATATCGATATAAAAGGCGTTGCGCCTGATCACATCAACCTTCCACCTCGAGGATCAAGCCATCTTAAAAATGGGCCATTCGGCATCGGCATGGCAGAAAGCTTCATTCAAAATCGGGCGGCGATTGTAAATACAATCAACGCACTGGAGCAGGACTATCAAGTCAGAAGCAGTCAATTATCACAGACTATTGAAACAGATCTTGCCGTTGTTCGATCTGAGGGTCCGAATGATCCTGTAACACCATCACAATCATTAATTCGAGAACTCCAGGCTTTAAATACACTGAATCAGCGAAAATCTGCCGAATACCATACTAAAACAACAATCGCCAATGCGTTTTATGGAAAAGATCCATTTAACTGGACTATTCACGAGTACATGTTAAAAGCCACGAAGATGGAACAATGGCCGGGGCCGAACGGCATAGCCATGCGAGCTCTGAATCAATCGCTTAGCGCCGCGAACGATGCAAGACTGTTATCACAAACAATTGATTTACTCGGTCAGCGCAACCTCAACCTCATACAGACCATTAATACTTTACAGGCCGCTGAACAGGCGCAATTGGCAGCAGAACAGGAAGCACAACGTGTCGCTGCTGAACAGGCACGCATCCAGGCGGAAGTTAATGCACTGGCTCAGGCCCAAGAGCAGGCTCGTTTAGCTGCGATCGCAGAGGCCGAGAGGCTGGCCGCAGAGCAAGCACGTTCAGCGGCAGTCGCAGAGACCGAGCGGTTGGCAGCAGAGCAAGCACGCTTAGCGGCAGTCGCAGAGGCAGAGCGGTTGGCTGCAGAGGCAGCAGCCCAGCAAATAGCTGCAGAACGGGCGCACCTCGAAGCACTGGCAGAGTTGCAGCGTCTTGAAGAACTGCGCCAAGCGGAAGAGAACGCTAGAAAAACGACGCTGGCCATGGCAGGTTCGACAGCGGCAGCCGGCCCCCTGTTCGCTGGCACAGCCGGAACGTTGGTGGTCAGTCAGGCAACATCGCTGGCGATTAGATCCGCTCTTCAATCGGCACTTACCGCAACAGTCTCGGCTGCCGTCGGCTCAGCCGGGGCCGTGGCCAGCGGGTTTGCGGCACTGGTGTACCCATCGCCTCTGGGCAATAGCGACCTCTACTCATTAAGCGTTCCGCTTTCAGACCTCTCGCCGGCTACCGATCAGAACTTGAGCGCAAATGCGCCCTCAGGCGGCCAAGTCAAACTGACGGTTGGCATCGGCTCAAAAGCTGACGGCAGCACCATCGAGTACTTCGTAGTCGCCATGAACGGCACGACGGCGCCTTATGACGTGCCGGTTCAACTCGCTACATACGATCCAACCCGGAAGGTCTACACGACTCAAAGTCCTGGCCTGCCATCCATAGGGATGACATGGACGCCGATTGTTCAGCCGGGTGACGCCTCAACGTCACTGCCCTCGACCGAGCCGGGCATTGTTGTCTATGAGGGCGCTACCGTAACTGCCCTCGAAGGACGCATCGATGCATTCCCTGAGCTGGATCTCGATAGTTTGGGAGGCTTCATCACCGTTTTCCCTGCAGACTCGGGGATACCCCCGATCTATACGATGTTCAGGGATCGGCGGAATGAAGCAGGTGTAGCTGGGGGAGATGGCGAGACGATTTTGGGTGTTTGGTTAGGCGATATCTCACAAAACGAAGGGGCAGCGATTCCGAAGCCGATCGCAGATCAACTACGAGGCAAACAGTTTTCCAATTTCAGAGAGTTTCGCGAAAGCTTTTGGAAAGCTGTTGCAGGCGCTGACGATTTATCGAAACAATTTAAAGCCAACAACATCCATGCAATGAAAAACGGGAGAGCTCCGTTTGTTCCTGAAGCTGGTATATTAGGCAACCGAATTAAATTCGAACTACACCACATTCAACAAATCTCCAAAGGAGGCGATGTATACGGGATAGATAACATTCGTATAGTCACTCCAAAACGGCACGCCGAGATTCACAAAGGAGGCAACTAAATGAGCAAGCTAGATATTTCGGATTACACCCAAACAGAATTTCTTATTTTCTTAACAAAAATATGCAACGCCGAGTTCCCAACTGAAAAAGATCATATAGAAGCCGTCCTATTATTCAGGCTGCTAGTTGAGCATCCCAACGGATCTGATTTGATTTATTACCCAGAGACAGACGAGGACGGCACACCTGAGGTAATCGTCGAAAAAATTAAAACCTGGCGAGCAGCCAACAACAAACCAGGCTTTAAACCAGAGTAATCAAAAACAGCAGGGGCAGGACACACATCCTGCCCCTGCTGCATCCATCACATCGAATACTTCTGCAAATTCCGCATCATCTCTTTCAACGCTTCAATATTGTCCTTCGGATGCGCCGCCCCTTCGAAATCGCAAATCTGCTGCCAGTGCGCCGCCACATCTTCGGGGGAGAATCCAACCCGCGGATCAAACCCTGCCCCCAGGCTGCGTTCCCAGCGCACTTTGCCCATCCAGCCGCCGCCGACCTCAAACAGTCCCGAGGTTTCCTGACAATTTTCGCTGGCGAGATA
The DNA here is from genome assembly GCF_010095445.2 of Pseudomonas sp. TNT3. Classification (GTDB taxonomy): domain Bacteria; phylum Pseudomonadota; class Gammaproteobacteria; order Pseudomonadales; family Pseudomonadaceae; genus Aquipseudomonas. Next base: position 117,657 of record NZ_WFGV02000012.1, read on the forward strand.
CACCACCAGCGGGCTGACGAGTTCCGGTTTGAGTTGTTCGAACACTTGGGGCGGGATGAGGCCTTCGGTCATGCGTGTGCCGCCAGTCGGGGCGATGGCGTTGACCAGGATGTTGTTCTTGCGCCCTTCAATGGCCAGTGTGCGGGTCAGGCCGTAGAGGCCGAGCTTGGCCATGCCGTAGTTGGATTGGCCGAAGTTGCCGTAGATGCCCGAGGTCGACGCCGTGAAGATCACCCGGCCATAGTTCTGTTCGCGCAGGTGCGGCCAGGCGGCGCGAGTAACTTTGTAGGCGCCTTCGACGTGGACGCGGTAGACCAGGTCCCAATCGGCGTCTTCCATTTTGTGGAAGGTCTTGTCGCGCAGGATCCCGGCATTGTTGACCACGACGTCGACACGGCCGAAGGCATCCAGAGCGTGTTGCACGATTTTGTCGCCATCGGTTACTGAGTCGTGGTTGGCCTCGGCAGTGCCGCCGGCCTCGCGAATCTCCGCCACTACCCGGTCTGCCGCTGAAGCGTTAGCGCCTTCGCCTTGAGCCGAGCCACCGAGGTCGTTGACCAGCACCCTGGCGCCTTGTTTGGCAAACAGCAGCGCGTGAGCCCGGCCGAGGCCGCCGCCGGCACCCGTGATGATCACGACTTTATCTTCGAAGCGAACAGACTCACTCATAGGGTTTAACTCCAGCAGACCAAAGGACGATGAGTCCGAGTGTCAGGCACGGCGTTGCTGGTCACAATGAACACAGGTGAGGCTGAATGGTGCGCGATAAGGCAGGGGGATGATGCGGTCGGGATTGTGGATTGGAAATGGGACCGGGGGAATTTGAAAGAATCGCAGCCTCGTTGCACTCGACAGCTCTTATGGAACAAACGTTAAACCATTGATTTTAAAAATGAGCTTTTTACTCATCTTTAGACATCCAATGCGGCGAGCACCCAGTTCCTTGCGCGACAGCGTGGCGTCGAAGACGTGGCGCCCCTCCTGCAGGGATAACGTTGAGCGGGGCACGCCCGCAAAGTCAGGTCGGCTGTCAGGCCGCCTCGCATTGGCTTTCGATCTGCTTTTGATCTTGAATTTCTTGCCCCATGGGAAGGCCGAGCGCAGGTTCTGCGCAGTGGGCAACCCGGCATGGATGCCGGGTTAGCCGCGCACGGCCATGGATGGCCGATCGCGGCGGGCCCACGGAGCAGGACCGGAGCGAGG
>NZ_WFGV02000130.1 GCF_010095445.2 Pseudomonas sp. TNT3
AAGCCCATGCCGACGCCGCCGCCGTGGTGCAGCGACACCCAGGTCGCGCCGCTTGCGGTGTTCAGCAGGGCGTTGAGCAGTGGCCAGTCGGACACGGCGTCGGAACCGTCCTGCATCGATTCGGTTTCACGGTTCGGGCTGGCCACGGAACCGGAGTCCAGGTGGTCACGGCCGATGACGATGGGCGCGGACAACTCACCGCTGCGCACCATTTCGTTGAACGCCAGACCCAGCTTGGCGCGCAGGCCCAGGCCGACCCAGCAGATACGCGCCGGCAGACCCTGGAAGCTGATGCGCTCGCGGGCCATGTCCAGCCAGTTGTGCAGGTGCGCGTCGTCCGGGATCAGTTCTTTGACCTTGGCGTCGGTTTTGTAGATGTCTTGCGAATCGCCCGACAGTGCCGCCCAACGGAACGGGCCGATGCCACGGCAGAACAACGGGCGGATGTAGGCCGGTACGAAACCCGGGAAGTCGAACGCGTTTTCCACGCCTTCTTCCTGCGCCATCTGACGGATGTTGTTGCCGTAGTCGAAGGTTGGAATGCCCATTTTCTGGAATTCGAGCATCGCTTTAACGTGCACGGCCATCGATTGCTTGGCGGCTTTCACCACGGCAGCCGGCTCGGTCTTCGCGCGGGCGCGGTATTCGTCCCAGGTCCAGCCGGCGGGCAGGTAGCCGTTGAGTGGGTCGTGGGCGCTGGTCTGGTCGGTGACCATGTCCGGACGCACGCCACGCTTGACCAGTTCCGGCAGGATTTCAGCGGCGTTACCCAGCAGCGCGATAGAGATCGCCTTGCCTTCCTTGGTGTATTTGTCGATGCGCTCCAGTGCGTCGTCGAGGTCTTTGGCTTGCTCGTCGACGTAGCGGCTGTTGAGGCGGAAATCGATGCTGACCTGCTGGCATTCAATGTTCAGCGAGCAAGCACCGGCCAGGGTCGCGGCCAGTGGCTGAGCACCGCCCATGCCCCCGAGGCCTGCGGTCAGGACCCAGCGACCTTTGAGGTCATCGTTGTAATGCTGGCGACCGGCTTCGACGAAGGTTTCGTAGGTGCCCTGGACGATGCCCTGGCTGCCGATGTAGATCCAGCTGCCTGCGGTCATCTGGCCGTACATGGCCAGGCCTTTGGCGTCGAGTTCGTTGAAGTGTTCCCAGCTCGCCCAGTGCGGCACCAGGTTGGAGTTGGCAATCAGTACGCGCGGGGCATTGGTGTGGGTCTTGAACACGCCGACCGGCTTGCCGGATTGCACCAGCAGGGTCTCGTCGTCGTTCAGATTGGTCAGGCTTTCGACGATCTTGTCGTAGCACTCCCAGTTACGTGCCGCACGACCGATACCACCGTAAACCACCAGTTCTTTAGGGTTCTCGGCGACTTCCGGGTCGAGGTTGTTCATCAACATGCGCAGCGGCGCTTCAGTCAGCCAGCTTTTGGCGGTCAGCGTGTTACCGCGGGCGGCACGGATTTCAACGTCACGG
>NZ_WFGV02000131.1 GCF_010095445.2 Pseudomonas sp. TNT3
TGAATGATCCCGCAGATTTCGCGGATGCCTTCTTCGAACACACCGTGGGTCGACGGGTAGGTGATCATCAGCGCGGCGAGGTGTTCGCGGTGCTCGATCGCCTTGGCGCGCAAGTCTTCGATGTCGACGTTGCCACGAGCATCGCAAGCGGTCACGACCACACGCATGCCAGCCATGTTGGCCGTGGCGGGGTTGGTACCGTGGGCGGACGACGGGATCAGGCAGATGTCGCGACGGTCTTCGCCACGGCTCTGGTGGTATGCACGGATGGCCAGCAGGCCAGCGTACTCACCCTGGGAACCGGCGTTCGGTTGCAGCGAGATCGAGTCGTAACCGGTGGCGGCGCAGAGCATCGCTTCCAGTTCGTCGGTCAGTTGCTGGTAGCCGGCGCTTTGCTCGGCCGGGGCGAACGGGTGCAGCGCACCGAATTCAGCCCAGGTGACCGGGATCATTTCGCTGGCAGCGTTGAGTTTCATGGTGCACGAACCCAGCGGGATCATGGTGCGATCCAGCGCCAGGTCCTTGTCGGCCAGCTTGCGCAGGTAGCGCATCAGCTCGGTTTCGGAGTGGTAGCGGTTGAACACTGGGTGGCTGAGGATTGGCGACTGGCGAACCAGCGAGGCCGGGATCGTGCTGACGATCGACGCGGCGAGGGCGGCGAAGTCTGGCAGCGCCTTGCCGTCGGCCAGCAGGCTCCACAGGGTTTCAACGTCGGCTTGCGAAGTGGTTTCGTCGAGGGACAGGCCCAGACGCTCGCCGTCGACGACGCGCAGGTTGATCTGCTGGGCGTGTGCCTGTTCGTGCAGCGCAGCGGTTTGCGCGCCAGTGGCCAGAGTCAGGGTGTCGAAGAAGCTCGCTTGTTCAACCTGCAGACCCATAGCGTTCAAGCCCTTGGCCAGAATCGCGGTCAGGTGATGAATGCGCTGGGCAATCTGCGTCAGGCCTTTCGGACCGTGGTACACGGCGTACATGCTGGCGATGTTGGCCAGCAGCACCTGCGCGGTGCAGATGTTCGACGTGGCTTTCTCGCGGCGGATATGTTGCTCGCGGGTCTGCATCGCCAGGCGCAAGGCCGGCTTGCCAAAACGGTCCACCGAGACGCCGACCAGGCGGCCCGGCATGTCGCGCTTGAATGCATCTTTAGTCGAGAAGAACGCAGCGTGCGGGCCACCGAAACCCAGAGGCACGCCGAAGCGTTGCGCGCTGCCGATGGCGACGTCAGCACCGAACTCGCCCGGAGGGGTCAGCACTGTCAGCGCCAACAAGTCAGCCGCGACCGCCACCAGTGCGTTGGCCGCGTGGAAACGCTCGGTCAGTTCGCGGTAATCGAACAGGTCGCCGTTGCTCGCCGGATACTGCAGCAGGGCGCCGAAGAA
>NZ_WFGV02000132.1 GCF_010095445.2 Pseudomonas sp. TNT3
AGCGTGCCCGATGCCGATCACCGGCCAGCCCGCGCAGAGCACCGGAGTCGGCCAGTTGTTCCTGGGCGCGAGCGTCCAGTCGTGCCCGTTCGCCGAGGTCGGCGATGTCGACAAATACCCCCCGTGCCCGTGCCACCTCGATGCGCCGGGCATCGTCCTCGCGAAAGCCCTTGATCATGCGCATCCCCATGCGAATGGCCGGCTGCGCCCCCATGATCGGTTCGAGGCTGCAATCCCAGTCGCTGGCCCGTACGTCCACCGGGCGAATCTGCAAGTGATGACGCCGCGCGTCCTGCAGAATCTGGTCCGGGCTGTAGAAACCCATGGGCCAACTGTTGATCAGCGCGCAGGCGAATGCCGCGGGTTCATGGCATTTCAACCAGCAACTGGCGTAGGTCAGCAAGGCAAAACTGGCAGCGTGGGACTCGGGAAACCCATAGCTGCCAAAACCTTTGATCTGCTCGAAAATCTGCGCGGCGAACTCCGCCGTGTAGCCGTTTTTCTTCATTCCGGCCGCCAGTCGTTCCTTGTGCGGCTCGAGTCCGCCGTGACGCTTCCAGGCCGCCATGGAACGACGCAACTGATCCGCCTCGCCGGGGCTGTAGTCAGCGGCGACGATGGCGATCTGCATCACCTGTTCCTGAAACAGCGGCACACCCAGCGTGCGCTTCAACACATCGCGTAGCTGTTCGGAAGGATAGCTTTCGAGCTCTTCCTTGTTTCGACGCCGCAGATACGGATGCACCATGCCGCCCTGAATCGGTCCGGGGCGGACGATGGCCACCTCGATCACCAGGTCATAAAACGTGCGAGGCTTGAGCCTGGGCAGCATCGACATCTGCGCCCGGGATTCAATCTGGAACACGCCGACAGTATCGGCACGGCCAATCATGTCGTAGGTCTGTGGGTCCTCGGAAGGGATCGATGCCAGGCTCAAGTCGAGATGGCGATGGCGTCGCAGCAAATCGAAGCAACGACGAATCGCGCTGAGCATGCCCAACGCCAGAATATCCACCTTGAGCAGCCCGACCGCGTCGAGATCGTCTTTGTCCCACTGAATGATGGTGCGCTCGGCCATGGCGGCATTTTCCACCGGCACCAGACTGTCCAGCGGTTGCTCGGAAATGACGAAGCCGCCGGGGTGCTGGGACAGGTGACGGGGGAAACCGATCAGCTGTTGCGTCAGACTCAACACCCGGCGCAGCACCGGGCTGTCGGGGTCGAAGCCGCCTTCGCGCAGGCGCTCAAGGGGCGGCGCCTGATCACTCCAGTGACCACAGCAGTCGGCCAGCGCATTGACCTGAAACAGCGGCACACCCAGCGTGCGCTTCAACACATCGCGTAGCTGTTCGGAAGGAT
>NZ_WFGV02000133.1 GCF_010095445.2 Pseudomonas sp. TNT3
TGTAGTGGTTCAGTTTTTTTAAACCATCCCGTAGGAGGATTAAGCCGCCTGTTGCTCGAACAGCGCAGGCGGCAAGTGGTTCGAGGCGGAGTGGCAACGGCGATAGTTGTAATGCGAGATGAATTCCAGCACATCCTTCTCCGCTTCGAAATGATTCTGGTAGCCGTTTTCCGGCATCCAATCGTGCTTCAATGTCCTGAAATAGCGCTCCACCACCGCGTTATCCCAACAGTTGCCTCGACGACTCATACTCTGAACGATGCGGCTTTCTGCCAAGCAGGCGACAAATCGATCAGCAGTGTACTGACAGCCTTGGTCTGAGTGGAACAGCAACTCAGGCATCGGTCGCCGGATAGATACTGCCAACTTCAGCGCTCTTGCAGACAGCTCAGCATCGGCAGTCCGAGAGCACGCCCAGCCCACAATCCTGCGTGAAAACAAATCCATCACCACCGCGAGGTAAAGCCAGCTATTGCCCACTCTGATGTAGGTAATATCGCCTGCCCAAAGCGTGTCTGGCCGGCTTGGATTAAAGCGACGATCAAGTATGTTCGGGGCTACGATCGCCGGCTTCGTGGCGCGGCGATAGTGTGCATAACGTGGCCTGCGTCGGTGCAGACCAAAGGTATTGATCAAGGTACGCATTCGATAGCGACCAATGAAAACGCCCTCTTTTCTTAATTCTTTGCAAAGCCCACGAGTACCCAACGCCTCTCGATGTTCCTTATGCAATGCACGAAGTTTGCGCCTCAACCAACGCACTGCAGGCTTCAGTCGCTTGGGTTTTCGCTTTGTGTAATAGCTGCTTCGGGCAATGCCAAGCACCGCGCACATACGCCGAATCGACATCGCACCTTTAACGCCATCAATCATTTGGTTCGAGAGAACAGAACCTTTAGATGAGAGGGCAATTGCTTTTTTAGCACTTGGTTCTCGGCTTCAAGTAGCGCCAGTTTTGCCAGTAGCGACTCGATCAGTTCCTGGTCCTGCAGTCGTGGAGGCTGCGATATCCCGTCCTGCTCCCGGCGCCAACGTGAAACCCAGCGGCGCAAGGCAGTAGGGCCTACTCCAGTGGCTTCACAGGCTTTAGGTACGGAGTAATGCATCTCCACAACCAAGCGAATGGCCTCTGCTTTTTGCTCTGACGTGACAACCCGATAACCCATGATGCTTCCTTAGATCGACGCTCCTACATCATGGTCTAAAAAAATTCGACCGCAACA
>NZ_WFGV02000134.1 GCF_010095445.2 Pseudomonas sp. TNT3
GACTTGAAGGGGTGGGGTGGGACTACAGACTCGATTCTGACTCTGACCAGTACAGACTGTGGGAGACTTCTCGTCCCACCCCTTCTACCCAAAGCGCCGATAAGGAATGCATCGGTCAAACCGACGATAGAGACAAGCCAGCGCAACGGTAGACCCCGACAAGCACTTAAACCCTAGCTCTGAGGAATTGTCATGACAATCCCTACTTCGCAAACGGTGGTGGGTATTGATGTCGCCAAGGCCGAGATCGTTGTCTATCGCGCCGACCTGCAAACCATCGACCCGGTCAAAAATGACCGAACCGCCCTTAAACGCTGGCTCAAAGACCTGCCGCCAGGCAGCGCTTTGGCTGTCGAAGCCACCAATATTTACCATTTGGACACCATAGAACTGGCTTACGAAATGGGCCACCAAGTCTACGTGGTGGATGCCTATCGAGTGAGCCATTACAGAAACAGTGTCGGTCAGCGCGCCAAGAATGACCCCTGTGATGCGCGTTTACTGGCGCGCTACTTGGCGAGCGAACAGAGCAAGTTGCGGCTGTGGAGCCCGCCACCTAAGGCCTACACTTCGCTCAAAAGTCTGCTTCACAGGCGCGCAACGCTTATCCAGAACCATTCGGGATTAATGCTGAGCTGGACTGATGAGCCTTTGCTGAAAAAAATCCAGGCCGCTCAGCAAAGAGCATTCAAAGAGGCCGATCAGGCGATTCAAAAATTACTGCGCAAGGTCAGTAAAGAAGCCGGAATTGAGGAAAATATAGACCGTTGCAAAGCCATCGAAGGCGTTGGCGAGCTGACCGCGACCGGGCTGGCAACGACTTTTATGCGGGGCGATTTTGCCAATAGCGATGCGTTCATCGCGTTTTTAGGGATGGACCTTCAGGTCGATGACTCCGGAAAAAAGAAAGGCGTCCGGCACCTGACGAAAAAAGGGGATCCGGAAGTTCGCCGCCTGGCTTACAACGCTGCTATGGCAGCGTGTCGATCACCTAAATGGAAACCGTTTTACGAGTCGTACCTGGCTAGAGGCTTCTCAAAAACTCAGGCTTTGGTGGCCTTGGCTCGCAAGCTCTGTCGGGTGGCGTTCGCTCTGATGAAAAATCAGAGCGAATACCTATCGGCTTGAGAATTTTGTGTTGCTGGGCAACATAGAATCTCCCACA